>JAHBTG010000040.1 GCA_019638695.1 Bacteroidota bacterium | reverse complement strand
GCAGCCGGGGAGTTACCTCACCACGCTGCCATTAGGCAGGTCTTCCGCAGGCACCACAAACCGAAGCGTGCCTTCCGGGCTTTCGGCCATCAAGACCATACCCTGGCTGTCGATACCTTTGAGCTTGCGGGGCGCCAGATTGGCCAGCAGGCAGACGCGCTGACCCACGATGGCTTCCGGAGCGTAGTGTTCGGCAATGCCGCTGACCACCGTGCGGGTATCCAGCCCGGTATCCAGGGTCAGTTTGAGCAGGCGGTCGGCTTTGGGGACCCGTTCCGCGGCCGTGATGGTGGCTACGCGGATATCCAGCTTCTCAAAATCGGGGAACTGGATCTCGGGCTTGGCGGGGGACAGCTCCGGCGTTCCCCGGGTGCCCTCCACGGGTAGAGGAGCTGTGGTGGTTTGCGTTGCAGGCGGTTGGAGGCGGGCAACCTGCGCGGCCACGGTATCGTCCTCTATTTTGTCGAAGAGCAGGGGGGGCACAGGGAGCAAAGTACCGGCAGGCACCAGCTCAGACAAGGCCGCGGGGGATCCCTCCCCGGCCTGCAATTCTGCCAGGGAGACCCGGGGGGTATTGAGCATATCCCAGAGGCGCCCGGCGGTGAACGGCAGGAAAGGCTCCATATAGGCGGCCAGCAGGGCACACACCTGCACCCCGTGATAGAGAATGCCCGGCACCAGCCCGGACTGGTCCCTGGCCAGTTTCCAGGGCTCGCACTGCTGGAGATAGCCGTTGCCGGCACGGGCCATATTCATCAGGGCGGTAAGCGCGTCGCGAAAGCGGAAACGCTCCATACTGTCGCTATAGGCGCGGACATAGGTCTCCAGTTCCTGCTTCAGGGCCGTGAGGTGCGTCTCCAGCACAGGGGTCGTATCGACAGGACGGGGCACGGCGCCCTGGTAATACTTCTGCACCAGGGTCAGCACCCGGTTAACGAAGTTACCCAGGATGGCCACCAGTTCATTGTTATTGCGGGCCTGGAAGTCTTTCCAGGTAAAGTCGTTGTCCTTGGTCTCGGGTAGGGTGGCGGCCAGTACATAGCGCAGGACATCTTCCTTGCCGGGGAAGTCCTGGAGGTATTCATGCAGCCACACGGCGTAGTTGCGGCTGGTGCTCATCTTATCGCCCTCCAGGTTGAGAAACTCATTGGCGGGTATCTGCCAGGGCACAATGTAGTCGCCATGATAGTGGAGCATGGCGGGAAAGATGAGGGTATGGAAGACGATATTGTCCTTGCCGATAAAGTGCACCAGGGCGGTATCGGGATCCTGCCAGTAGGGCTTCCAGGCATCGGGGGTGCCGCGCTGCAGAGCCCATTCCTTGGTGGAGGAGATATAGCCGATGGGGGCATCGAACCACACGTAGAGCACCTTGCCTTCGGCATCGGGCAGAGGGACGGGGATACCCCAGTCCAGGTCTCGCGTGATGGCGCGGGGCTGCAGGCCGCCGTCGAGCCAGCTTTTGCACTGGCCGTAGACGTTGGGCTTCCAGCGGTCCTGCTGCTGCGCCACGAAGTCATTGAGCCAGTCCTGCTGCATCTTGTCCAGCCGCAGGAACCAGTGAGAGGTCTTGCGGAGCACGGGGGTCTCGCCGGTATAGGCAGATCTGGGGTCTATGAGATCTGTGGGGCTAAGGCTGCTGCCGCATTTCTCGCACTGGTCTCCATAGGCACCGGGACTGTTGCACACGGGACAGGTGCCGGTCACATAGCGGTCGGGCAGGAAGCGGTCTACCTTGGGGTCATAGAGCTGCTCAGTCTCTTTCTGCTCAAAGACCTCGAATTCCTTGTTCTCCGCAAACCGGGTGAAGAACTCCTGGGCAGTCTCGCGGTGGATGGGCAGGCTGGTACGGCTGTAGTTGTCAAAACTGATGCCGAATGCCTTGAGGCTGTCGCGTATCACGGGGTGATACTTGTCTATAATCTCCCGGGGAGTGAGGTGCTCTTTTTGGGCCCGCAGGGTAATGGCCACCCCGTGTTCATCGCTGCCGCAGACATAGAGCACATCTTTTGCCATGCTACGCAGGTATCGCACATAAATATCTGCAGGGAGGAACGCCCCGGCCAGGTGACCTATATGGATGGGGCCGTTGGCATAGGGCAGGGCGGAGGTGACGAGATAGCGCCTGGGTTCAGCGGAAGGCTTCATGGCGCAAAGTTAGCGAAATGGGCACGCTCCCACCACCCGGCAAAGGGATAACGACAGGACCTAGCTCAAGCGGAGCGGGGCCGATTCCAGGCCGGGAACGGTTTGGGGCGAAAGGCCCACCGTCTGTATCCAGCCGCCGGCCACTACCTCATCGTCCTCGTAGAAGACGGCGCTCTGGCCGGGCGTGATAGCCTTAACGGGCTGGTCAAAAATGGCGCGGGCGGTGCCGGGCACCTCTCCAGGGTAGAGCATAGCCGGGTTGCCGCTGTCATTGTAACGGATCTGGGCAATTACCGGCAGGCCCTCTTCGGGCAGGACGGGGTACTTCAGCAGGTTAAGGCCGCGCACCGTCAGGGTGTGCTCAAACAGGGCTTCTTCCCTGCCGATGATAACCACATTCTCCTGCGGCAGGATGTCCACCACATAGTAGGGCTCTCCCATGGCGGGCAGTCCTTTGCGCTGGCCTATGGTGTAGAAGGGATATCCCTGGTGCGTGCCTACTACACGGCCCTCGGTGGTGTGAAACCGGCCGCCTTCGAGCTGGGCGAGTTCGGGCTTGCGGCGGCGCAGGAAGCCCCGGTAATCGTTGTCCGGCACAAAGCAGATCTCGTAGCTATCGGGCTTTTTGGCCAGGCTGTCAAAGCCCCAGTCTGCAGCCATCTGGCGGATCTGCGGCTTCTGAAAGCCTCCCACGGGGAACAGTGTGCGCTTCAGCACCTCCTGGCGGAGACCCCAGAGGACATAGCTCTGGTCCTTGTGATCATCTGCCCCGCGGGCAATGACTACCTGGCCGTCGTATTCCCTGAGGCGGGCATAATGGCCTGTGGCGATATACCGGCAGTCCATGCGGTCTGCCCGGCGCAGTAACGCCTCCCACTTGATGTGGGTATTGCACAAAACACAGGGATTGGGGGTGCGCCCGGCCAGGTATTCGTCCACGAAGTTGTTGATGACATAGTCGCCAAACTCCTCGCGGATGTCTATGATATAGTGGGGGAAACCCATTTCCACGGCCATCTGGCGGGCATCGTTAATACTGTCCAGGCTACAGCAGCCGGTCTCTTTTTTGCCGCCGCCGCTGGCAGCATAGTCCCAGGTCTTCATGGTAATACCAATGACCTCATACCCCTCCCGGTGCAACAGCGCCGCCGTCACACTACTGTCTATGCCACCGCTCATGGCCACCAGCACCCGTCCTTTGCTACTCATACGATGTCTTTGATATGCGCAAACTGTTATGCAAAGTTACAAAACAGACGGGCATTCGGTTCCACTACCCCGGGAAAGCGGTGTGCAGGCGCAGGACACCGCCTGGGACATAAAAAAAGCCGTGGGATACACGGCCTTCTTCAAATGGAAGGTAAGTACCCTACTGCTTCCACTTGATGGTGCAGCCAATGGCTTTAGTTGTGCTCTGGGCAATAGGTTTGCCGTCCTTGAGGGCCTTGAGGGCATCTTCGAGGTAGCGGGTCTTGACGGCGGAGGCATCGCCGGCATTGTCGTCAATAGCGCCTATATAGGCCACCTGCCAGGTTTTGTTGACAGGTTGCAGGAGGTAGACATGCGGGGTGCGCTCTGCGCCAAACTGGTGGGCGATCTTCTGATCGGCATCCAGCAAATAGGGGAAGTTAAAGCCTTTCTCCTGTGCACGCACCTTCATCTGGTCATAGCTGTCATCTTCTACAGTGGGGGCATTGGGGTTGATGGCCAGTACGGGGAAGTCTGCGCCATAGCGGGAATGCAGGTCTATCAGGCGGTCCTCATACTTGATGGCATAGGGACAGTGATTGCAGGTGAATACCACGATCACGCCTTTGCGGTCCTGGAAATCCGACAGGCCCAGTTGTTTTCCGTCGATATTCTTGAGCTTAAAGTCAGTGACCTTATCTCCCACCTGGTAGCCCTTACCGGGGCCTCCGGCGCTGGCAGAGATAGCCAGCAGGCTAAATAATACAGTAATGCTCAGCAGTTTCATAATCTATTGGTATTTAATGATTTATATACGATTGTATTTATTACTTAAGGAAGGGTTCCACTACTTTCTCCAGGGCTTCCAGCGTGGTTTCCCCGTTGTGGAAGTATACGATCCTACCATCCTTTCCCACGATATAGGTAGCCGGGATAGCGCCGCTCCAGTCGGCATTTACCAGGTTCAGCCACTGGTTGGGGTCCGTATCCTGCACGGCAAGGATGCGGCTCTGCAAACCCTTAGCCTGCACGAATGCAGGCAGGCGGGCATCCTGGTCGGCCGGAAAATCCAGGCTCACCAGGATCACTTCTGCACGGCCCTCATACTTCTGGCGGAACTCCTCAAAGACCGGGAGCTCCTTGACGCAGGGGCGGCACCAGGTGGCCCACAGGTTGATCACCCGGATCTTGTCAGAGGGGGTGTGCAGTTCTGCAGCGATATCGGCATACAGTTTCTTCTCCACGGATTGTGCCATCAGGGAAAACGGCAGGCTGCACAGCAGCAGGAAAAAGGCTTGGACAGAAGTCATTGTAGGTACAACGTAAAAAGGACGGGGAATCGTTTGTCTCTTAACAAATTTAGGGGGAATGTATAGCAAAATGCAGGTTTGCTTATTTTGGCAGTATGGCACTGGTACGCACCCCGGCTCTCATACAGGCGCTCATGCCCCGTATCCGCTGGCATCATTCCCGGCAGGAACCGGTTGTGTACCTCACGTTTGACGATGGGCCTTCGCCGGGTATCACCCCTTGGGTATTGGAAGAACTGGGCAAATATGGTGCCAAAGCTACTTTCTTCGTGGTGGGCAGCCAGGTAGCGCGTCACCCGGTATTAGCCCGGCAGATCCTGCAGGAAGGGCACAGCCTGGGCAATCACACCTATAACCACCGCAACGGGTGGAAGACTCCCCCGGCAGACTACATGCGGGAGATCGAACGCACACGGCGGGTACTGGCCCGGGAAACAGGGACAAGCCCCACGCTATTCCGCCCGCCCTATGGCAAGTTTAACCTGCTGGCCAAATGGGCCATCCAGCGTAAATACCAGATAGTCATGTGGGACGTACTGGCCCGCGACTTTGACCCCTTGTTCTCGGCACAGGCATGCGTGGCCAATGTGATCAACAACACCCGGCCGGGCAGCATCATCGTGATGCACGACAGCGCCAAATGTGCCCTCAAACTGCGGGAAATGCTGCCGCTGTTGCTGCAACACTTCTCCGACAAAGGATACCGCATGGCAGCGCTATAACCCTCCCCACTGCCGCATGCTCATCCCCCTCCTGCTGTTCATTCCCATAGCCGCCTACGCGCTCCTGCATGTGGTGTTTGCCGCCGTACTGGCCTGGGGCAGGGACCGGCCGCGCCTGGACTACGGCCGCACGATCTCTATCCTGGTAGCCGCGCGGAATGAAGAGGCGTGTATCCTTGACTGCCTGATCAGCCTGGAGCACCAGAAGTACCCCCGCGAGCTGCTGGACATTCACATAGGGGATGACGGCTCCACCGATGCGACCGCCCGCATCATACAGGAATTTATCCGGGATAAGCCCCACTTCCATTATCACCGCATCACCGAGACGCGCCCGGGCCTCCGGGGCAAGCAGAATGTGCTGGCCCAGCTGGCTCAAAGGGCCCGGGGCGAGTTAATGCTCATCACAGACGCAGATGTGATACACGGGCGGCATTGGGCAGCCTTACTGGCCGGCGGGTTTCGCACACCCGGGGTGGGCATCGTCACCGGGCTCACTTTGGTGAAAGGAACGGGTTTCTTTACCCGCCTGCAAGGGCTGGATTGGCTCACAGGCATCAGCCTGATCAAGTGCTTTAACGACCTGGGGTTGCCCGTTACTCCAGTGGGGAACAATATGGCTATTTCGCGCAAGGCTTATGAGGCCACAGGCGGTTATGAAGCCATTCCCTTCAGTATTACGGAAGACTACAAGCTATGGGAAGCCGTAAAACCCAGCGGCCTGCGCCTGCTGTGGCTATACAACCCGCATATCCTCAACCTGAGCCGGCCTATCCGCGGGTTAGGGGCGCTCCTCCAGCAGCGGAAACGCTGGTTCCGCGGGGGTCAACGCGGTCCGGCTTATGCGGTAGGCGCCTTTGCACTGGCAGGCATCGCTCACGTGGCGCTGGGCATTGCATTCTTCCTGCTGCCGCTCTACCAGGCGCTTATCTTGCTGGGGATGAAAGTGGCGGCAGACGCCGCCCTGCTTACGGTGGCTACCAGCCGGTTGCGCCGGCTACAGATGCTGATCTTCTTTGTACCCTACCAGGTATACCTGGCGCTGAACCTTGTCGTCTACCTGCTGTGGTTTCCCCTGCCCGGCAAGGTTAACTGGAAAGGGAGACGATACTGACCGCAAAGGACAGCTGGGATATTTTGCATAGCTTCACATATGGCAAAGACTTACCCTGCACTGGCACCCTGCCTGGAAAGCGGCCGCACCGAGGCGGGTGTGGATGAAGCCGGCCGGGGCGCACTGGCCGGACCTGTGGTAGCCGCCGCCGTGATATTGCCGCCTGATTTTACGCACCCACTGGTGCGCGACAGCAAGACCCTGAACCCCGCCCAGCGGGAGGAGGCCCGGGAAGTGGTGCTGCATCACGCCCTCTGCTGGGGACTGGGTATCCTGTCTGTGGAGGAGATAGACCGGCAAAACATCCTGCAGGCGGCCATCAGCGCCATGCACCAGGCGGTCGACCAGCTACACCAGGCGCCGGACTGGCTGCTGGTGGATGGCAACCGCTTCCGGTCCCACCGGATCCCACACACCTGTGTGGTGAAGGGGGACGGCAAGCTGATGTCCATAGCGGCTGCCAGCATCCTGGCCAAGACCTACCGGGATGATATGATGCGGCTATTGCATATACAGCACCCTTATTACGGGTGGGCAACCAATATGGGTTATCCCACACCTCCGCATCGCAGAGCCATTGCCGAACGGGGCCCCACAGCATGGCACAGGCAAAGCTTTAAACTGCTCCCGCCCGTCACGTTGTTTGATGACCCGGCTGCGGCTCGTTCTTAATACCAGCCGGGTATTCCAAAAAGAAAGGCGATGATCTACCCATTCACACTAAGCCACATAGTAATTGATAGAGCAAATAATTAGTAAGGAAATCGTCCTGACAGACTGGTTTCGGCATTCCCTGCACACTCCGCCCGTGTCATGCTGAGTGCAGCAAAGGATCTCTGTCCTGTGGTCAGACGCCCCGCTCTCGCGCGGCTCCAACCGCGTGAGCATTATTCTTCTCTGCCTTGCCGGCGCATACAGGATATGGCCCAATCCTTTATTTCGTACTTTTTTCTTGATAAAAAAGTACCCAAAAATCAAGGCTGAACCGAAAAGGGCGGCGTGCACGGCCTTCCGGCGGCCCAAAACAAACTCGCCCCTTAGTAGGGGCTCAGACAGTGTTTTGGGCTGTTCGCCACCCGGCCGCCCCCGCGGCTTCGCCCTTTTCACTTAGGCCGGTTGGTAGGGGTGTATATCCGTAAGCAGCTGGAATAGATTTCTGTTATATACAGGAATGAAAGCCTTTAGCATAATGATATATCATTGTCAAAAAGAAAGCCTGCGCTAGTGCGCAGGCTTTGGGTATATCGCATTATGAGAGGTTCGGCTACTGGCGCATTTTCTGCATATCGGCCAGCCAGTCCCACTCCAGCATAAACTTGGTGGTATAATCTCCCTTGCGGAAGCGTTCATTGCGCATGAGGGCTTTATGGAAGGGTACTGTTGTATGAATACCCTCAATAATAAGTTCATCCAGGGCACGGCTCATTTTATCGATCACCTCCTCGCGGCTGAAAGCAGATACGATGAGCTTGCCAATCATAGAGTCATAGTAGGGCGGGATCACATAACCGGCATATACATGGCTGTCAAAGCGTACGCCGTGCCCGCCGGGATGAAAGATATTGGTAATGCGGCCGGGGCTGGGGCGGAAATCATTGAAGGGGTCCTCTGCATTGATGCGCACCTCCATGGCAAAACGCTCTTTGGGAAAGTAATGACGCCCGGACACCTTTTCTCCGGCGGCTACCTTGATCTGCTCCTTAATGAGGTCATACTGGAAGATCTCTTCCGTCACAGGGTGTTCCACCTGTATACGGGTGTTCATCTCCATAAAATAGAACTTGCCATCGCTGTCGAGCAGAAACTCTACGGTGCCGGCGCCTTCATATTTCACGCTTTTAGCAGCGGCCACAGCAGCCTCGCCCATCTTCTTGCGCAGCCGTTCATTAAGCACAGGACTGGGAGATTCTTCCACCAGCTTCTGGTTACGGCGCTGCACAGAGCAATCGCGCTCAGAAAGGTGGCTGACATTGCCATACTGGTCGCCCATCACCTGGATCTCCACGTGACGGGGCTGCTCCAGGAACTTCTCCATGTACATCCCGTCATTACCAAAGGCTGCTTTGGCCTCCTGGCGGGCGGAATCCCACAGTTTTTCCAGTTCATCCTCACTGCGTACAATGCGCATACCCTTGCCGCCGCCACCGGCAGTAGCCTTGATCATGACGGGGTAGCCTATGTCCAATGCCAGTTTCTTGGCGCGGGTTATGTTCTCAATGATACCGTCTGAGCCCGGGACTACGGGCACGCCCGCCTTTTTCATGGTGGCCTTGGCGGTAGCCTTATCCCCCATCTTATTGATGATATCCGGGGGTGAGCCTATGAACTTGATGCCATAATCCTGGCAAACCTGGGAAAAACGGGCATTCTCGCTCAGGAAACCATAGCCCGGATGTATGCCATCCACGCCGGTAATCTCTGCAGCAGAAATGATATTGGGGATACTCAGGTAACTATCCTTGCTGGCCGGGGGGCCTATACACACAGCCTCATCAGCAAAGCGCACATGCAGGCTGTCTTTATCTGCGGTGGAGTATACGGCTACGGTGCCTATACCCATCTCCCGGCAGGTGCGGATAATACGAAGGGCTATCTCGCCGCGGTTGGCTATCAAGATTTTCTTGAACATGGGCGTGCGGGAAAAGAAAGAGTAGGAAGGAATGAAGAGATCAAACGGGCAGGCAGCCTGTGTACTAACTAAGTTCTATCACAAAAAGCGCCTGCTCATACTCTACGGGCGAAGAATCTTCTACCAGGATCTGCACCACTTTGCCAGCCACCTCAGATTCTATTTCGTTGAAGAGCTTCATGGCTTCTATAATGCAAAGCACCTGGCCCTTGGAAATGGTATCTCCCACTTTTACAAACAGCTCTTTGTCGGGGCTGGGCTTGCGATAGAAAGTACCTATCATGGGACTGGTAACCGTGTGCATTTTACCGCCAGCCGCAGAAGCGGGCGTGGAGGCAGCCGCAGAGGCTTCCGGAGCAGCCGTAAGTGCAGGCTGGGAAGCGGCGGAAGGCACAGCTGCAGCAGGTAACTGCTGGGGAACGGACAGTGCAGGCAACGTGTAGGTTTGCAGTTCTGCAGGGCTGATGATATGCGCGGCACCTTCTACGCCGGAACGTTTGATGCGCAGGCGAAAGTCTTTTTCTTCAATCTCTACCTCCGTTAGGTCGCTTTTATTCACAAGCTTCAGGATTTCCTGAATGATTTTGGGATCCATGCTCATACGAATGGGATTGGGATAATTACCAGGTAGTGTTTTGCTCAAATATACAGAGAAAGGATTACGTAGTACAGAGGATTACTCTTTCACACGTTCTACGTATTGCTTGGTACGGGTATCGATACGCACCTTGTCTCCTACATTGACAAACAAGGGCACCCGCACTTCTGCCGTATCATCCACCGTGGCGGGTTTCAGGGTGTTGGTGGCAGTGTCCCCTTTAAGGCCGGGTTCGGTATAGGTAACGGTCATCACCACAAAGTTGGGCAGGTCTACCGTAAGGATGGCATCATCATCATCTGCATTGATCATGACTTCGCATTCCTGGCCTTCCTGTAAGAACTCGTGGGCTTCTATCTGGTGTGCAGGGATGCTGATCTGTTCAAAGGTCTCGGTATTCATAAAAATAAACTCGCTCCCGTCGGGATAGAGGTATTGAAACTTGCGGCGTTCTACGCGCACAGGTTCCAGCTTGGCACCGGAGGGGAAGGTATTCTCCAGCACCCGGCCGGTGGTAAGGCTTTTGAGCTTGGTGCGCACAAAAGCGGCGCCTTTACCGGGTTTTACATGGAGGAATTCCACCACGCTATAGAGGTCGTGGTTAAAGCGGATTACCAAACCATTCCGGATATCTGAAGTACTGGCCATGCAGGTTACAATTTTTTGCGGGGTGAAATTAGGGATTTTTCTGAGGCAAACGGGTAATCGCTAGTATCGATAATAATGGACGGCGTGGCGAATGGAGGATATACCCGGCAGGGGAATGCGGCCCAGGGACTGGCGGGTGCCCAGGTGGTAGAATACAACGGCCCCGGGAGTCGTATAGACCAGCTGGCTGCCCCAGCTGTCCAGGGCAAGACTGGTGGCTTTGTCGCTGACGCCAACCTGGGCAAGGGAGCTGTCTTGCAGCAAAGTGACGGAGCCCAGGTACTCCCGCTCATAGGGCCTCCTGTAGAGGGTGCTGGTCTCCATATCCAGCAGTGGCGCCGCTGCGGGTCCTTGCAGACTGCGCGTAAAAGGGTCATAGACATACCGGATACGGGAACCGGCACTGCCGGCCAGCAGAGTACCGGCAGCCCATTTGGCAGGCAATGCTTCCAGGGGTTGCACGACAACGGGCGTACGGGCTGTGGCATTCACCACAAGCGCTGCATACCCGGCAGCCGTTTTGCCCGCCAGGAAGTAGTTGCCGCTTACATATGCAGGATGCACCAGGCTGTCCAGCAGACTGTGGTCTGTCGTTTCCCGCCACTTATCCGGGTTCTTGTAGGGCACAAAGGCCATCTTGCCCGGGCCGCAGGCCATGACCTCGGCATCTCCTGCCACCACACTGGTAACAGCAAAGCCAAGGTCCCAGCGGTTGAGCAGCACCCCGCTCTTCAGGTCTATGCGAAGCAACTGCCGCTTGGCAGGAAGAGCCGCATACAGGTGCTGTTCATGCAAGGCAAAGCCTGTAATGATATCATCTGCAACCTGGCCTGAATAGGTAAAGGTAGAAAACCCTAGGGGAGTTGCCCGGTACAGGGCAACCTGGTTACCGGTCTCTATTAACAACAGGGAATATTCATATTGGGGAAACTGGTAAACATCGTCGTCCCAGCCTTTACAGCCTGCCAGCGGCAACAACAGTAAAATAAATATACGGCGCAGCATAGGGCTTAAGCACCATTATAAGCCCATTTGATATAGGCGCCCCCCCAGGTAAAGCCTCCCCCGAAGCTGACGAGCAAGAGCTTGTCTCCGCGTTTGAGTTGTTTCTCATAATCCCGGAGGCAGAGGGGCAAGGTGCCGTCCGTGGTATTGCCATAGCGCTGTATGTTCATCATCACCCGTTCCATAGGGATGCCCAGGTTCTGCACGGCGCCTTCTATGATACGCACATTGGCCTGGTGTGGCACCACCCAGGCAATATCATCTGCCGTGAGGTCATTGCGCCTGAGCAGTTCCTGCCCGGCCTGTGTCATACCGGGGATAGCCCGCTTGAAGACGGCCTTGCCCTCCTGGTAGACGAAGTGTTCACGGGCCAGCACACTCTCTACGCTGGCGGGTTTGCGGCTGCCGCCCGCTTTCATATGCAGGTGCTTGGCGCCATCGCCGTCGGCAAAGTTCACAAAGTCCAGCACGCCATGACCGGTAGTATCCGGCTCCAGCAGCACGGCGCCGGCGCCGTCTCCAAAGATAATGCAGGTATTCCTGTCCTGGTAGTCTATAATAGAGCTCATCTTGTCCACGCCCACCACCACCACTTTCTGGTAACGGCCGGTTTGGATAAACTGGCTGCCCACACTCAGGCCATAGAGAAACCCGGAGCAGGCAGCTTCCAGGTCAAACCCCCAGGCATTCTTGGCGCCCACTTCGTCTGTAATGATATTGGCCGTAGCCGGGAACACCATATCCTTGGTCACGGTGCAGCAAATGAGCAAATCTATCTCCATAGGGTCCAGATTACGCTTTTGCAAGAGTTCCCGCACCGCTCTCACCCCCATATAGGAGCTACCCAGGCCCTCGCCTTTGAGGATGCGGCGTTCCTTAATGCCGGTGCGCTCCAGTATCCATTCGTTACTGGTATCCACCAGCGTCTCCAGTTCCTGATTAGTGAGCACATAATCCGGCAGGTAGCCGCCCACGGCGGTGATGCTAGCAGTAATGGACATTGAAGAAAAATTTAGCGAAGGAAATCAATCGCAGCAGAAAGGAATGCAAGTAAGCGATTTATGCCGAAAAACTTATTGCGTGGCCTCTGCTTTCCAGATACCGGATACGAGCGGGGGCAATGAAGTTACCAGGCCGCTGCGCACCAGGTCTTGTGCATTGTGGACGAGATGCCCGATGGATTGCGGGCTGGCGCTACCATGCCCTATGATGACATTGCCCTGAACGCCCAGCAGCGGCAAGCCGCTCACCCGTTCAAAATTAAGCTGTTCCAGCTCGGGAGTATAGGGCAGTATCTTTTTCAGGTAAGGGTAATACCCTTCTACCATTTTCATCAGGATATTCCCTGTGAAGCCGTCGCAGACGAACACATCGGCCGCATACCTGTTGAGGTCCCAGCCTTCTACATTGCCCACGAAGTTGAGTGTATGGCCATGTTTCTGGAGCATGGCATGCGTTTCTTTGGCAAGCTGGTTTCCTTTGGAAGGTTCTTCCCCTATATTGAGCAGCCCCACACGGGGGTTCTCCAGGCCATAAACCGCCTTCATATAAGCATGGCCTATGTAGGCAAATTCTACCAGGTATTCCGGTTTGCTGTCCGTATTGGCTCCGCAATCCAGGATAAGCACTTGTTTGTCTTCTACCGGATATACACCGGCAATAGCGGGCCGGTGCAGCCCTTCAAATAATTTAAGAATCTGGATACTGCCTACCGTTACGGCTCCGGTACTACCGGCGCTGATGTAAGCATCCAGCCGGCCTTCTGCCAGGTGCTGCAACCCTACGGCAATGCTGCTGTGAGGCTTCTGGCGCATGGCCAGGGCAGGGTGGTCCTCCATAAGGACTACCTCCGGGCAATCCACAAGCTCTATGCCTGGCGGCACTCCTCCGGCAGAGGCTGCCTCTGCCTCTATAGCGGCACGCTGGCCATAGAGCACTAATTGCACGTCTGCAGGCAAGGCCGGCAATACAGCCAGTGCTCCCTGCACCGGGCTACGGGGCGCAAAGTCGCCGCCCATGGCGTCCAGACCTATTCGCATCCCAAGTTAGATTAGGATAAGGAAAGAAGTGGTGCCGGGCTGGTTATTCGTCCGTACCTTTCATCATCTGGCGACCACGGTAATAACCGCTCTCCAGACACACACGGTGGTAAAGAGTCGCCTCGCCGCTCACATTGTCAATGTAATAGGGTTTGGTAGTGATCTTGTCGTGTGTACGGCGCTTGTCGCGGCGGGTCTTGCTGATTTTTCGCTTGGGGTGAGCCATGGGTTCTATCTAATAAAAAAGTTCGATACTTATTGTTAAACGGCGCCGTTTAATTGTCCTTAAGCTTATTGAGCGCATCCCAGCGAGGATCTGCAGAGGTATCCCCGGCAGGCGCATCCAGGAGGTTACGCACCTGCTCATCTGCCAGGCACAGGGTATTGTCTTCATCGCAGGGCGCCTTGCGCAGAGGCACCTGCAAGCTTACGAGGTCATACAGGTCCTGGCTCATATCCAGGGTCTGGAGATTACGGGAAATAAACACCAGTTCATCATCCGTAGCGGCTTCGGGCTGCTCATCGGGTGCATCGTAGCTGTATACGATACGGTGCCGGGCTACGATCGCCTTGGGATAAGGCTGCAGGCAACGGTCGCAGACCAGTTCTATATTACCCTCCAGCGCAATGCGGGCATCTAGCAATGCAGGCTGGCGGTCTATGCTGGCTTCTACCGCCACATCCGCCCGCTGGATAAGGCTATGCTCCACCTGCCGGAAGAAAACGCTGCCCATATGAAAGCGAAAGCTATTCGCTCCGGGGCGCAGCTTTGGCACATCAATGGTAAAAGGACGATTTTGCACAGCAGGGGTTATTTTTCTCAACAGGGGTACAAATGTACGGATACTTTGTTGATTGAAAGCTACGGCTATACCGAAAAAATCGTATTGTTCGCTGCAAAACCAGGGGGTTTGACAAAATTAAGCATATATTAAATATCCAATCCTGAGGAAATGCGGCACTATAGTCACCTGCTGTGTATGCTGGCATTGTGCCTGAGCCTGGCACTGGCAGGGTGTGCCTCCTGTCCTGCACCCAAAAGGGAGTATAAAAAGTACCGGCGCGATATGCGCAAACAAGGCTGGCGTATGGCACAGGTACCTGCCGAAAGCGCGCAGGGACTCCTTGCCCATAACTACCAGCCGTACCCGGCCGGCCGAACCTTCGCAGCACAGGAATAGGGATAAACGGCGGGCGTTTTACACCAGCAGCAACGGCAAAGGAACAGACTGGCGTATCTTGCACCCATGAAACGATTACTATCTGTAACCGGCCCTGTGGGGCCTGTGGTACTGGCAGCATGCCTCTGCTTGCTGGCGCCTTCGGTTTTTGCCCAGAAGAAAACCCCTAAAGACAAAGATAAAGCTGCGGCCAAGGCCGATACTACTGCGGCAACACCTGACAGCCTGAAAGGCCGCAAAGCACTGGTGGAGAAACTGAAGCCCTGCAAACCCCAGCCGGGACTCTTTACCCTCTACCGGGACACCACCAACGGCGCCGTCTGGATACTGCTGCGCAAGGACCAGCTGGAGAAAGAATACATCCACTTTGTATACTCCGAGAACGGAGTGGTGCAGGCAGGACACTTCCGCGGCAACTACCAGGGCAGCAGTATCTTCAAGCTGCAACGCTACTATGGCAGAGTGGAGATCGTCAAGCAAAACACCGGCTTTTATTTTGATCCGCAGAACGCGCTGAGCAAATCTGCCGATGCCAATATCTCTCCGGCCATACTGGCCAGCCTGAAGATAGTGGCGGAGGATTCTGTCAAAGGCGATCTGCTGCTCAGTGCCGATGACCTGTTCCTGTCAGAATCCATGCACCAGGTAAAACCCGGTATGGTACCGGGCATGAATCCTTTGGGTTTCCAGCTGGGCAGTCTTAACCGGGACAAGAGCCGCATCAAGGGCTCCCGCAATTACCCGGCCAATACGGACCTGGTGGTAGACTATACTTTTGACAACCCCTACCCCGTTAATGGCGGCAGCGAAGCGGTGACCGATGCCCGCGCCGTGACGATACGCCTGCAGCACAGCCTGATAGAAGTGCCGCAGAACACCTTTGAGCCCCGCCTGGAAGATCCCAGGGTAGGGTACTTCTCTCAAAAGGTCAATGATATGACCACTACGCGTGCCGCCAATTACCATGACCCCATCAACCGCTGGCACCTGGTAAAGAAAGACCCCACTGCGGCAGTATCGGAGCCTGTGGAACCCATCGTCTGGTGGATCGAGAACACCACACCCGTAGAATACCGCAACACCCTGCGGGAAGCCGTACTGGCCTGGAACGAGGCCTTTGAGGCCGCAGGCTTTCGCAACGCCATCCAGGTGAATATTCAGCCGGATAATGCAGACTGGGATGCCGGCGACATCCGCTACAACGTCATTCGATGGACCAGCAGCCCGGACCCGCTCTTCGGAGGGTATGGTCCCAGTTTCGTAAACCCCCGCACAGGCCAGATCCTGGGCGCAGACGTCATGCTGGAATGGGTATTCGTCACCAACCGCCTGCAGTTTGAGAAACTGATGGCAGATAAAGCGCTGAGCTGGGAAGAAGTGCTGGGTGCCGGGGAAGAAACCCTGCACGATCCTCACCAGTGTGCGCTGGGGCTGCACTTGCAGCACAGCCTGAACTTTGGCCGCACGTTCCTCTCTGCCGGTGCGGGCGCCAGCGATGAGGAACTCAGCGATATGCTGCGCCAGAGCCTCTACTACCTGGCCCTGCACGAAGTGGGGCATACACTGGGCCTTATGCACAATATGAAGGCCACGCAACTGCACAGCCCGGAACAACTGCGCGACAAGGCGCGCACGGCGCGTATGGGCCTGGCCGGTTCCGTCATGGACTACCCGGCCATTCACGTGGACCCGGAGCGCGACAAGCAATCCTTCTACTATACCACCAAACCCGGGCCTTATGATATCTGGGCCATCCAGTATGCCTACACGCCCAGCCTGCCCAATGCCATAGCAGAAGAAGCCCGCGTCAAAGCGCTGCTGGACCGTTCCGGTGAGCCGGAGCTGGCCTTTGGCAACGATGCGGACGATATGAGAATGCCCGGTAAAGCTATAGACCCCCGTGTGATGATCGGGGACATGTCCTCAGACGCCATTGCGTATGCAGAAGGACGCATCCGGCTGGCAAAAGAACTGGTACCCAGGTTGCTGCCCAGGTATACACAGGAAAACGACAGTTACCATGAGCTGCGCGTGAACTTCTCCCGCACACTGGGCGAGATCAGCACGCAGGCGGGCGTAGTGAGCCGTTACATCGGCGGTGTATATGTAGAACGCACCTTCGCCAAGCAGGCAGGCGCCAAGCAACCCTTCACCCCGGTACCGGCGGCCAGGCAGCAACAGGCCATGCAGCTGCTACGCCAGCAGATATTCAGCCCCACGGCTTTCCAGTTCCCTGCGGAGCTCATCAGCCACCTGCAACTGCAACGCAGGGGCTTCGACTTCTTCGGCAGCACGGAAGACCCCAAAGTAGCCGAGATGGTATTGATCACCCAGGCATCAGTACTGGTGCATATCCTGCACCCCAGCACCCAGCAGCGCATCCTGAACAGTGCGCAGTATGGCAACACCTATACACTCAACGATGTGATGCGCGACCTGACGCAGGCTATCTTCCAGGACGACCTGGCGGGGAATGTGAATACCTACCGCCAGAACCTGCAGGCGCTGTACGTAAACTACCTGATTCGCGTAGCCAGTCCGCAGGAGCCTACAGCAGGCACGCATCCGCACATTGCCAAGGCTATCGCTATGGGACAATTGAAACAGATCGGCAACTGGATGCAGCAGTATGGCCGCACGGGCGATGCCGGCACCCAGGCACACCGGGCCTATGTATTGCATACCGTGGAAAAGAGCCTGCGCAACAAGGAATAGGTTTGATGATACTGTGCCTGGAAACTGCCACACCTCTGTGTTCGGCCGCACTGGTGCAGGACGGCAAAGTACAGGCCAGTGCAGAAGTTTTTGTGCCGCAGGCACACGCCAGGCTACTTACTACGCTGGTGCAGCAGGTATTGGCCAATGCAGAAGTGTCCGTAGAACAGCTACAGGCTGTGGCCTGCGCGGCGGGACCCGGCAGCTACACGGGCCTGCGGATAGGGGCTTCCACCGCCAAAGGCATAGCCCAGGCGCTGGATATTCCGCTCATTGCCATCAGCACACTGGAAGCACTGGCTGCCCAGGCCGCTACTCTGGCGGCAGCGCTGGGAGCGCGTATCATTCCCCTGATGGATGCCGGGCGCATGGAGGTGTACACGGCCCTCTATGACCCTGAATTGAATTGCCTGAAGGCCCCTGCGGCTGAGATCGTAGACGACAACTGGATAGCGGCCCTGCCCGGGTATCCCCTGCTGTTTATAGGGGATGGCGCGCCCAAATGCCACCACGTGCTGCACCAGCCGCCGCAACGCATCGTCTGGGATGGCCCTGCAGCGCTGGCTGCAGGCATGGCTGTGCCCGCCAGCAGGGCATTTAGCCGGCAGCAGTTTGCAGACCTGCACGGCTTTGAGCCCGCCTACCTGAAACCTGTGCGGCTGACCACGCCCCGGAAGCTGGTGTAGCGGTATATTCGCACATGACAACTCTGCTGCGACGCCAGGTATACGGATACCGCCTGGGCACCTGGTGCCTGCTCCTGCTGGTGCTGGCAGGGTATGGATTCCTGCATATACCCTGGTTGCAGGAATCCGCCTTCAATGACGAAGCCTTTTGTTATTACCCCGGCATCCTGCACCAGTGGGACCAGGGAGTGGGCTTGCTGCCGGCCAGCGTCCCCCCGGAGCTCAGCCGCGGGCACCCTACCCTGTTCTTCGCATTATACGGGCTATGGGCCAAGGTGGCAGGCTCCGGTATCCTGTCCATGCGGATACTGAGCCTGCTGATCAGCCTCAAATGGCTGGGTGCGGTGTGGGTGCTGGCGGCCTGGCTCACACGTCCGCAGGTGGCATGGCTGCTGCTGGCGCTGCTGATGGTACAACCCATCGTCTTCGTCCAAAGCACACTGATCCTGCCGGAGATGCTGGTAGCTCTCCTGTTCACCCTGATGCTGCTGGCCTGGCTGCGCAGGCAGTGGCTGCTCTATATCCTGTGGGGGAGTTTGCTGGCCTGGACCAAAGAAACCACCCTGGTATTCTTCCCCTTACTGGCGGGGGGGACCTTACTGCTACAGTTGCTTAAGGCAAAAGGGCCGGGCCAGCACTCCTGGAAGACCTACAGCATCACCCTCATACCCCTGGGCGCCGGACTGCTGTACCTGCTGCTGCAAAAGCTGACCTGGGGTTTCTGGCTGTTCCCGCAGCACAGGGGGGTAATGATCTACCAGGACCTGCCTTATCGCATTCTCGGGCTGGTGGGGCCGGAGCTGTGGGCGCAGCAAGGGCGCTGGTGGTGGACGCTTCTCTGGCTGGCGGCGCCCCTGGTATACCTGCTGCAATGCCAAAAGCTGCTGAAAGTCCGGCCATGGCCGGACGGCCGCCTGGCTCCTGGCGCGCTCTGTCTTTTCGGGATACTGATCATAGGATATGTGGTCATGCACAGTCCTTTCCTGGCAGTTATGCGCTACTATCTCTGCCTGATACCTCTGCTACTATTGGGAGGGCTTCAGTTATGCCGGGCGGCACCCTGGCAGTGGGCGCTCCCGGCAGCATGGCTGGCCGGGCTGGTAGTAGCGGGCTATGCCCTGGTTTACCCGGATGACCGGGTGGACGAAGTGAACCTGAACTATGCCGACCAGAATGCCTGCGACCTGGCGGCTGTCCGCTGGATGACCGGGCAGGGCATAGACCGGGAACTCATCTATACACAACTGGTCTTCCGCCGCAAACTAGTGTACCCCTATAACGGCTACGTAGCCCAACCCTTCGGAGCCGTGACGCTGGAGCCGGAAACCGACTGGACATACTACGTGGTTACGGCAGACTTTGCCACGCGCTGGCAAGGGCATATGTACCGGGATGCACAGGAGCTCACCACCCTGCCGGATACCCGGCTGGTCCGGCGCTTTGAACAGGGAAAAGCATGGACAGTTATATACAAACGCGTTAAGTAAGGAAACGGGGCTTCCTTTTTTTAATTCCACATGAAATAGACCATACAGGTTGTTTTTATTGAGAATTTCAGGTTTATTTGAGTTATAATTAAGCATTCTTTCACGCATTTCGTAGTTTTACAAAAAGCTTTGTGTTTAACTTTGTCTACTGATTAACTACGCATTGTATGCTAGCGCTTTTTGACCTTATTCATACTCTAACTAAAGAAGAAAAGCGCCTGTATCACCTGCATGGCAAGGGAGGCCGGTTGGTAGCCATCTATGATGCTTATCAAAAGGCAGGTGTATATACCAAGCAGATCGACCAGACTGTCTACAAGGACAGCTTTGCGGATGTCACCCGGGCATTCTACAGTATGCAAAAACGGGCTCTGCTGGACGATATCCTCTTTGTACTGCTGGAGTATAGCAATAATGCGCACCCCTCCTACCAATTCCTCAGGTCCTTTACCAAAGGGATGATCCTGCTTCAGCGCCAGCTGGGCAATGAAGCCCTGGACCAGTTGCGAGAAGCTTCCGAGGTGGCCCACCTGCATAATTACAAGCACCGCGAGCGGGTAGCCCTCTGGTTTCAGACAGAAGCCCTGATGCTCTCTGAAAAACCCACTTTTGCCAGTTATGCGGCCGTGAACCAGCAGCTGGACGAAGTGAGCGAGGAGTTGCATCACCGCATGCAGGCCCGGCGCATTCTGCAGGCGCTGCAGCTGCTGTATGATAACCATGACGATCAGGCGCTGGCAGACCGCAGGCGGCAGGCGCAGCAGTACAGGACAACGCTGGACAGTTTTGACATTACCCAGATGGGGCCGGAGCACCATACCACCATCATCAAGGTATTAAAGTCCCGCCTGCTGCTGGCAGAGATCTGCGGCACAATGGCCGAGCACCACAAAGAGCTCCTGGGTTACTGGGAGAAATACGCCAGCAAACTGGACAACAGCATTTTGCTCCGCTGGCAGGTACTCAACCTCATGCTGAAAAGCGCCCTGAAATCCGGGGATTTCCTGAACCTGAGCGGCGCCATCTACAAGACCAACCGTTTGTTGTCCGACCTTTCTCGTGAAGTAAAGGAGGTCTTTCTGCCGGATTACCTGGAAACCAGCAGCCTCTATAACTTCTATGAAAAAGACCTGACGCTGGCACTGGAGCAAACCAAGCAGCTTATCGGCCAGAAGGAGATCAGCAACGAATTGCTGGAAAGAGCCGTGTTTTACCGCCTGGCCATGCTCATTGCAGCGCACCTGCCCCAGCAGGCCAAAGAAGAGCTGGAAAGCTATCAAAAACGGCTGCCCGGCCTGGCCAATGACCCCAAGCTATGGGTCATCCGCACGATCCTGGCGCTGGAAAGCCACGCAGAGGGCGGGGAGATCCTGCTGATGGTCGAACGCATCAAGATCCAGCTGCGTAAGCTCAAGAACATCCGCCAGTACCAGGACAACCTCTACCTTATAGAGGCGCTTATCGAACGAAAGAAAGTGCGGCTCACAGAGGTCATGCTCTTCCCGCCGCAATGGGAGCAGATACTGCGGATAGACCTGCTGTTGCTGGCCAAGAAGCAGAACAACTTCTATTACAACCTGCTATGCAGCAACTGGGAGAAGCGCAAACAGGTATTCGCCACATAAAAGGTTCCCCTAGCGGGGCAGCGGCACCTGCTCGCCCAGGAAACGCGGCGCGGTATTCAGCAAGTGGACATCCAGCATCATGCGCCCGCGGGCCATCCATTCCCGCACCTGTGTAAAGGACCCGGCATAGCTCTGAGGTTCCCCGGCATTGAAGGCAATGATATCCATCTGGTTATGCCGCCCTATATACACGGCCCGGGCATTCTGAAAAGGCTGGCTGATAAACACCACCCGGTTCTGGCCAAAGACATCGCGGCAGCGGATCACGGTGTCCAGGGTGCGGAAGCCGGCATAATCCAGCACGATATTGGCCTTGGGTACTCCCTTGGCTATCAGGGCTTTCTGCATGGCCAGCGGCTCATTATATTCTTTATTGCCATTGTCCCCGCTCACAAGAATGATGCGGATACGGCGGGCCTTATACAAGGCGGCGGCCGCTTCTATCCGATAAGTGAAGTAGGGATTGTCTCCCCCGCCCGCACGGTAGGCAGATGTGCCGGGCACTAAAGCCACACGGGTATACGGCACTTTGGCAACCTGGTCATACAAGTAGGGTTCTGCAAAGCTGCTCGTCCGGCTATTGGCCCACCACAGGAACAATGCGGCCAGCAACACTACACTCAGGAGCGAGAGGATCAGGCGGGTGAGGCCCTTGAAAATACCCAGTATGAGCTTAACCAGAAACATGGCCCGGTGTGCACAGCATATCCACTATGCACCAAAAAAGTGCCACGCTCAGGCGTGCGCTTTGAGAACGGTTGAAATGCGGGAAAAGATCTCCTCCACGGTGCCCAGGCCATCCACTTCCTGGAGCTTGCCCTGCTTGCGGTAATGATCGGCCACCGGCAGGGTTTTGGTCAGGTATTCCTGGATGCGGGCAGCGATCACTTCCGGGGTGTCATCCGTACGGCCTTCCAGTTCTGCGCGCTTCAGCAGGCGGGTCTTCAGTTCATCAAAGCCCACATTCAGGCTTACCATGCAGGTGATCTTCTGGCCCAGGCCGGCCATCATCTCATCCAGCGCCTGTGCCTGTGCCACCGTGCGGGGGAAACCATCAAAGATAAAGCCGTTGCCGCCCTGTGTGGCCTGCACTTTCTTTTTGATCATCTCGATCACGATCTCATCGGGCACCAGGATGCCGGCATCGATCAGCGCTTTTACCTTGAGCCCCAGCTCTGTACCGGCTGCTTTCTCTGCCCGCAGCAGATCCCCGGTAGACAAATGCCCCAGTTGAAACTCGGCGATGAGCTTCTCGCTCTGGGTGCCTTTACCGGCACCGGGAGGGCCAAAGAGTACAATATTCAGCATAACAACAGAGAGGGTTGTGTGAGATAGCAGTCGGTAAAGAAGGTTCAAAATTACGGTTTTTTTTATTGGCTAACTTTACTGCGGTCTTTTCCCCGCTCCGCTCATGAACTCCTGGCTCATCCGCAATGCCACGCTGGTCAACGAAGGTACCATACAGGTTGCCGACGTGCGCATCGAAAACGGCATCATCACCCAAACAGGCAATGCGCTGCCTGCAGGCAAGGAACCGGTGTATGACGCTACCGGCCTGCACCTGCTGCCGGGAGTGATAGACGACCAGGTGCACTTCCGCGAGCCGGGGCTCACCCACAAGGGCAATATTTATTCCGAGAGCCGGGCCGCCGCCGCCGGGGGCGTCACCTCGTTCATGGAGATGCCCAATACCCACCCGCCTACGCTGAACCAGGAACGGCTGGAAGAAAAATACGGCATAGCTGCCCGCACCTCGCTGGTCAATTATGCCTTCTTCATGGGTGCCAGCAATGACAACCTGGACGAGGTACTGCGCACACCGGCCAACCGCGTAGCGGGTATCAAGATCTTTATGGGTTCCAGCACGGGGAATATGCTGGTAGACAATGCCGAGGTGCTGGACAAGCTCTTTGCCCGGGTGAACTGCCTGATTGCCGTGCACTGCGAGGATGAAGCCACGGTACGGGCCAATATGGCGCAGTGGAAGGAGACCTATGGCGAGCAGGTGCCCATGGACCAGCACCCGCTGATCCGCAGCCGCGAAGCCTGTTACCGTTCCAGCAGCCTGGCCATCAGCCTGGCACAGAAACACAACACCCGGCTGCATATCCTGCATATCAGCACTGCAGAGGAACTGGCGCTCTTTCGCAATGATATTCCGCTGACCGAAAAACGCATCACGGCGGAGGTGTGTGTGCACCACCTGTGGTTTGCCCGCGAGGACTATGCCCACCTGGGCAGCCACATCAAATGGAATCCGGCCGTGAAAGAGACCGGCGACCGCGAAGCCCTGTGGCAGGCCCTGCTGGACGACCGCCTGGACGTTGTGGCCACTGACCATGCGCCGCATACCGCGGCGGAAAAGACGCTGCCCTACTTCCAGTGCCCCAGCGGCGGACCGCTGATCCAGCATAGTTTACAAGCTATGCTGCAGGCCAGCCGGGAAGGAAAGATACCGCTTACCCGTGTGGTGGAGAAGATGTGCCACGCACCGGCCACGCTCTTCCAGGTGTACAAGCGCGGGTATATCCGTCCCGGTTATTATGCCGACCTGGTGCTGGCAGACCTGAACAAACCCTACACCGTAAGTCCGGACAATGTGCTGTACCGCTGCGGGTGGAGCCCCTTTATGGGCCACACCTTCCCGGCCACTATCCAGACCACCTTTGTCAACGGCACCCCCGTGTGGCACCACGGCCAGCTACAGGAAAGCCAGGCCGCCATGCGGCTGGCCTTTGACAGGCCCTGAGTCTAACCCAGGTTACATCCCCACAATCCTGAACTCCGTCCTGCGGTTGCGGGCGCGGCTGGCATCCGTGTCGTTGGGCGCCACGGGCTCGGTCTCGCCATAACCTTTGGCTTGCAGACGGTCGGCCGGAATGCCCCGCTCCAGCAGCCAGGCCGCCACGGCTTTGGCCCGCTGGTCGCTCAGGCGCAGGTTATAGCTGTCGGTGCCCTCATTGTCCGTGTGGCCGCGGATCTCCACCTTCACAGTAGGATTAGCCTGGAGAAAACGCAGGAGCTTTTCCAGCTCTATGCGGCTCTCCGCCTTAAGGGTGGCCTGGTCAAAATCAAAGAAGATATTGTCCAGCCGCACGGTGGCGCCCTGCTGGATAGGTTGCAGGCGGATCAGGATATCGAAATACTGCTGGCCGCTCAGGCCCTTGAGGGAGAAGTGCTGACTGTAGAACAGGTAGCCCCTGGCATCTACATAAGCGGCATACTCCTCTTCCAGGGGGAGCGAGAGCAGGAACCGCCCGGTAACCGAGTTGCTCTCCACCTGCCGCACCGTATCTCCCGTGCCCAGGTGCACCACCTGCACCACGGCGCCTACGGGTTTGCGGGTGAGGCTGTCTTCCACGCGGCCCCGCACATAAGTGGCTATATCGGGACGGATACGCGGGTCCATCTGGAAAGCATAGATATCGCTCTTGCCAAAGCCGTCCGTGCGGGTGGTGCCTATATAACCCCGCTCTCCGGAGGCGCTCACGGCCAGCGCCTGTTCGTCTGCCGAGGTATTGAGTGGGAAGCCCAGGTTTACCGGGGCACTCCAGCTGCCATCGGGCTGCCGTTTGCTCATAAACAGGTCTATACCCCCCATGCCGGGGTGGGTGTCACTGGAGAAGTAGAGGGTCTTGCCGTCTGCCGCCAGGAAAGGATAATACTCATTGCCGGGGGTATTGATGGGTTTGCCCAGGCTGCGGGGCGGCATCCAGCCGCCATCGGCCGCTTGTTCGGCCATCCAGATATCATGCCCGCCTTCTCCGCCGGGGCGCACGGAACAGAAGAACAGGCGCTTGCCGTCCGGACTGATACAGGGATGGCTTTCCCAGTGGGGGGAGTTGATGACCTCACTCATATTGAGGGGTTCCGTCCAGCGGTTGCCCAGTATACGGGCCACATAGAGGTCGCAGCTGCCCACGCCATCGCGCCGGTTGCAGCCGGTAAAATAGACCCACTGCCCGTCCTGGCTAAAACTGGCAGCGCCTTCATTCTCTTCGGTATTTACCGGAGGACCCAGGGGTTCCGCAAGACTCCAGCTGCCGTCCTTCTGGCGGCGGCTCAGGTAAAAGTCTTCGCCATATCCGTTAAGCAGGCGGTTCCAGCCGCCCAGGTTGCCCTCCCGCCGGGTGGTGAAGAACAGGGTGCCTTCGTCTGCCGTTACATTGGGCATATACTCATCCCCGGGGGTGTTGATGGCGGGCCCCATGTTTTGCGGCTCAAACTGCACGGGGTTCTCAATCAGCTGACGGCACACCGAAGACCGGCGGAGCAAGGCTTCCGCGCTCTGGATATTCTCCTTGGTATTGTCCTTGCGGGCCAGGAAGGTCTTCAGGCGCTGCTCGGCCTGGGCATAGTCCATCTCGCGCATGGCCAGCTCGGCCAGGATAAACTCCGCACGGGGGAACGCCTGGGCATTGAGCGCCAGGGCACGGTGCAGGTGTACGCGGGCTTCTTCCACATCGCGCCCGCCTTTGGTATTGGGCGCCTGCGGGTGGCTGCGCTCATAGTGCGCAATACCTTTACTGAAGTGCGCATGCGCAAAATTGGGCTCCAGGGCCAGGGCCTCCGCACACTGGTCTATAGCCCGGCTCCAGTCCTTGAAGCGCAGGTCCTTCTGCACATCCTGGTAGATAAGCAGGGCTTTCTTGCTCTTGATGCCGTAATCCGACGGCTTGGGCTGCGACTGCGCCAGCACACTGCCGCTCACAGCGGCCAGCAGGCAAAACAAGGACACTAAACGGGCAAACAACATAGTAGCAGGGCAATAACGGGCTCCCGCCTGTGGATACACACTTGCGGGAGAAAGGTTCTGTGGCAATTTACGGAATGTCCAGGAACTTATGGGTTTGCAGGCTGATCTGCCAGTGCGGGTGCGCTTTCACATAGTCCACTATCCACCCGGCGCTTTCCTGGCGGGACCACTCGGGCTGCAGGTACAGCTTGCAGCGGGAGTTCACCTGCCGGGCGTGGGTCTCTGCCCAGGCAAGGTCATGGAGGTTATACACCACTATCTTAAGCTCATGGGCCTGCGGGTAGATCTCCGGCAGGGGCGCCTTGAACTTCTTGGGCGAAAAGCAGATCCAGTCCCAACTGCCGGACAACGGATAGGCGCCGCTGGTTTCAATGGCCAGGGTGCAGCCGGCTGCTCTCAGAACCTGCGTCAGGGCCGTGCAATCGTGCATCAGGGGTTCTCCCCCGGTGACCACCACCCGGCGGCAGGGCGTGGCCAGCACGGCTGCCACCAGTTCTTTCACCGCCAGGTGCGGGTGGGCCCCCACGGGCCAGCTTTCCTTCACATCACACCAATGGCAGCCCACATCGCAACCGCCCAGCCGGATAAAATAGGCGGCAGTGCCCGCCCAGGCGCCTTCCCCCTGCAGGGTATAGAAGTGCTCCATCACGGGATAAGCGACAGCAGAGGGATTCATGCTGCAAAGATAAGGGGTCTATGGCTTATCCTTTTTTCAGTGCTAAAGAGTGCCTTCCGGCACTCCCCTGTGGGGGGATGTGTCCCCCTCCTTAGAAGGGAGGGGTAAGGGGTGGTTTTCTGCCATCCCCCGCGCGGCCCCGCACACACCTCGCGTCATCCTGAGCGCAGCGAAGGATCTCTGCCCTGTGGTCAGGGCGCCCCGCTCGCGCGCGGCCGGAGCCGCGCGAGCATCATCCTGTTCTACTGACATATACGTGATATAGCCCGTTTTCTG
>JAHBTG010000004.1 GCA_019638695.1 Bacteroidota bacterium | reverse complement strand
TCTACCACAGGATCCTACTACCCTATCATTAACCTGAGCCATGCCGGGGGCACACAAAGCAGCCCTGCTCAAACCTCAAATACCTATACCCTGGGGAGTATCAATTTTCGGGGCCATACCGGTTCTAACTGGGCCTTGGGTGCCTGCATATTTGGGACTGCAACAGAGAACTACTCTGCCATTGGACATGGAAGCCGCCTCAGCTTTGCAACCGTGCAGAATGGCCAGACCACGCCCTATATCCGTATGTGGTTGAATGATCGTTATATGCACTTGCTGAACAATGACCTGTTGCTTCAGAACGATGCGGACAAGAATAATGGACTGGGGTACTATGGTGTTGCCAAACCCTTTGGTAGCTACAATATCGATGGCCCTGTGCTCTATGGCAACTCCGGCGGCGCGCTGGGGTGGCATCATGACGGCGTAGGGGCAGATGTGGTGCTTACCTGGTTGCAGAACGGTAATGTGGGCATAGGTACCAGCGCCCCGGACAATACTCTGCATGTAGCCGGTACATTCAAGTACCAGGACGGTACCCAGAACAATAACTATGTACTGACCAGCGATGCCACTGGAGTGGCCAGCTGGCAGCCAAGACTTTCGGGCGGACAGCTTAACCGGGTGGCCGTTTGGGACAGCCCCAATTCGCTGTCTTATTCCCCTGCATTTACCTATAACCTGATCAGTGGGCACCTGGGCGTGGGTACCTCATCTCCTTCTTATCCCTTGGATATTCTGAACACGCAGGCTTATGGCGGGCCGTCAGCCCGGTATTTTAACATGAGTACCTCCAGCCTAATGATGGCAACCCCTACCCAGGTATCGGTGCGGGCTACAGGAGCTTTTCTTTCAGACGGAGGGGTTGGAGGGTTCTATGCCAGTTCGGATGCCCGCATTAAGCGTATTGTTGGTGTGAGCAATGCTCTGGAAGATCTTGCTACTCTTATGCGCATAGAAGTCACCGATTACCAGTTCCGCGACACCCTGGCATTAGGTGGTACGCAGGTGAAAGGAGTTATTGCGCAGCAGGTAGAGGCTGTGTACCCTGCCGCAGTCAGTCGCCAGACGAACATGATCCCGGACATCTATACACTCTCTGAACGTGTACATTTTGACAGCGCCGCCCATATACTGACCATCACCTTGCCTGGGCTTCCCCAGGCGCCTTTGAAGGCCGGTGAAACCGTTCGTCTCCTGTTGCCTGACGGTGGCCTGGCAGATAAATCCGTAGCCTGGGTGCGTGGCAATGAATTTGCTGTGCAGGAATGGGAGAGACCCGTAAATGCAGTCTTTGTCTATGGCCGCCAGGTTCATGATTTCCGCATAGTGGACTATGACCGCCTGCACACGCTAAGCATCAGCGCCATACAGGAACTTGCCCGCCAGAATGCAGATCTGCGCCAGACGGTGGATGAGCTGAAAGCAGCACTGGACAAAACCGGCACAGACAAGGATGTTCTCCGGCAGCAACTCCAGCGTGTGCTCACCCGCCTGGATGCAGTTGAGGCTCAGCTTGGGCTCAAGGCCAGCACCGATAAGTAGAGGGGTAGAAAAGGACTGCGGGGAAAATTATACCCGTTCCAGGACCGTGGCAATGCCCATACCGGCACCAATGCACATGGTGACCAGGCCCAGCTGCAACTGGCGGCGCTCCAGTTCATCCAGTAGGGTGCCTATCAGCATGCTGCCGGTGGCTCCCAGCGGGTGCCCCATAGCTATGGCTCCGCCATTGACGTTCACTTTATCCAATGGCAGCTTCATTTCCTGGGCAAAGTATAGCACCACACTGGCGAACGCTTCATTCACCTCGTAGAGATCGATATCCTGTGGCTCAAGCCCTGCCAGTTGCAATGCTTTGCGGGTAGCCGGCACAGTGCCGGTGAGCATCAGCAGGGGATCCGAGCCTACGACTGCCCAGCTGCGGATCCGAGCCCGTTTGCGCAGACCCAGCGCCCGGGCGGTTTCGGCAGTGCCCATAAGCACTGCCCCGGCGCCATCTACGATCGCGCTGCTGTTGCCTGCTGTGTGCAGGTAGTGAATAGCCGGTACGCCGGGCAGTTGCGCCAGTGCCATGCGGTCATAGCCTTTCTTCTCGGCCCAGTCCTTGAATACGAGGGACAAGGCAGCCATTTTTTCTGCCGTAGCCTCCGGACGTATACATTCATCCTGCGCCAGCAATACCTCTCCCCGTGCGTTAGTGACGGGGACCAGGCCGGGGGCAAAGTATCCCCGGATGGTGGCCTGGTGGGCCAAGTGGTGGCTGCGTAAGGCAAATGTGTCCAGGTCGCTTCGGCTAAATCCGTTCAGGGTGGCGATGAGCTCTGCAGACACTCCCTGGGGTATAAAGCGTGTCTGGGGCTGATGCGGGCTGCCGGGATAAAAAGGCCCCTGGTCTGCCCCCATAGGCACACGGCTCATGCTCTCTATACCACCGGCCACCACCAGGTTAGCCATGCCTGCATAGAGATTGGCTGCTGCCAGGTTCACGGCCTCCAGGCCACTGCCGCAAAACCGGTTGAGTGTAACTCCTGCTACCGTATGGGGCCAGCCCGCTTCCAGGCTGATAAGCTTGGCCAGGTCTGCACCTTGTTCTCCCACCTGGCTTACACACCCTAGCAATACATCTTCTACCTGTGTGGTGTCCAGTTGATTGCGGGTTGCCAGTTCCTGCAAGAGCTGTGCGCCCAGTTGCCAGGCAGGCACTGCTGCCAGCGCGCCGGTATCCTTGCCTTTGCCACGCGGCGTGCGCACGGCATCCAATATCCAGGCCTCACTCATATTCCTAGGGGATTTGTTGCAAATATGGGCGCTTCATGTAGCACCTTACGGTACCAGCAGCGTATCTTCCTGAAGATCCTCTCCCAGCTCGCCTTTCATCTTATTCAGTTCCGCATTGAGTTCTGCCTGCATCTGCAGCAGTTCTTCCGGGGTCATATTCAGGTTCACGGGAGAGTCTTCCGAGATAAACTCGCCGGCTGCTACCTCCAGCAGCCACCGTCCTCCTTCATACTTGTACTGGATAGTGATCTCCCTGGGCTTGTCTTCATACCGGGCGATCGTGCGATAGCTTCTGTGAGGCCCGTCGGCAAAGACGCTGTCGAGCTTCTGAACTCCGGAAAAGTCCACCAGGTTGAAGGGCTCCGGGGCCTCCATCACATAACGCCCTTGTACCACATCTATGCGCATATATTCTATGATGCGGCTGATGGCGTCTGCCGTATAAATATCCTGCAGGTATGCCCGCACTTTTTCTTCCGAATTCATATCGGCGCCCAGCGCCACAAATCGCATCTGGTTGTCCTCAAATGGTGCCGATGCGCCCGTGCCGCCCTTCATCACCAGGTTATAGCGTTCATTACCCTCTTTGAGCAGGCGGAGCGCTTCATTCATGGCTAAGGGCGGGCTTGGTTCGCCTTTGATCTCTTTCCGATCTACTTTGCCCAGTTCTCCCAGGCTGTCTACACCGGTATTGTCGCACCCTGTAGTGGCTGCCGTAAGCAAGATAACCCATACAAAAGATATGCGCACGCGTATCATGATATCAAAGATGCGATTTTTAGCGGCAAAAAAAAAATGCGTCATTTCCACAATGACGCATTTTCTTCATAGGGAACCCTGGAATTAGTTGGTCGCCTTTGCAGCACGCACCTTGATACGGGCAGACTTGCCTGCACGCTCGCGTTGATAGAAGATGCGGGCACGGCGCACACGGCCCCGCTTCAGCAGTTCTATTTTCTCTATAGTGGGAGAATGGATGGGAAGGATACGTTCTACCCCCACGCCGTTGGATATTTTACGTACCGTCATGGTTTCGGAAGCTCCGGCGCCGCGGCGCTGGATTACCACCCCTTCATATTGCTGTATGCGCTCTTTGTTGCCTTCTTTGATGCGCACGTGTACGTTGACAGTATCGCCTGCGCGAAAATTCGGCAGGTCGGTGCGGAAGAATTCTGCTTCTACCAGGTTAATCAGCTCTTGCATGGCCTTAGGCGTTTGGGAAAAAGAGGGGCAAATGTAGTGAGCCCGGAGCAAATAACCTACTCTTCACCCAATTTTTTCCAGAGATCCGGGCGGCGTGTGCGGGTTTTTTCGCGCGACTGTTCTTCCCGCCACTGCAGAATGCGGGCATGGTGCCCGCCGAGCAGGGCTTCCGGCACCTGCATGCCTTCCCATTCTGCCGGGCGGGTATAGACCGGGGCATCCAGCAGCCCGTCCTGGAAGGAGTCTTCCAGTGCGCTGCGTTCATCATTGAGCACGCCGGGCAGTAGGCGGCCTATAGCGTCTACCAGCACCAGCGCGGGGAGTTCTCCCCCGCTCAGCACATAGTCCCCTATGGAGATCTCCCGGGTGACGAATTTATCCCGTATGCGCTGGTCTATGCCTTTATAATGCCCGGCAATGAGGAGCAGGTTCTGGCGTAAGCTCAGGTGATTGGCCAGGGGCTGGTCCAGCGTCTCGCCGTCAGGGGTCAGGAATATGATGTCGTCATAGGTCCGCTGGCTTTGCAGGTCGCGGATGGCTGCCGCCAGCGGTTCTGGCCGCAGTACCATGCCCGCCTGTCCACCATAGGGCTCATCGTCTATGTTGCGGTGTTTGTTAAAGGCATAGTCCCGGATATTATGGATGCCTATGCTGAGCAGTCCTTTGTCTTGTGCACGCTTGAGGATGCTGTGCTGCAAGGGGCTGTGCAACAAGTCCGGCACGGCAGAAAGGATGTCTATATGCATGGATCGACTGCGCTAGTGATGCACAAAGATAGGCAGCCGGGCCTTAAGGGCATGTCAATGGCGGCCCGGGTCTGCCGTTGCGGGCAATGAGCCGCCGGGTTGTGCTGCCACTACCGCAGGCTCCGGGCGGACGGGGCGGCCTGCCCCATACCACCAACGGGTGTAGTAGGGCTGTCGCAGATCTTCGATGATGACGCCGCAGCAACTGCTGGCATGGATGAACTTATACTCCTTGAGGTAAATACCCACATGGGAGATGTGCGGCTGGCCAATGGCAAAAAATACCAGGTCTCCGGCCCTAAGGGAATCTTTGGATATGGGGGTGCATTGCAGCCACTGGCCGGGTGCGCCCCGGTGCAGAGAGAGACCCTCCAGCACTTCGTATACTTTGCCTGTAAACCCGCTGCAATCAGTAGCTTGCTGGCAGGTATTGCGGCCCCAGGCATAAGGCGTCTTGTGCCAGCGATAGACCTCTGTGTACAGCACCAGGGGGTCCTCCTGGTTGAGGAGAAAGCCTCCTGCACGCTGATAGAATGCCTGCAGCGGCTCCGGGATTATCGAAGCGCTGTCTGTGGAGGAGCTGTCCGGGGAGTGGGCAAGCACCGCCAGGGGGCAAGCCGCTAACCAGAGTAACCAGCAGATTTGTTTCATAGCGCAAAAGTAGCCGCCCCGTGTATGCGTCCCCTGTTAAATAAGCTTAATTATAGACTGGTGATGCGCCTTAAACTAGGGTGCCAGCTTCCAGTGCGCCATCAGGATGCCCCCGGCCACGGCTACGTTGAGGCTTTCCTGCAGGCCACTGCCCGGGATATGCACTGGCGATACGTGGGGTATCGCCAGTAATGCCGGGGGAATGCCGTGCGATTCGCTCCCCAGCAGAAGATGGTCAGATGGCAGGGGCTGCCACTGAGACAAAGGCATCCCCTGCAGATCTGCGGCCAGGATACGTCCCGGCCACATGACTAGCTCTTCTGACAGATCCGGCACATACCGGATGGCCATGGAAAACACGGCTCCCATGCTGGCCCGCACTGCTTTAGGGTTGTAGGCATCGGCGCACGCTGCGTCGCAGAGCACTTGCTCAATGCCAAACCAGGCTGCTGTACGCAGTAGCGTACCCAGGTTGCCGGGGTCCTGTATGCCGTGGAGAAAGAGCGTGGACAGGCCAGCGTCCAGCTTGCCGCAGGCTGGCAGCGGCAGCACTGTTACAACGCCCTCCGGTTGTTCATGGCCACTGATGCGCCTGAGCTGGGCGCCGGTAGCTTCGTATACGGGGCAGGGCAGTGCCTGCGGTAACCTGGGTATAAAGCCGGGATCTGCGATGACGGCCTCGGGCCGCATTCCTCGCTGAAGGACTTCCTGCAGGAGCTTCTCTCCCGGGGCCAGATACAGCCCTTCTGCCTGTCGGACTTTCTTCAGATGCAGCGCACTGAAAACCTTTAACTTTGCTTGTGATAACAGCATGCCTGCCAAAGATACAGCCTTTTTCCCCTGCATTTCCCGGCTACCCCGCACACTGGTACGGTGGGTGTTTGCCCTGTGGGTGCTGGCCAGTCTTGCGGGCTGCGAAGCTACCCGCTACCTGCCCGAGGGGCGGCAGCTGGTAAAGACCCAGCCCCGCTTCACAGGACAAGTGAACCTGACGGCGGATGAACTGGAAACCTATATCAAAACACACCGTAACCGCCGTGTCGTATTGCCTAAGGTATACCTGCATGTGTATAATACCGGGGAAGGTTTGTTGCAGGATAGCGGTTTTGTCAAACACCTGTTTCTGAAGCTGGATAAGGATTCCCTGTTCCTGAAGTCTACTGCCCGCTGGATGAAGCGGGTAGTGGGGGAGCCCCCCGAACTGGTAGATCGCCCACAGCTTATACGTGACTGTAAGAACCTGGAGAGTTTCTATTTCTCCAAGGGTTTTTTCAATGCCCGTGTCCGTTACCAGGTGAAGCCGGTCTACTGGAATAACCGTAAGGCGAATGTGATCTTTCATGTGGAAGAAAACGAGGTGGCCATCATTCACAGGGTGGCCTATATGACCCAGGACACGGCTTTGCTGAAGTTGCTGGAGGCCACCCGCCGCCAGGCGCAGGTGCGCCCCAGCCAGACCTATGATGAGACCCGCATCAGTGAGGAGCGCAGCCGCATTACGGAGCTGATGCGCAACAACGGGTATTATGCCTTTGGGCTGAAAGATGTCAGCTTTACCGTGGACACCAGCCATGTGGAGCTGGCGGACAGCCTGCTAAGGCCGCGGGTGAGAGATCGTATCCTGTTTTACCAGAAACGCCACACTCCTTACCGGCTCATCAGCATACAGGTACACTTGCCGGATAGTAACCAGGTCTATACCCTGGATAGTGTGACCGTGCGGCTTGTGCATGACCTCACAGATTCTACCCGCTTCAGCTATTATGGCCCTGCACTGACAGACGCCCAGCGCAAAGCTTGGCAACTGCCCATGCGTCGGCTTTCCATCTATAATTCTGCCCGGTTCCTTACTACAGAACGCACCCGGCATATTCTCAATTATAATATGCTGGAGCGGCGCCTGCGCCTGCACAAGGATAGCCTCTTCCGGTTGGATGATTATCGCCTTACGGTGCGCCAGCTTCAGCAGCTGGGGGTGTTCAGCAATACTTTTGTGCGCTATGAGCCCGGGCGAAGGCCCAATAGTTTGCATGCCGCTGTGGATTTGTCCATGAGCAATCGCTATTTCCACCAGGAACGGGTGGAGCTCTTCCAAAGCCAGGACCGCCGTATCAATAGTAACCTGCCCGGACTGGGGGGGACTATACAACTGGCGAACCGGAACGCTTTTCGCCGCGCAGAACAACTGGATCTGCAGCTTACCGGGAATGTGTTCTTGTATTCCCCTGATGCCGACCAACAGCCTTCTCAGCTTTTTTACCAGTATGGTATCAGTGTCAACTTCAATGCGCCCCACTTTTACCTGCTGGATACGCTGGCTTTGCGCGCTACCCGCCTGAACCCGAAATGGCTGTCTTTCTACGAGCGGCGTACCACGATCAGCCTCAATTTTAACCAGGAGCTCAACCAGCAGTTTCAGCGGCAGAACCTTATCCTTTCTTACCAGTATGCCTGGTCGCATACCCCTTTTCGTTTTGGGCAGGACAGGGGATGGCAGTCTATCTTCAAACCCCTGGTAGTAACGTATGTCAATACTTTCCTGGAGCCTGCGTTTGAAGAACAACTCTATACCATTACGGATGCAGAGGGTAATCTGCTGTCTGAGAATGATTTGCGTGTGCGGTTATTTACTCTTCGGGATTTTCAGCCCCGCTTTGTCACGGCCTCTACCTATATCCGCACCTATACCCGCCAGTATAACGGGAAACAACGGCAGGCCGGTTGGTTCTTCCGTGCCCAGGTAGACCTTGGGGGGAATCTGCCTTCTCTGATCGACCGGCTGGCTACCGGCGAAGTGCAGCATCCGGTGGATGGCACCAAGGTACTGGGCAAACAGAACCTGCAGTATTCCCAGTTTTACCGTTTGTCCCTGGAAGGCCGAATCTCCAAACGTTCCAATGCCCGCCAGCAATGGGTGGCCAGGATGCTGATTGGTGCGGGCAGGGGCTTCAATGGTTCTGGTACCATTCCGCTGGAATACCGCTTCTTCTCAGGCGGGACTAATAGCGTCCGCGGCTGGCAAAGCAATACCCTGGGACCCGGGACTTATCCTTTTGATCTCAGCCGTATCATTTCCATTGGCGGGGAGGTGAAGTTTGAGGTAAATGCGGAATACCGGGTTAAGGCCGTTTCCCCGTTGGAGCTGGCGTTTTTTATAGACGCCGGCAACGTGTGGTTCTGGCAAGGCAGCAGTTTCCAGGAGCCCAGGGCCTATCTTAACAAACATAACCTGGAACTGGGCGTGGCTGCCGGTATTGGCCTGCGCTTTGATTTTGATTTTATCATTCTCGCGTTTGATATTGGGCAGCAGGTGTATGCGCCAGATATCAGGGGCTTTGTGGTGCAGCGGTTCCCCAAAGACATTGGCGCCAATCGCATACAGTATAACCTGGGGATAGGATATCCTTTTTAGGGGAAAAGGTTCTTTGGCATGGATTGTGCTTATATTGACCTTATGAAATCTCGAATCCTGCCCCTCTTGCTCTGGTGTATCTTATTAGGTGCAGCTGCTATTCCCGCATACAGCCAGAGAATCAGCAACAGCTCTAATTCCATTCTTGCCTATATCAGCGGCGACCGCATAGAGAATGCGAGCCGCAGCACCATCGGCTACATCAGCGGCGACCGTATAGAGAACGCCAGTCGCAGCACACTGGGTTATCTCAGTGGCGACCGCATAGAGAATGCGAGCCGCAGTACCATCGGCTATATCAGCGGTGATCGCATAGAGAACGCGAGTCGCAGCACCATCGGTTACATCAGTGGCGACCGCATAGAGAATGCGAGCCGCAGCACCATCCTTCGTTTGGATGGAAGCGTTACGCGTAAGCAGGCCATCCTGTATTTCTTTTTCTTCTACCGGGAATAGCCGTCGCTCCGCTTGTAAGTGAGGTTGCCCGGCAACCTCTGAGGGCTATGGGGGGGCTTGTTGCAATGACTTTTTCTGCCATTAGCGTGGGGTAGTTTTTGTTAACAATTGCTTAACACGACTGGCTTTGCCAACTTTGGCCTTTCAAAGGCAAAGTGCCCTCCTTCATGACCTCACTACAATTCCTTGCAGTCCTTATCGTGTTTGGGATGGCGAGCCCTTGTCTGCAGGCCCAGTCTGTAAAGAAAGATACCCTGGCAGATCCTGTAGTAGCGCCCCCCGTGCTGAACTGGGCAGAACGTATTTCCATACGGGGCTATGTGCAGCTGCGGTATAATCGGCTGCTGGAAACGAACCCGGATTTGCAGTGCGAACAATGTGACCGTTCCTGGGGAGGAGATGGCGGATTTTTCCTGCGCAGGGTTCGGGTGATCTTCTTTGGGCAAGTGAGCAAGCGTGTCTATTTCTACCTGCAGCCGGATTTTGCCACCAGCATCGGCTCCAATGGCCTGCATTACGGGCAGATCCGCGATGCTTATTTTGACATAGGGCTTACCCCGGATAATACCCTGCGTCTTCGCCTGGGGCAGAGCAAGATCCCCTATGGCTTTGAAAATATGCAAAGCAGCCAGAACCGCCTCCCGCTGGACCGTTCGGATGCACTCAACAGCTCCGTAGTGAATGAACGGGACCTGGCCGTGTTTGCCTACTGGGCGCCCAGGCATATACGGGAGCGTTTTGCTTTCCTGGTGCGTAGCGGCCTCAAGGGTAGCGGAGATTATGGTGTGCTGGCGTTTGGCGCATTTAACGGACAAGGGGCCAATCGCCCCGACCTTAACCGTGATGCGCATATGGTAGCACGCGTTACTTATCCTTTCCTGCTAGGGAAGAAACAGATCCTGGAGCCTGGCGTCCAGACCTATACCGGCAACTTTGTGTTGCCGGCCAGCCAGGTAAGTGCACAGGTGGAAGCCAGGCATACCTATCTGGACCAGCGGGCGGCTGCCAGCCTGGTGCTCTACCCGCAGCCCATAGGCTTTCAGGCAGAATACAATGTGGGTACAGGGCCGCAGTTCAATCCTGCCACCCGTGTTATAGAACAAGCAGCGCTGCGGGGCGGCTACATAACCCTGACGGCCAGGATTGCCTGCAAAAATCATCTCATTTATCCTTTTGTGCGGTGGCAACAATATGACGGCGGCAAAAAACTGGAACTGGACGCCCGTTCTTATGAGGTGAGCGAACAAGAGATCGGTATCGAGTGGCACCCGTGGCCCACTTTTGAGCTGGTAACCATGTATACCATCTCCAGCCGCCGTTTTGAGGACGGCCAGCAGCCCAGTAATTTACAGAAGGGTAGCTTGCTGCGCCTCCAGGCTCAGCTAAGCTTTTAGCTGCGTGCGCTAGTCTGTGCGCAGCATTACGTGGATCTCCAGTGTAAGCGCACGCTGTGTGCCGCCGGTCTCCAGGTTCCGGGTGCTCAGTACATTAGTGATGCCAAAGTTGTAATAGGCGCCTATGCCCGTGGTTCCAAAGCTGGTGGGTAACTCCAGGGATACCCCCAGCGGTAGGAACAGGTATACCGGATTCAGCTGGTAATCCGATGCCGGACGCCCCTGGAAGCCGTCTTCCACCATGCCTTCCTGCGTGAAGCGGTATTGCAGGCGGGCACCGATCTTGGGGAAAAAAAGCCCGATGCGGGGGCCCACCCGCAGATCCAGCTCTGCAGCTGTGAACCGCGTGTGATACTTGTCGCGGGGCCAGTCCTGCATTACCACCGGCAAACGAAAGCCATCTTCTCCGCCTTTATAGATGAAGTTGCCCCCCACCTCTATGATACCGTTGCCAAAATACTTCTTGTAATGGACTCCCACCAGGAAGGTACTGAAGGTGCCGTCTATCAACGGATAGTCCTGGGGGCGGTTATAGTTATGAAAATCGGCCGCAAAGCGCATTCCCACCCCTTGCATGACGGGCTGATCCTGGGTGCGTACCATCTGCCCCCAAACAGGGTAGGGGAGCACCCAGAGCAGTCCCATCAAAAAAGCCCATGCCTGCATGGGATTACAGGCGGATAGATTCCAGGTACTTGTCCACGCCCAGTGAAACCAGCTTATTGGCTTTGCGGTCTTCTTCTTCGCGCATTTGTTTTTTGAAGGCCATGACCAGGTCATAGTAGCTGGGGTGTTTGCATCCCAGGATCTGCAGGGCAAAGAGTGCGGCATTGGCCGCTTCATTCAGCGCCATGGTGGCCACGGGTACCCCTTTGGGCATCTGGAGCATGGAATAGATAGCGTCCAGCCCGTCGATGGAGTTCTCGGATTTGATAGGCACCCCGATGACGGGCTTGGGTGTGAACGCGGCAATCATACCCGGCAAATGAGCTGCGCCGCTTGCCCCGGCAATGACCACCATGATGTTGGAGGTAGCCAGGCTCTTGGCATACTCTATCATACGGGTGGGGTTTTTGTGTGTCTCCAGGATATCCAGCGTGTAGGGGAGCCCGAAACGGTCCAGTACCTTGGTAGCTTCCTGCATAACAGGCAGCACTTCTTCGCTGTCCATCACAATGCCTATCTCTTTCTCGTTCATATGGGGTAAAGTCGCGTTAAATGTCTAGAGTGGATGCCAAATTTAGAATTTTTTTGTCAGGCGCACCTGTCATTTTTATTGGAAGGTCTATATCCATAGTTGTTTTCATATAGGTCTTCGTTATGTTAAGCCGGTGGAGTATTCGCATTTCATAAACCCGAAAGCGGGGTTATTTGTGGAAAAAAACACTTATCTTTAAGGGTTTTTTCAACCCACTTCCGTGGATAGCTAGGTGGAAATTTCGCTTATTTACGGTTTGTTAAGGAAAGCTATTCAACTATAATCCAGCCACCCATGAGTGAACAGGATTCTCTGACTATTGAAACCCCCGGCAATGCCGGTGAGGTATCCGTAGAAAATATGCGCGGTACGTTCTCAGGCGTGGAGGATAATACCCCTGTCGTATTTGACCCCGCCAAGCCTACTGTTTTTCTGGCCTGGGTACCCCAGGACATACAGCAGGCACGGGAAGACTTTGCCGTCATGCTGCTGAAGGCAGGCTATAATGTGCTCGGTTATCAGGACCGCTATACATCTGAGGATGAGCTGCGCGAAAAAACCGAGAAAAACATCCAGGATTCAGACTTTGCTATTTTCCTCTTGGGAGGAGATTTTGGCAGCACCCTGCGCAGCGATGCCGGTGTGAGCCATCTCCGCTATCAGTATGATGTGGCCACCAGCAAACTCAAGCTGACCGGTGCCAAATACAAGCTCTTCTTCTGGCAGCAGTCCCTGGAGGGTAAGTTGCTGCAGGGTGAACAGCAGGATTTCATTAACCATATCCAGAACCACCTGGATGCAGGTATGATGTTCTCCAGCGTGCCCAGTGGTGCAGAGTTGATCGGAGATCTCAAGTCATTCCTGGAAAGCGAGGCCGCCCGCGTGCTGCCCAACAAGGAATATGATATTGCATTCATCGCCAACGTGCAGGATGCCGGGGATTGCTACCAGACGATTGAAAAGCTGGGAGAGTCCCTGAAACTGACGACACTTACCGTTATCCCGGAGAGCGACCTGGATTTTCGCGAAGAAGCCCGTGAGAAGATACTCAAGAGCAAGCTCGCGGTCATTTACTTCAAAGAATCCTCTGACTGGGCCATCAGTTTTGTAAAGCAGATGTGGAAGGTGGTGGGCGGTGCCTCATCCAGTACACCCTTCCTGCTTATCGGTGAGGATGAGCCTCGTCGCAACCGTTTTATCCGCTTCCGTGCTCCCCAGATCGGCCTGGAGGTAGTGCCTGCTGCCGACGTATTGAGCAAGGTAGAAGAGGTGTATGCCCGGGTAAAAGAAACCGGCCGTATCAGTGAGACCATTTTCTGCCCCTATACCGGTCTGCGTCCTTTCAATGAAGATGAATCTATCTTCTTCAAAGGTCGCGAACGCCATATAGACACTATCATGGAGATGATGGGAGAGGAGAAGTTTGTCATGGTCACCGGTTCTTCCGGCGATGGCAAATCCTCCCTCATTTACGCAGGTGTGATTCCCAGCCTCAAAGGCGGCTTTCTGAAGACCAGCTTCTCCAAATGGGCCGTGGCCGACTTCCGTCCGGAACGCCAGCCGCTGCGCAACCTCAGCCATGCCCTTTCCCAGGAACTGCGCATGCGCAACCCCGATGCCGTGGAGAGTGCGCTGAGCTATGGTTTCTCTGCTCTGGTGGATCTTTACAAAAAGTCCGACCTCTATTGCGACTATACCAGCCTGGAGTGGGTGGACGGCGATGAGGAAACCCGTAAGCAGATGAAACGCCAGGCCGCCAACCTGCTGATCCTGGTAGACCAGTTTGAAGAATTCTTTACCAATTCAGAAAACTACCGGGATGGGGTGGCCAGTCCTACTGCGCAAATCACGATAAACGTACTGATCGAGACCATTCGCATTGCCAGAGAGCAGGGGCTTCCCATCTACGTGCTCTTTACCATGCGCAGCGACTTTATCGGTCAGTGTGTAGCGTTCCGCGGTTTTGCCGAGCTGATTGGCAGCAGTACCTACTTTGTTCCCCGTCTGAAGCGCGAGGAAATCCAGGAGGTGATCGAAGCCCCCGCCTTCCTCAATGGCAACCGCCTGAGCGTGCGCCTCAGCCAGCGTATATTAAATGACCTGGGAGATGGTATAGACCAGCTGCCCGTGTTGCAGCATGCCCTCCACCAGATATGGACCGAGGCCAAGCAAGGCACCGAAGAGCTGGACCTTATCCATTATGCCAAGGTAGGGGGCCTGGCAGAGCTCAAGCTGCCCCGCAACCAGGTAGAAGAGTACCAGCGGTGGTTCAGTAAGCTGCCGGATGAAAGCCGCCAGCTGTATCTCAAGCCCAAGCTGCGCAATATCCTGAACCGGCACGCCAACGAGCTTTATAATAACGCACACATCTATTATAATGAGCGGTATGAGCCGCACGTCACCAAGGAGAAGGCGCAGGAGATCATACGCTACGCGTTTACCGGCCTTACCAAGATAGATGAGAACCGTGCGGTGCGCAACCGCATGTCCTTGCAGGAGATCACCGATATTATTGGCCGCGATGATGTGGACTACCTGATGGTGGGCCGCCTTCTCAATATTTTCCGTGAGCCGGGAAATACCTTTGTGCAGCCATACATAGACCCCAGCCGCCCCGAGACACGCGAGCTGGCGCCGAACACGGTACTGGACATTACCCATGAGGCCCTGATCCGTAACTGGGACAAACTGGTAGAATGGGCCGAGCGCGAGCATAAGCGGGTGTCTATCTATACAGACTTCAAGGTGCAGGTCAACCGCTGGCTGGAGAATGACTGCCTGCCCAAGTACCTGCTCAACAGCGGTAACTACAACTTCTTCAATGCCTGGTATGAAGATACCCGGCCTACACCTGCCTGGATACGCCGTTACATCACCCCCGAGGAGATTGTGCCGGAGCTGGAGCCTATGGAGCAGGCCGAGCTTTACCTGGAAGACATTGATGAGTTCCTGCTGCTCAGCAGAGAAAAGCTGGAGCGCCAGCGCCGCATCATGTGGTTCATCATTGTGCTTATTTCTGCGTTGCTCCTGCTGGCCAGTGCACTGGCTTTCTGGGCAAACGGCGAGCGGATCAAAGCCATCGCCGCGCAGAAAGACGCGCTCAAGCAAAAAGAGATTGCCGAGCAGCAGACACGCCAGGCCGAGATTCAGCGCCAGAAAGCGGTGGAGCAGGAACGCCGCGCCAAGCTGCAGCAGTTGCTGGCCGAGCGAAACAAGCTGCAGGCTATGATTCAGACCAAGATCGCCCGCCGCGAACGCCTCACGGCGGATGAACGCCGTCGTTTTGCGGAAGTGCAGCAGAAGATAGCTATGGAGCAGAAAGCGCTGGCAGAAATGCAGCGCCAGGAAGCTGAGCGCCAGCGCGACCGTGCCGAGGTGAATGAGAAAATTGCCCGGGAGGAGAAGCAGCGTGCACTGGAGGCGCTGGCAGAAGCCAAACGCCAGCGCAATAGCGCCTACATGAACGAGTCTATGTTCCAGAGTAACCAGGCACGGGATGAAGTGCAGTCAGGTAATCCGGAAGTGGGCGTGCTTCTGGCTGAATATGCCCTGCCTGAGACGATAGGAGATACTACCGACCGCCCCTATGTGCCGGAGGCGGAGGCCGCCCTTTATAATGCAGCGGATAAGATTGTTAATGAAAAGCCCCTGCAGTTGATGCTGGGTCACAATAACAAGATGATCTATAACCGCTTCAGTCCCGATGGCACCCGCCTGATCACTTCCAGCTGGGACAAGACCGCCCGTGTATGGGACGTGGCTACCGGCAAGGAGCTATGGGTATTGAGCGGGCACACCCACATTGTAGACAGGGCTGCCTTTAGCAAAGACGGGCGCTATATCGTCACTACTGCAGAGGACTTTACAGCCCGCCTCTGGGACTTTGAGCGTAAGCGCAGCTTATCCGTATTCCGCGGACATGGCAATTTGCTCACTCATGCGGCCATCTCAGATGATAACCACCGGGTGGTGACGACCAGCCTGGACAAGACTGCGCGCTTGTATGACGCCAATACAGGCACCAAGATTGCCGTACTGGAAGGCCATACGGACGCGGTGTTGCATGCTTCTTTCAACCCGCAGGGCACCCGCCTGGTGACTACCAGCAGGGATGGTTCCGCCCGCCTGTGGGATACCGAGAGCGGATCGCTTATTGCGGTGTTGAATGGCCACTCTGCACCCGTAACCTTCAGTACTTTCAGTAATGACGGTACGATGGTGGTTACTACTTCCGAGGATGGTACTGCCATTATCTGGAATGGGGTTACCGGGAATATCCGCAGCCGTTTGCTGGGTCATAAAGCGCCTGTATTGCATGCCGCCTTTAGTCCCGAAGATAACAAGCTGGTGACTTCCTCGGCCGATTTCACGGCTAAGGTGTGGAGCACAGCCACCGGCAAGCGCCTGGGCGGGCTGGAAGGCGGGGTAGGCGGCCATGATAATGTGGTCTATTATGCCGAGTTCAGCAGTGACGGCAAGTACATCCTTACCAGCTCAGAGGATAAAACCTCTCGCCTGTGGGACGCCCAGTACTTCACGCACCTGGCTACTTATTCCGGCCATGAAGGATTGGGGTATTATGCGGTCTTCAGCCCGGATGCCAGCAAGATTGCCATGAGCATCTCCCGCTTCCCGCAGGAGCCTAAGTTTAGCGTGCATATCTTTAAAGTACTGCCCAACCGCCAGGAACTCATAGACTTTGTGCGTACCAATCTTAAGAAACGGGATCTGACACCCAAAGAGAAAGAGTACTTCTATATTGTAGACCGCAAGAAACTGGATGCCGATGCCACCGGCCTGCGCGATACCAAAGACGGTACCCTGCTGGATGAAACAGACGGCACGGAACTGCGGGAAGTAGACCGCCTGGATCCTATGCAGAACTGGCAGAATCGTCCGGAAAAACATAAGGTGAAAGAAGGTGAAACGCTTTACAGCATTGCCAAAAAATACGGGATGAAAGTAGAAGAGCTCAGGGCTATCAATAACCTGAAGAGCGATGAGCTGCGCCCCGGCCAGCGTATCCTGTTAAAGTAAAAATTATATATCTGAAAAAAAGGGAGGGTATTTACCCTCCTTTTTTTTTGTGTTTTTTGTTTGTGGGATGATGCTCGTGTTGTGAAAGCTATCTATATTTGAGATGAATATTCCCTAAGCTATGTACAATCGCGCCTGAACGCTATGAGACTACTACTTCACGGTTCCTTACTTGCTGTTTTGCTGCTCCCGTTTCAGGTATGGGGGCAGACACGCCTGCATGTAGGTAATGGAGGAGTACTTTCCGTGCGCAATGGGGAACAGGTGTATGTAACGGGTAATGTGGGGATAGCCACCGGGGGCGAGCTGCTCCTGCAAGGCAGCCTGTACCTGGCCGATACACTTAGTAATGACGGGCGGCTTAGCCACAATACAGAGGATGAGGTGGCCGTACGATTTACCGGTGCCGGCAATCTGTTATATAAAGCTGCTGGTCATGACACGGTAGGATACCTTGTGCTGGAGTCTCCTGCTACGGCTTCTCTCCATGTACAGGATACCCTGAGCGTATTTTCTTCCCTGGATGCTCCGGAAGCCATGATCTATACCAATGGCAGCGCTTCGGATCTTCTCATTTTTGACAGAACAATACCCGTATCTCCTTCGATTGACCTGGGTGCCAATGGCTGGGTGGTTGGCCCTGTGGCCATTAATGTAGATAATACTTCATTAGTTCTTCCTGTGGGTACGGCTACCGAGGCCAAGAAGATTAACTTTGGTTCTATTGTGGCGGATGCAGGCACTTTTGTGCAGGCCGAAGCATTGGCTACTCCCCCGCTCAATAACCCCGGTCCTGGGGTGGGCCTCGTATTTCCGGACCACCACTGGCGGATCTCTGCTTTCGGAGGTACCTATAACGATGCGGGGGATATAGAACTTAAGTTTTCCTCCGGCATCTCTCCTGCGCAGATTCCTTCTACGCATATCGTGTATAGTCCGGATGGTGTGCAGCCATATGGTTCCATGGGGAATGATTTCTATCAGAATGGTTCCCCTCCTTATTATATAGGAGTGAACAATGCCTTCAACCCTATTCAGTTGGGTTATTACGCCTTTGGGGCATGCGCTTCCCCTGCGGGTACGGCGGCAGTTATCTCTGCTTCTAGCATTTGCGAGGTGGATACTATTCGCCTGGAAGCTACCGGATATGATCCCACTGCCGACTTGCAGTGGATTCTCAGCGCGGACGGCGGTTCTACCTGGGCAGACGTGCCTGGCCAGACTTCTGACGTGTTCTATAGCCCCGGTATTATACCCGGGCAGCCTACGCCCACTCACTTTGCCTTACGGACGATCTCCAACACGGGTTGTTTGGGAGATACCAGTTCCAGTGTGCTTGTCACAGTCAATGAAAGTGTCCGGCTGGATATAAAGGTGTACCTGGAAGGTGCGTATCGTACGGTTGAGGGAGATATGTCCGATACGCTTAACAAGATCAGCACTACCAGCTATTCCAGTTTGCTGGACAGTATGTACTCCGAAACGAGCCCGGTTGCCTTGTATAACGGCCAGCCGGTTCCCAAGATGTATCGTGACGTGGCCGTTCCTGCCGGTGCGGTGGACGTCATCAAAGTAGAGCTCTGGCCCAATCCGCCTACCGCCAAGCTGGATACCTGCTACGCCTGGGTAATGTCTGATGGCAGTGTGCAGCCGTTCTTCTCCGGTAATGCAGGAGGGAATCACCTTATGTTTTGCGGAGTAGGCGCCGGTAGCTACAACGTGGTTGTGCGCCACCGTAACCACATCTCCATTATTACCGCAAGCGCCCATACCTTGAGTACTACGCCGGTATCTCTGGACTTGTCCGTGCTGGGCAATGTTGCTAACAATAACCTGGTATTTGTGAATCCCGGGGCTTATGCCATGATAGGTGGCAACGTGTATGATAACCTGATCTTTAATGATGAAGATGAGGTGAACTCTGCCGACTTCTTCCGCCAGCGGGTGGCTAACAACCTGCTTGCAGGAGACCAGATCTACCAGCAGATCGATGTCCGCTTCGATGGCTATTCCAATAGCAGCGACATGACTATCACCAGCTTCAACTCTCGCCAACTGCGTATTTCCAATGCACCTAAGAATTAATCCCACTAACTATATGTTGCGCAAACGTATCGCCTCATTTGCTTTGCTCACGGCACTTTGCTGCCTGCTGGCGCTCAATCAGGTTTTTGCTCAAAACAAGTTCTTCCGCATGGAAGTGGAGCAGTCTGTTGAGCCAGGAAAACTGAATGTAGATATCTATATCCAGAAAACCAGCGGGCCGGACTTTGCACTGGCTGCCTGCAACTTCTCCCTCTTTGTCAATCAGAATTATCTCAATCTGCCTTCCACTTCTATTGACTTTACCAAGAGCGGGCCCTGGCATGTGCAGACCATGCCCGCTCATTATGAGTCCCTTTCCAAAGGTAACGGGACTAACTACGTGGTACTGAATACGTTGCATAAAACCCCTGATGACAAGACATTGGGTGCTATGGTCACTTCTACCCGCACCCGTGTGGGGCGTTTGGTGATCCCCGTAACCGATCATAGCGGGTTTACGACCACCACATGGCGGGTGGCTCCTACTGCTGTGATGAAATGGGAGACCCGCACGGTAGAAGATCCTTTTAATCCCGGCTCCGGTAATATGATCACAGAGTACATCTACTCTGATATCAAATCCAATGGCGATTACGTGAACCCTGCACCCGATTTTCCGCTGTGTTACAAGCCTGCCGTGCCTCAGCTGGCTTCTGGCGGCACTGCTGTTTGCCCGGGTGAGAGCTTTGAACTTACTTCGAACTATGCCGGTCCTCATGAATGGTACCGCAATGGCGAGCTGATCCCCAGCGCCTCTGAAAATGAGCTGGTAACTACCCAGCCCGGTACCTATACTGCGGTATCGATGTTCTACTCCTGCCGTTCCGAGGTCTCTCAGATGGTGGACCTCGCTTACAGCACCGCAGAGACTCCGGAACTTTCTGCTGCCGGCGCCACTCAGATCTGCGCTTCTTCTTCGGTTACGCTCAATTCTAACAAATCAGGTACGCACATCTGGTATCGCAACGGCCAGGTTATTACAGGGTCAGGTAACCAGTTGGTGGCCAACCAGGCCGGTACGTACACTGTGGTGAGTGTGAACGGCAACTGTCAGTCTACGGCTTCAGATCCGGTTACGGTTAGCATCGTAGATAATGTGAATCCCAACCTGTCTGCTTCGTCAGCGGGTGTGATTTGCTCCGGACAGACGGTAACCATTACCTCCGACTTTTCGGGCAACCACCGCTGGTACCAGGATAATAGCCTGGTGCAGTCCAGCGGTACCCAGCTCATAGTGGCTCAGCCCGGTGTATACCGTGCCGAGGCCATTACAGATTGCAACACCCAGCCTGCCACCATTACTATCCGCACTGCTGTGCTGGAGACACCTGAAATTGCGGCTGCCGCAAGCGAGATCTGCCAGGGCGAGCAAATTACCATTAGCAGTAACCGGACGGGTGTGCATGCCTGGTATCGCAACGGCCAGTCCATCAATGGCGCAGGTGCTGATTTTGTAGCTACCCAGCCCGGTACCTATACTGCTGTGATGATGGACGGCGGATGCGCTTCCTCTACCTCTAATGCGGCTGTCATTGCCGAGCGCAGTGTGGCCGCTCCCGAAGTTTCTGCCAGCCGCACTGTAAGTAACGGTGTTGTAGAAGTGTGCGAGAACGAAAACCTCATGCTTTCTTCCAGCGTTACCGGTACACATGTATGGTACCAGAACGGTAATATCATGACGAATACGGACAGTGAGCTCCTGGTTACAGAAGAAGGTATCTATCGTGCATCCAGCAAGGATGGCAACTGTATCTCAGAGCGTTCTACCGCTATTACCGTACAGATCACCCCTCAACCTGTTCAGCCGGTTATTCAGGCAACGGATAACCTGCTGACTACGAATGCCCCGGGCAATCTCCAATGGTTCCATAACGGTATTCTGATCGATGGCGCCAATACCAACATGCTGGTGGCTACACAATCCGGCAATTACACGGTGACGGCTACTAATGATTGCGGCGCCGCTACCTCAGACTTTGTGGTGGTGAGCCTCACCAACCGCGATCTGGCTGCCGAGGGCGTTGGATTCCAGGCTTATCCTAACCCGTTTGTGGGTAAAACCGGACTCTATCTTACACTGGATAGGTCTGCTGAGATCACGCTGGAAGTCTACAACCTCCTGGGCGCCCGTGTGGCGGCTCTGCAGGACGGTACGCTGCCTGCAGGTACCTATACCTATGAGTTTGGGTCTCGTCTCCAATCGGTAAGCGCTGGTACCTACACTGTGGTGCTGCGTGTCAATGACGTTACGGCAACCCGCAAACTGATTGAACTGGAGCGCTAATCTCCTGTTGTTATCTCCTTTCGCAAAATAGATCCTCTGGCTAACCTTAAAAATATAACTGCTTTGAAAAGGATACTCGTCGCTATGCTGTTCATATTATTGGGCGCTAATGTGTTTGCCCAATCATATAACTACGAGATAAGAATGGAGAAGCGCCGCGGTGGCGCAGATTCGCTCTTGTTTGATATCTTCATTATCAACAAACAGGCCACGCCGCTTGAAATCGGTAGTGGTGATATTCCCATTGAATTCACCGTTGCAGACTGGGCTGCCATCAGTAATGGTGTGGGTGCGAGGCTGGTCGATACCACCGGCTCTCGCCTTAATGGTACTTCAGACTGGGAGTTTAACCCCGCGGTTCCCTATGAACCCATGGTGCTGAGCGTCAGTTCACTCTCCCGGCGCCTGATCGTCCGGTTTATCAAGAGCTATGTGTACCCTTCTCCGGGCACCATTCCCACTCCCAACCAGTTCCTGCTGAATGATACCGTCAAGATTGGTACGATATACGCCAGGGCTGCAGCAACTCCTTATTGCGAAGTGGACATTAACCCGCAGTTTGTGATTGCCGGTACCATCGGTTCCTGGGATGATGACGGTTTCGGGAATCCTGTTTTTTTGATCCATCAGACCATTTCAACACCTATTGTCGTTACGGTTGCCCGCACCTCAGATGCCCCGCTTTCTACCCGTTTGGAACGTAGCGCAGGTATAGATTCCACCATTTATGTGGATACGCTCGAGCTTTATGCCGAACCGCTGATGACCGGCGAGACCGGATTATGGAGTGCACACGGTGCCAGTACGGCTACTTTTGATACACCTTCTTCACCTACTTCCATCGTCAGGAACCTGGGTGCCGGAGGCTTGGCCGATACTCTGGTATGGTCATATACCGTAACCGCCAATGGTTGCGTATACACAGATACGGTTGTAGTGACTTCCCAGCTCTGGGCCATTGATTTTCCGTTGATCAATGATACCCTTTGTGGTAGCGCTGGTCCCTATACTTTGCTGGATGCGTCTTCCACAATAGTAGTTTCTCCCGGAACATGGTCTTCAAATCCTCCTGGCAGCCTGTTATTTGCTGCGTCCACTAGTCCTACTTCTTCTGTAAGTGTGGCTCCGGGCTTCCCGGCCGGTACGTATGGTGCCTACTGGACGGCAGATCCTCCGCTGTCATTGGTAGACAGTGTGGACCTGACCTTTGTATTTACCGAAGCCGGTGGAGATTCCGTGGTCTGTGGGGCCGATTCCCTTATACTCTATGCAGATCCGGTGGCTGTGTCATTAGGCGTCGGTGGCATATGGGTTGCTGAAGACCCCATAAACGTCAGCTTTGACACCCCGGCTTCTCCGACCTCTGTGGCTAGAGCGCTTATCCCGGGTACTTATAAACTGTACTGGAGAACGGATGCCACAGTAGGCAGCTGCGGCCTTGTTCAGGATAGCCTGCTGGTAACCTTCCATTTTGCAGAAGCCGGCACCTCTCCTATAGCAGTCTGCAACGACAGTACCTATACCTTTGAAGCTGCTGCCGTCACCGGCGGTGTATGGAGCGCAGCAGTAGGTAACCCCGGTGTGGCCACTATCACAGATGTGAACCTGTATAATAGCACCGTGAGTGTCAATACGCCCGGTCTCTATAAGTTTTACTGGGGGTACAATGCAGGCGTACCTTGCGGTATTGTCCAGGATAGTGTAGAGATTGATTTCGCTTTTGTAGAAGCCGGTACTACGCCTGTAACAGTCTGCAACGACAGCACCTATACCTTTGACGCTACAGCCGTCACCGGCGGTGTATGGAGCGCAGCCGTAGGCAACCCCGGTGTGGCGACCATTGCTACTCCCGGCTCGGAAATCAGCACGGTGAGTGTCAATACTCCCGGTGTGTATAAGTTCTACTGGAGCGCTACTATAGGTGCTTGTTCTGCCCAGGACAGCGTAGAAGTGACCTTTGCCTTTGCTGAGGCAGGTACTACCCCTGCAGCAGTTTGTAATGACAGTACCTACACGTTCGATGCCGAGCCTTTGACAGGCGGTGCATGGAGCGCAGCTGTAAGCAATCCTGGTGTGGCGACCATCGCTACTCCCGGCTCGGAAACTAGCACCGTGAGTGTCAATACTCCCGGTGTGTATAAGTTCTACTGGAGTGCTACTGTAGGTGCCTGCTCTGTGCAGGACAGTGTAGAAGTAACCTTTGCTTTTGTAGAAGCCGGTACTACTCCCGTGGCAGTCTGTAATGACAGCACTTATACCTTTGACGCTACTGCCGTCACCGGCGGTGTATGGAGCGCAGCTGTAGGCAATCCTGGTGTGGCGACCATCGCTACTCCCGGCTCAGAAACCAGCACGGTAAGTGTCAGTATTGCCGGTACCTATAAGTTCTACTGGAGCGCTACTATGGGTGCTTGTTCTGCCCAAGATAGTATAGAAGTAACTTTTGCCTTCATAGAAGCGGGTACTTCACCCATGACCGTCTGCGATTCCACGTATATCATGGATGCCCCCGCGCTGATAGCACCTGTTACCATTGGTACCTGGAGTCAGGTTTCAGGTCTTGGTACCGCTACCTTTACTGATGCCAGCAGTCCCGTTTCAGGTGTAACGGTTGATGTGCCCGGTACCTATCGTTTCTACTGGACCGGTAACGTGGTGGGAGCTTGTACGCCTGTAGATAGTGTGGATATCACCTTCAACTTTGTGACGGCAGGACCGGACCTGGTGCTTTGTGATGCCAACACCGCTGGATTGGCAGGATTCGATCCCACGATCATCGGTGCTTCCGGCGGTCAGTGGTCTGTAATTGCCAGCCCTGGTGGCAGCGGAGCTCCTGTATTCTCCAATGATACTGCGCCTACTTCTGTGATTACCGTAGATACTCCCGGTAGCTATACCTTGCGCTGGCAGAGTACCGGTACTTTGCCGTTAGGCTGCGTGTCGCATCCGTTTGATGACGTGACCGTTGTGTTTAACTATGTGTCAGCAGGACCTGATTCCAATATCTGCGGTCTTTCTGTTACCCTTGAGGGTTCGGATGCCTTGACTCAGCTAGGAGTCTCTGCCAACTGGTTATTTGTCAGTGGCCCCGGCTCACCCACTTATAACCCTGGCAACTCCACCTATAATACAGCCGTGACGGTTGATGTGCCCGGTACCTACGTCTTCCGCTGGCAGACAACTGCCCCTGGTCCCGGCTGTTCTGTGGCACATTCGGATGATGTGACCCTGAACTTTGCCGTAGCTGCTGCCGGCGCCGACCAGAACATTTGTACTGACAACACCACCCTGAATGCCACGCCTGTGACCAGCCCTTATATAGGTACCTGGGTGCCCATTACAGCCGGCTTCACAGTGACCGATCCTTCTGATCCGAACTCTCTCTTTACTACCACTTCTGTGCCCGGCACTCCCGATAGCCTGATGTGGTCGGTTTCAGATGGTTTCTGCGTAACGTATGATACCCTGGTCATCACCAGTAACCGGGTAGATCTCAAAACAGTGGAAGGGGATACCTCCTTCTGCGGAACCGATACTCCTGTCATTCGCATACTGGCATCTGATGCCGGAGTATCCTACACCGCTTTTGACGGAATCACTCCGCTGTCCAGTTCTACGCCTGGTAACGGCTCTGTACTGATGCTGCCATTGACGCTGTTCCCGGCATCCGGCAATATTACGGTGACCGTTACAGGTCAAAGAACCGTTCCTTTCACTTGTACAGAGGATATGGCCAATACGGTTGTCATTAATAGAACGACCGGCCTGGGTGTGGAGCTTACCGTCTTTATGGAAGGTTGTATAGACACTACTGGTTCGGTGCCGATGAACTTTGCGCTGCTGAACAGTACGTATACGCTGCTGACGGATGTCTTTGGAGATGGCAGCCCCGCACTGGATCCTACCGGGTTTGTACAGCCTGCTGATAGCAATACCGTTATGGCGTCCCTGCCTATAGATGCGGTGGATGTGCTCAAGCTGGAGATTCGTTCTTCCGCCACAGGGCCCGCTATTGATTCCGCCTATGCGTGGCTGATGGCAGACGGTAGTGTGCGTGATTTTGCTACGGCAACTAACCCTGCTGTAAACTTCTGCGATGGCAATCCTGATGGCAACTACTATATCGTGGTGCGTCATAAAAACCACCTGCCCATCATGTCCAGTGTAGCCGTACCCCTGAATAGCGTGGTGCCCAGCAGCTGGTCATTCAATAACCCTGCGAACTACTACCAGGATCCCGGTCTGACGCCTGCAGTGGCCATTATCAATAGGAACGCAGCCCCGGCCTATGTTGTGTATGCGATGCTGGCGGGCAACGTCTATGACAATGCTGTGTTTAATGATGTAGGAGAGGTGAATGCCGCAGACTTTTTCCGCACCCGCGTGGCTGCTATAAGCAACCCCTCTAATGTGTACACACAAACCGATGCGTCACTGGATGGTGATCTGAACGCTTTTGATGTGACGATTGTCAGAACCAATAACAATGACCTGCGGATTACCAGTGTGCCTAATCCCTAATTTTTGAACACTCAAAAGTTAGTCTGGAAGTACATGCTGATACCGTATGGGGAAAATTAAGGCAATGGAGTAGAGTAAAAAGCTCTACTCCATTGCCTTTTTGGTTTGTTTTTTCTCCAAATTTGCCCTGACTACTACGCTCCATTTCAAGATAAGAACTACTTCAACTTGCATAGCTAACTCCCCAATGTTGCGTTTCCCTCTCAGGTTAAGCTGGTTTGCCCCTTGGCTCTTATTGCTGGGCATATGGTTTATGAGTGGACTTGCAGGGCCGCGGCTCTATGCACAGGATTACAGGCTGGAAGTAGAGCAGGTTAAAGGCGGGGCAGATACGCTGTTCCTGGATGTCTATATTCAGAAGGCATCCGGTCCTGATTTTGCGCTGGGTGCCGCAAACTTTGTCATTAACATTGATACCAGTTTGCTCGATATTTCCGATAAAGGGATTCTTGTCGCAGGCCCTTGGTCGGGTGTGGCGCCTCCCGACTCTTATTTCCCTCTGGAGATTGGCGGTACTTTTAATTTTCTTAACCTGAGTGTGGTCCCCACCAATGCCGGGCCTGGTATTAATGTGACGGCTACCCGCACCCGGGTGGCCCGCATATTCATTATCCAGAAGGACTGCAACAGGGCCAGCCACATTAGCTGGCGTGTGAACTCCGGGGTTATCCTGGATTACGCTTCAAATGACATCAAGCCTCAGGCTGTGTTTGTTCCGCCATTGCCTGCCCTGGCGGGTGCACGGATCACCAATCCTAGCGGTAACTTTGCCTTCTGTGCAGACGAACCTGTGCTGAAGCTTTGGGGGAATGCCGTAGGCAGCTGGAGCATTATTAGTCCGCATGGTACTGCTTTTGATGCGCTGACCGGTAATCCGCTGAGTACGGATACCGTGTATGTGGACCTGGGCAATGCACTGGTGCCTGCCAATGATACGCTCATCTTTTCACTAGGAAGCTGCCGCGATACGGTGGTCTTTTCTGTGACTCCTGTGTCGTTGGTAAGCGCTTTACCTCCTTTTGATCTAACTACCGCTGTGGCTCCGCAGCCGGTATGTGCAGAATTGCCTGTCCGTTTGGTGGCAAGCGGCCCTGCTGACTGGCAGGTGCTGAATGGGGGTGCAATCGTCAGTCCGTTTACCACGGGTACACCTTTTATCGATGTGGTTTTCCCTAATACGCTTGCAGGCCAGCTGGATACCATTGTGTTGACCAGTCCGTTCCCTTGTGGCCGGACGGATACGATATTTGTGCAGGTGCAGGAGCGGCCAGAGTTTGTGACACCGGCACTGCAGGTTTGCGGAGATTCTATTGTCCAGTATGAAGTGGCGGGTTCTGTGCCACCTACATGGACGATTCTTTCCGGGGTGGGGGGCACACCCTCCGGGGTTACGGGCGGTAATCCCGCGTTGATTACCCAGGTGACTTTTGGCCTGCCACTCAGTGTTCGGGTGGATACGCTCATTGCAACAAGTGCTACCTGCGCGGATACACTGCTGATTACCGTATACCCTAATAATCCCATAACAGGAGCTAATACCGCCTGTCCCGACGGTGGGGCTGTTTTGTTGAATACGGGGATTGCGGCCAGTAACTGGAGTATTTCCACTAACCTGAGCGGAGCCAGTATTATCGGCAGCCCGGGCAGCAGTGCTTTTTTTATCCCGGGTATGAATGCCTCTGGGGCAGACCTGGTGGATGTGGTCACCGTGGATTATGGCGGCGGATGTTTGCAAAACTTCCCTATCACCGTGCATAGCCTGCCTGCTTTTACGGTAACCACCACAGATCCTTTGACCATTTGCGAAGACGCCACGGTTACACTTACGGCCTCTGATGCCACCTATACGGGTTACCAATGGTTGCGCAATAATTTTCCCATTCCGGGTGAAACCGGGGTGAGCCTGGTAACCAATATCCAGGGTAACTATACGGTAATTGCCACCACCGCGAATGGCTGTTCGGATACGGCTGCCAATGTGTTAACCCTTACGGTCAATCCCCTGCCAGTTCCCGTAGCCTCCGGCCCGCAGCTGCTGGTGATCCCGGCGCTGGCCCAGCCTTATTCTGTGGCCAATGCAGCAGGAATGGATATTTCATGGACCCGCAATGGCTCCGCAGCAGGGATTTCCAATCCCACGGCTGTATCTCCCGCCATTGACTTTACTTCTGCACTGAGTGATCCGTCACTTACGGATACGGTGGTGGTCCGGCTTACCAACCCGGTTACCGGTTGTTTCCAGGATGATACGTTGCTGGTGTTCCTGAACCTGTGTAATGCGATTGCCGGGCCTGCCAGTGCGGATACCAGTGTCTGCACGGGAGAATCTGCCGTGGTCTATGTGGGAAGTTTCCTGGGAGATACGTTATACTGGATTAGCGGTCCCTCCGTTACAGGACCCTGGACGCATGTGAGTACGGGTGTGGGCTTTAACAGCTCTCCTGTATTGTATACCGAACCTTTGGTGGCGCCCACTTATTATGCCCTGGTGGTGAGCACTGCAGGATTTACCTGTGTGGATACTTCTGACGTGGTGTTTGTGGATGTGACCGTGGCCCCGGATCGCGGCATTACCTCCGGTGCGGGCATCTTTTGCACCGGAACCAGCCCTGTCCTGACCTATACAGGCACGTCTGCGTCCCTGCAATGGCAGGTTTCCCCTGATGCCATAACCTGGTCGGATATTGCCAGTGAGACTTCCCCCATCTATACGATCCCTTCGCTGGCGGCTTCTGCTTATTACCGTGTGCTTATTACCGAAGGCTGTCGTGTAGATAGCGGGGACGTGCAATTTGTGCAGCACGCCGGTTTGCCCTCGGGTAGTATGCCCGCAGATACGGTGCTGATGTGCCAGGCTGGCGTTTCGGCCCCATTGGGTGCGACGCTGGTGACTGGTACCGGATTCTGGACAACCTCCCGCCCGGGTATCTTTTTGCCCAGTTTGAATGCCCCCAATGCTACCTTTACGGATATGGGTACTGGGGAGGCACTGGTTACCTTCTACTATGTGATTACTTCCGGTACCTGTACGCCCATAGTCTTGGAGCGCCAGGTCTATATTTATGCGCCGTCTTTGGGTACGTTTGCCTCCACCCCTTCGGATGTGTGCGCGGGCGGCTCTACCGGTCACCTGGGAGCAACTGCCATCAGGGGTACGGGAGTGTGGACTGCTGTGCCCAGTGTGGGCTCGCTGGGGTATTTTACTCCCAATAACACTACCCCTAACGCCCGGTATATTACGCACCCCAGTAACTCGGGGAGTACAGTAGATCTTATCTGGACGGTCACCAATGGCGTATGTGCCCCTGCGGTGTACCAGCAGACGCTGAATGTGCTGGTTCCTGTGGTAGACGGGGCTTTCCCCCCGATTACGCCGGATACGGTATGTGCAGAAGACCTGGTAGGTCCTCTCGGCGGGGTTGCTTATGTAGGTACCGGAGCTTATTCGCATAATGGCGGGGGCAGTATCGTGCAGATAGGTCCTGATTTCTACTATCAGTCTGTATTGGCAGATGCCGGCCTGGATATTACCCTTACCTATACAGTGACCCAGGGGGCTTGTACGCCGCTTGTCCTGGAGAATATGATTCGGGTCAATCGCCAGCCGCTTGGCTACTTTGTAGGCCCCTTAACACCCATTTGTTCTACCAGTCCTACTCCTGCCCGTTTCTTCGGTATCCGGGTATTTGGCCGGGGACATTTTGAAGTATTGGGCCCGCATGCCGGAACGTTCTTTGATAATCCGCTGAATGACAGCGCCAGCTACACACCGGTGCCGGGTGTAGCCGAACAGGTAACCATCGCCTGGATTGTCCAGAATAGTCCTTGTGACCCCGATACGATTATCCATGTGCTGGATGTGGGCCAAACGCCTGTAGCAGGTACTATAGACCCCATTGCCGATATCTGCAGTGGTTCTTCTACCACCCCCTTTAACGTGGTGGGTACTGTGGGTACCGGCACGTGGAGCCTGCTGCCCAATGGCAGCGCTTATACGGGCCAGGGTGCGATCTCGGATCCTTCGGACCCCAATGCGTTCTATACTTCTGTGCTGGCAGATGCCAACCAGGTCATTGTCCTGCAGTGGCGGGTCTGCGAGCCGGGTTGCGGGTGCGTGACGACTACGCAATCCTTCTTTGTCAATAATAGTGTGGTAGATGGCAGCTTTGCCACGGCACCCACTACCATTTGCCAGGGGGGGATTACGGCTCCGTTGGGGGCTTATGCCGGCCCCGGCAATACCGGCGTGTGGCTGGCGAATGCCAATGGTGCTTTTTCTGACCCGCTGGACCCCAATGCTACCTTTACACCTAATCCCGGCTATTGCGGTACCACCGTCCTGCGATGGGAGGTGACTACCGGCGGATGCCCTCCCGGTGTGTTTCAGCAGAATCTGACGGTTTCCTGCCGGCCTGCCGGGGTATTTGCAGCCGGTCCGCCGGATGTCTGCTTCCTGGCCGGTTCCCAGACGGATGTGTTTTCTGCCACGGCTGCTCCGGGTACTACAGGGCACTGGCGTTCCAATGGTACAGGGGTCTTCTCAAATCCTACCGGAACTTCTACCCGGTATATTCCCGGGCCGGGGGATGCGGCTTCTACTGTTGAACTCAGATGGATCACCCAAAGTACAAATTGTCCGCCCGATACTCAACGCCAGTATGTCAATGTGGTGCAGCCCCCGGTAGGTGCTTTTACTACCAATATCCCTCCGTTCTGTGCAGGAGGCTATTCTGCCCAGCTGAATGCTATTGTCCTGGTGGGCACGGGCCGCTGGGAAACGGATAATGGCCTGGGGGCTTTTGTGGATATACACGGAAACCCCACTCCCAATGATCCCAATGCCTATTACCTGAGCGATGTGGCAGATGCGGGTCATTTTATCAATCTCTACTGGATAGTGAATAATGGCCCTACCTGTGTAGAAGATACAAACCTGCGTGTAGTTGAAGCTCTGAACGTTTCGCTGACGGGCAGCTTTGCTGCGTTTGCCCCGGACACCATTTGCGAGGGTGATACTACTGTGCCCCTCAATGCCACATTCGCTCCTCCCTCTCCGGCGGTGCCACCGGCTATTGGTACCTGGTCCAGCAGCGGCACGGGCTTATTTGTAGATGCGGCGGGCAACCCTGCTCCTAATGATCCTAATGCCCGTTATGTGCATTTGAGCGCTGTGGGTAATGGGATAGACTCGGTTACCCTGACGTGGACGGTATCGCGCGGGTTATGTGCCGACCTTAATTTTGACCGTAAGCTGTATATCTCCAAGACCCCATTGGGGGCGTTCTCCAGCAACCCCGGGAATATCTGTGCGGGAGATGTGACCATACCCCTGATCGGTCAGGCCTTTGAAGGAACCGGTTACTGGAGTTGTTCTAATTGTGTCGGTAGCTTTATCCCAAATAGCAATGCGCCTAATGCGCAGTATCAAAGTTTGCTGGGAGATGGCGGCAACATTGTGACCCTGGAGTGGAATGTGGTCAAGAATGCCTGCCCTGTGGTGACTTATACACAGAATGTCCAGGTGTTTGAGCCTTCTGATGGTGTTTTTGCTACGGTACTTCCTACTATCTGTGCCGGGCAGGCCAGCATCCCGCTGGGCGCTGTGGCCAATGTCGGAGTGGGTTCCTGGAGCTGTAACAACTGCCATGGCGGTTTCACTACACCCACTTCAGATGGAAATTCCCGCTATATCTCAGTTTCTTCTGATGGCGGACAAACCGTAGAACTGGTATGGACCGTGCAGAATGGCACCTGTCCCCCGGTTTCCTATTCCCGTTTTCTCCAGGTGGATACCTTGCCCGATGGGGCTATGAATACGGTCATTTCCACTGTATGCCTGGGAGATCTGACAATCCCTTTGAGTGCAGAAACTTATAGTGGAGGTGGGCGCTGGACAACTACCGGCTTTGGCTCATTTGTGGGAGGTATCAATAACCCCAATGCACAGTACCTGAGTGTGCCTGCAGATGAAACTGTGCCTGTTTTCCTGTGCTGGCGTGTGGGCAATGGGGTCTGCGATAGCGTAGATTATTGCCGTGTCATGCCCAAGTTCCCTATCCCACATGGCGGCTTTACAGATGCGCCGGATACGATCTGTACCAATTCTTCCACTGGTCCGCTGAATGCCTTTGCTACAGTGGGTTCAGGGCGGTGGTATACTTCCGGAGGAGGTACTTTCCATCCCAATAATATAAATGCCAATGCCAGCTACCAGTCCGTAGCGGCAGATGCTAACCAGGATGTGGTCATTACCTGGCGGGTGGGTACGGCAGATTGCCCCGGGGATTCGGTGGATTATCCGCAAACAGTCTTTGTGAAAGGGTTATTGCCTGCAGGTATTGTTACGCCTGCATCCAAGGATATTACCATCTGCCTGGGAGATACTGTGGTGATTACCGCCATGGGAGGTACCCAGTATAATTGGGTGGGTTCGGATTTCCAGTTCATTACTGCCAACAGTATACGTGCCATACCCCTGGTAACGCGCCGGTATGACGTGCTTATTTTTGAACCCACCAGTAATTGTACTTTCCTGGATACTATTCTCATCAATGTGCAGCCGGGTAACCTGATGTCGATTACCCCTTCTGTGGTTACCGATATCTGCCCCGGAGATCCCGTGACTTTATCCCTCTCTCAGTTCCCTGCGGGTACCTTCACCAATGTCGCCTGGACTCCGCAACCCTTTGATGTGACTGATCCCGTTAATCCGGTCGTGAGGCCTCTGATGACCACGACTTATGTGGTAACCGCTACTACTGCCAATGGATGCCGCAATACCACCCAATATACCGTGACGGTATTGCCCACAACCTTACCCACCCTGAATGCGCCGGATCTTTGCGGGCTGTTTGATGATTATTTCATCTCTTCTCCGCCGATACCGGAATGCGTCAACAGAGTGTGGTACCGTACCACGCTGGCCAATCTCCTGGCTACACCGCCCGCCCTGCGTAGCCAGTATTGGATAGTGAACCCCAGCCAGTTCCCTAATGCGGATACCGTAACTTTCCCGGTCAATAACTATGGGTTTCATGTGTATGTGCTGGAGTGTTTTAACCCCAATACCGGTTGTACTTCATTAATAGAAGATACCGTCTGGGCCTCTAATCCTCCGCAGTCCGGGTTTTATGCTTATCCCAAAGCCCGTGAGGCGGCCTTGGGCGGTTCGGATACGAATCCATTGCCTCCCGGTGTAGCGCCTTTGCCGGTAACTTCCATCCTGGAGCCTTCCATCCAGTTTGTGAGTACTTATACACGCACTCCTGGAGATTCTGTCAGTATCTTCTGGTATTTTGGAGATACTCTGAACCCGCGGAATATCCAGACGGATGTATTGAATCCCCAGATCCGTTATACCCGTCCGGGTAAATACACCGTCATTCAGCTGGTCAGAGAACTGCAGGACGATGGTTCTGGCCAGGAATGCCAGGATCTCCTGATCCTTACAGATTATGTGGAGATTAAGGAAGAAGAATATTTCTTTCCTACGGCTTTTACTCCCAACGGAGATGGTGTAAATGACCGTTTTCGTCCTGTGCCGGTGAATGCTAATCCCCGCGTAGAATATATTCGTATCTTCGACCGTTGGGGAAACCAAGTTTTTGAAACCGATGCACGCGATGGTTGGGATGGCAACACTGATACCGGAAAGCCGTTTGACCCGGGCACCTATACCTACAAGGCCAAGATTATTCGCATCACAGGTGAACCTATTTTTTACGAAGGCACTGTTACCCTTATTCGCTAACCCAGTATGAGGTTTTCCATACGCATATTCTTTGGTTTGCTCTTCGCATGGATAGGTGTCGTGCATGCCCAGGATCCCAGTTATTCCATTATTTACAGCCATCCCCTCCTGCTCACCCCTTCCTTTGCCGGGGTAGCTATGGGCGATTTTAATGCTACACTCAGTCATCGCTCCAGGGTAACTACTCCTAGTACCAATTTCAATACAAGCATCCTCTCTGCCAACCTGCCTGTAAACACCTCATTTGCCGAAGGCGGATTGGGATTGCTGGTCAGCTCGGATGTTGCCGGAGGCATCCGCACTTCGGAGGCACAGCTTGCTTTTGCCTATGAGGCTCCATTGGGTACTAAAGTGCGTTACCATCATCTGCGTGCCGGTTTCCAGTTTGGGATGGTGCAGCGTCAGCTGATAGATACGGACTTTAAGTTTGAGGACCAGTTTGACGGATTGGGCTTTAATATGCCTACACAGGATAAATTCGATAACATTTCGGTGTTGTCGCCCGATATTAGCATGGGGCTCATGTGGTATCGCACACAAAAGATTAAGGGCAACCCCGAGTTTAACCACTACCTGGGTTTTGCCATGCACCATATCAACAGGCCCAGCATAGGATTCTTTGACCAGGGACAGGAGAAGATGGGCATGCGCACCAGCCTGATAGGCGGTGGCCGCCTGCGTACCCGCACGCCTTTTGACTTTAACATCAACCTGGGCTACATGATACAGAACAACAGCAGCCTGTGGAATGCCAGCCTGTTTGCACGCTACGTATTGTATGAGAACAATGTGTGGTTTGGCCGGGAAAAGGCCGCTTTTATGCTGGGAGGCACCCTGCGCAATATGGAAGCCGCTACAGTTTTTGGCGGATTCCAGCTTCAACGAACGCTAACCCTGGGATTTGGGTATGATTTTCTGGTGACGAATGAAACCCTGGCGCCTACCGCATACGGCGGTATGCAGGTAATGTGCAGTTACCTGTTTGGCGGGCAGAAATATCGGAACCCCGAACACCCTTTCCCTAGCTTCTAAATACTTGTACCTGACGATACCCTACCCCCATGAGTGCGAGAAGAGCCCGTAGAATCAGGATGTTGAGAAAGAATATTCAAAACATCAATAACCTGATTATTGCCATTACCCTGATCCTTATCACCTACCTCGTGCTGGTGGTGAGCCTGGGTACCCAGTTTATTACCCAGGAAGAAGGCGGTTTCTGGGAGAAAATATTAGGCTATGGCCTTTCATTCCTGGCCTTTGTCATGGTCGTTTATGTCACTATGCGCCTCAAGGGAATTACCCGCGGGCTCAATTTTGATGTGAAAAAGGCGGTTGTCAAGGCAGAAACGGAAGAGGATACCAAATACAAGGCCCTGATCCAGAACTCCCTGGACGTCATTACCATTATAGACCTGCAAGGCCATATCCAATACCAAAGTCCTTCTTCAGAACGCATCCTGGGCTATTTGCCGGATGAGCTGAATAACCAAAGCATCTTTGAGCTGATTCATGCAGAAGATCATAGTATTTTGAAGTATGCCCTGGAGCAAAAGTCAAATACCTTCTTCTTCAGCTACCGTATTCAGCACAGAGACGGCACCTGGCTCTGGTTTGAGAGTTCCGGTACCAACCTGCTGAGCAACTCGCTCATTAACGGGATAGTCCTCAACAGCCGCGATATTACCGACCGTAAGAAGGAAGAAGAACAGCGCAAGCAAAAGGAACTGGCGGCGCTGAAGATCAACCTGGAGCGCGAGAAGACCGAGAAAGAAAAAGATGCGGTAGAGCGCGAGAAGCGCATTATCGAAGAAGGCAAAGCCAAGCTGGAAGAAGCCTATAAGGTGATCGAGGAAAAGAACCACGAGATCACGGATTCCATCAACTATGCCTTCCGCATTCAGCGCGCCATTGTGCCGCAGATGGAAGATGTCATGCAAAGCCTGCCCCAGGCGTTTGTCCTCTGGCGCCCCAAGGATATCGTTTCCGGCGACTTCTACTGGTTTGCAGATAAAGACCGATACAAACTGATCTCTGCTGCAGATTGTACCGGCCACGGTGTGCCCGGTGCTTTCATGACCATGATTGGCAATACCATTCTCAACCAGATAGTATTGCAGAATGACCATACCATGCCGGACCAGATCCTGAATAACCTGCACCTGGGGGTGCGTAAGGCATTGAAGCAGGACCAGGCCGGCAGCCAAAGCCGTGATGGTATGGATATCACTTTTGTGGTAATCGATACGCAGGATAATAACAAGGTGTATTTTGCCGGCGCCAACAATCCTATGATTGTGGTGCGCAATGGAGAGTATACGGAGTTTACCCCGGACAAAAAGTCTATCGGGGGCCTGCAAACAGAAACTGAGCGCATTTTTACCCTGCAAACCCACGACTCCCAGCCCGGAGATGTGGTTTATATCTATACCGATGGCTTCCAGGACCAGTTTGGCGGAGACCGCGGGCGCAAGTTTATGACCAAGCGCTTCAAAGAGCTCCTGGCCTCTATTTATACCAAGCCTATGGAGGAGCAGCGTGAGATCCTGAACACTACCATAGAAGAGTGGATGGGCACGCAATATGAGCAGATTGACGATATCCTGGTCATTGGTATTCGTTTCTAGAATTCAATTTCCAGGATCAGGTACCATGCTCGGTTGGCTGTTTGGCAAAAAGAAGTCTGCAAAGAGACGTAGGAGGGGGAACCGGGAAGAGCGTGATAAACGCGTCCGCAAAGGAATTGAGCAGATAGAGGCTCTTTTTGCCAAAGAAATTCCCCCTTCTTACAAGGAGTTTCTGCAAAATTATAACCAGGTGCATTACCTGGACCGCACTTGCGATGTGTACTCAAATGCCGATACCCAGGACAGGGTGTTGTATACCTTTGTGATTAAGAAATTCCTGGGTATCAACCCTGCCGGAAGCGAAGATATCCTCAAAAATTACAGCAACTACAAGGGCCTGCTACCCCGTCCGGAACTGATGCCCATAGCCTTTGACCAGTTCCGTAACATCATGTGCCTGGATATGGCCGATGGCAGCGTCCATTTCTGGGATATCCAGAACTCAGTGGATGCCCGCAGCCTGTCGGTTTATATGCAAACCAGCCGTGTGTTCTTTGTAGCACCCACCTTCCTGGATTTTAAGGATCGCTTGTATAAGGTGAGCAAATACACTTGATCCCTGGTACAAGTAGTTCCGCCTTCCCTTTTTGGGGCTAAGATGATCTTACTTTATTCCCAACAAGAAAGCCTGCATCCGGGTAGAATACAGGCTTTTTGTGAAAATCGTAAGGATAGTTAGCGACTTCTCCGGCTTTCCAGGAAACGATTCAGGTCTTCCGTACTGCTGGAGAAAGTGAATACCTCGCTGACCATAAAGTAATTGCCCAGGTCATAGGTATAGTCAAAAAGATACTTGGCCATATCCAGCTTGGTGTTGTCGAAGCTGAACATACGAAGTAGTTCCTTCACCTGCTCCACGGTAAAGCAGTTCTGTGCCGCCACTTGCTTCATCACGCTCACCTTGGTGCTCTCAAAACTCTGGCGGGAGATGGTTTGTTTGGCCCGCTGAAAGGCATCAGGAAGCATAGGCCAGGGACATCCTATCTGTCCCATATACCCGGGCATTACATAGTGGTCCGGGGGTGTCACCACCGGGTTCACAGGGTCCACGGGGATTACCCCGGAGACAGGGTAGGGGTGTTGCTGGGTGTAAGTTTTCAGCTGGTCTATCAGGCTGCCGGTGCTAAAGGCGTCATAGGTGACATGGAAGTTTTCGGGGTCCGTCACGTGGTGCCAGGCAATTTTGCCCAGGTTGAGGCGGGAACTGCTGATACTGAGGGCTTTCATAAACTCCAGCGCCTGGGCGCTGGTGATGCAGCCGGCACGTTCAATCTCGTCCTTGGCTATGCTATACTTGGCGCTTTCCGTAGGGCGGCTCTGAATGCGGCTGAGGGCGGCAGTGAAAGCGCTGAGGGGTAACGGATTCTGGCAGCGCGCCATTGGCCCGCTATAGTTGGGATCTTCAAGCGGCGGGGCCGGATCCGTATTGCCCGGGTTGCCCGGGTTACCCGGGTTGCCCGGGCGGTGAGGGTGCTGCGGGGCGCCATTTCCGTTTACGTCCACATTCACCCCAAACCCGCGCCAGTTAAAGCGCACATAGCCGTTCTGGTCAGGTTGTGTGGCCCAGGTGGGGGTATTGGTCGTGTGGGGTGCCGGTTGCAGGGGCACGGTACTCACCAGCACCACCTGCGGGCGTCCGCCGCGGCCCATACGGATCTCATAGCTGCTTTCTTGCGCCCGGTTGATAGTAATCTGCTGACTAATCGTGCTGCCGCCCCCTGTATGGAATATGCTCAGGTGCAGATCATGGGTGCCTGCGGGCAGATTCTCTACCAGCAGATCGGCATATTGCGTGGGATTGATCAGTTGTCCGTTCAGGCAGGCCACAAAGGCCATATTGGCTTTGTTAAAGATATACAGGTGGCCCACCCCCTGGCCTAGCAGGGGACTGCTCAGCAGCAGTGCCATCAGGAGTAGTGGTAGTTTTTGTAGCGTTTTCATAGATTAAGTAAATAGAATTCAGGCAAGCTATTCAATAGCTATGCCAAAGGTACAAAAAGCCCCTTTTGGCTCGGAAATCAATAGTTGCAATCCGCCGGACTGTATACTAAAGCAGACAACAACCCTGGGTTCCCACCTCTACCCATTCGGTCCTGGGCGTTTCCCACTCATTCCCACTAACTGCCCCTATGCCGGTAAGGAGCAGATGGATAATCCCTTTTACAGGTGTTTAAGTATTCTTTTATGGCAATAAATCTTGACAGAAGAACCCCCTGATTCATGCACTCTGGCGCATGTAAATGACTGAAAAAGAGCTTTTTATTTGCCTGTGAATAACTTAACATAAGGATTTTGGGGTAAAAAGTGGGGGTGGGTGGGAGAAAGTGGTAATTTTGCTTGGTATACAACCCTACCCATGTCCTTCATCTTCGGAGAGTTCGAATGCAAGGCAGATGCCAAAGGCCGGTTCCTGATGCCGGCTGCACTGCTGCGCCAGCTCCCGGAGGACCACCGCCAAAGCTTTGTTATGAACCGTGGGCTGGATAAATGCCTGGTGCTCTATACCCAGCAGGTGTGGCAGGAGGAGCTCACCAAGATTTATGGCAAGAACCAGTTCGTGGCAGAGAACCGCGCTTTTGCCCGTATGTTCCAGAGCGGTGCCACACCACTGGAACTGGATGCCAGCAACCGGCTGCTGGTGCCCAAAAAGCTGGCGGAGCACGCCGGTATAGATAAGGACCTGGTGCTGATAGGTTCCGGTAACAAAATAGAAGTCTGGAGTAAGGAAGCCTTTGAGGTGCAGCTGGCCCAGGACCTTCCCCAGCTGGCAGAGATATCCGAACGCGTAATGGCAGACAAAGACAATGCTTAGCCTTATGTACCACATACCTGTGTTGCTTCATGCCGCTGTCGCGGGCCTGGCACTCCCGGAAGACGGGCGGTGTGTGGATGCCACTTTTGGCGGAGGCGGGCATAGCCGGCATATACTGGAACAGTTGGGCGCACAGGGCCGTCTCTACGCCTTTGACCAGGACCCGGATGCCCGCTGTAATGCCCTGGCGGATGCCCGTTTCTCGCTCATTCCGGCCAATTTCCGTCATCTGCAGCAGCAACTGGCGGCCAGCGACATTACACAAGTAGATGCCGTGCTGGCAGACCTGGGGGTTTCTTCTTACCAGCTGGATGAACCCCGCCGCGGATTCAGCTACCGTGCCGAAGCACCCCTGGATATGCGCATGGATACCACTACGGGCATCACGGCGGCCGAGTTCTTAAATGAGCGCAGCGCAGAAGAGATTGCCCGTATCCTCTGGCAATACGGGGAGTTTCACAATAGCCGCCGCATGGCCGCTGCTATTGTGGGGGCCAGGCCCTTGCAGACGACCACACAGCTGATAGATGCATTGCATGCCTTCTTGCCCAGGGTAAATGAGTACCCGGTGCTCAGCCGTATTTTTCAGGCGCTGCGCATAGCTGTGAATGACGAAATGGGAGCCCTGGAAGACCTCCTCACACAAAGCCTGGCTGTGCTCAAACCCGGTGGCAGGCTAGTCATTATTAGCTATCATAGCCTCGAAGACCGCATGGTCAAGCACTTTATGCAAACAGGGAACTTTGAAGGAACCCTGCATAAAGACTTCTACGGCAACCCGCTTACTCCCTGGAAGCTCATTACCCGCAAAGCTGTTCAGGCGGATGAGCAGGAGATCGCTCATAATCCGCGTGCCCGCAGCGCCCGTCTGCGCATAGCCCAGAAGATATGAAGCAGAACCGTTTCATACAGAAGAAAGCCGAGGCGAAGCAGGTGGAACGCCGCCGCAAGCGCATCCGTGTGCTCAATGGTTTGTATCGCTTTAGTGACAAAGGCGTCAGCTGGCTTACAGTACTGGAGCGAAACCTGGTCTTTGCTGCTTTTCTCACGTTGATGGGGATCATCTATATCTGGAATACCCACCGGGCAGAACGGCATGCCCGCCAGGCAGATGCGCTTTCTCAACAGGTGCGGGAGCTGGAGAGCGAATACAATACCCTGAATGCTAACCTGGCCAAAAACCGCCGCCAGTCCGCCATCCTGGAAATGGCAGATTCGCTGGGCCTTCATGTGCCTGCCGTGCCACCCATTAAACTGGAGGTAAAGCCATGAGCAAAGTTTCGGACAAGATACTGAAGCGCGTGTACCTGCTTTTTGGGTGCTTCATTGTGTTTGCCCTGCTGGTCAGTATCAAGATCATGCGCCTGCAGTGGGGGCAGGGAGAAACCTATGCCCAGATCCAGCAAAAAGAACGCGTCTATCGCAAATCCATGCTGGCAGAGCGTGGCAGCATCCTGTCAGATGACGGCACCGTGCTGGCCAGTACCTTGCCTTTTTACCGCCTGGCCCTGGATGCCACTGCTCTGGAAACTCATCACTTCCCCAATTTTGCCGATAGCCTCGATGCCCTTTGTGATGGACTGGCTGCCCATTTTGGCAATGAAAACCTTACCGCAACGTATTTCCGTGACCGTATCCTGGCTGCCCGGCAGGAGAAAGACCGTCATATCTACTTGTTCCCCTACAACCGGCTGTTCTCTCATAATGAAATGAAACTGGCCCGCCAGCTTCCCATCTTTAACCAGGGGCGCTTTAGGGGAGGGCTTATCATTGAGAAAGAGAATAACAGCCGCTTCTATCCCCTGGGTAGCCTGGCGCGGGTTACCCTTGGTAGTGTGCGCCAGGATAGCATACCCAGCCGCGGGATAGAGTTCAGCTTCCAGCAGTGGCTGCGCGGACAAGACGGCCAGATGCTGGTGCAGCGCGTATCCGGCGGTACGGAAGTGCCCCTCAACTATATCTATGAACGGGAATCCCGCGAAGGACTGGATATCCGCACCACGCTCAATGTCAATATGCAGGATGTGGCGGATGCCGCCCTGAAGAAGGCCGTTCTGCGGCACAAGGCCAACTGGGGAGTAGCTATCCTCATGGAAGTACAGACCGGCCACATCAAGGCCATAGCCAATTATCCCGAGACCTATAACCATGCGGTGGCCACCTTACTGGAGCCGGGCAGTACCTTCAAGACAGCGAGCGTGATCAACGTGCTGGAAGCCGGTTATATCCAGCCTGATGACACCATCAATGTGGGACAAGGCAAGGTGGAATACGATGACCGCACCATGCGGGACGATTACACCACAGGTCGCATCTCCTTCCGCACCGCCTTTGAGAAAAGCAGTAACATTGGCATATCCCGTGTGGTTAATGAACACTACCGGGCCAATCCCCGCAAGTTCTACGAAGAACTGGACGCCCTGGGGATCCTGGAGCCGCTGGGTTTTCAGCTCAAGGGAGAGCCCAGTCCTTATGTCGTGCGTCCCGGTACCCGCCACTTCAATGCCACCACACTACCCTGGCTGAGCATAGGCTACAATGTCATGCTCACACCGCTTCAGATGCTTGCCTTTTACAATGCCATTGCCAACGACGGCAAGTACATCCAGCCACTTATTGTGAGCGAAGTGCAGGATCATGGCAAGACCGTGGAAGCCTTTGAAGCCAGGGTGCTAAAATCCCGGATCTGCAGCGAAAAAACACTGGCCCAGGTGCGCAGCCTGCTCGAAGGCGTGGTCTCTCATGGCACGGCACGGCGCATCAATACCGGCCACGTGCCCATTGCCGGCAAGACCAGTACCACCCAGAAGCTCAAGGGCGGCCGGTATACGGCCAGTTACATGTCGGCTTTTGTCGGCTATTTCCCTGCAGATGCTCCGCGGTATAGCTGCATTGTCATTATTGATGAACCCAGTGTCGATGAGTTTTATGGCGGGGCTGTGGCTGCTCCTGTCGTACGGGAGATTGCCGATCATCTGCAGGCTACCCGCCTGCGCAGCCTGCCGGCAGAACGCCGTTCTGCCAAATCCCAGTACCCTATGGTGCGTGCAGCCCATAACCGGGACATCCGGGCAGTGTACAGTATGTTGAATTTGCCGCTTGCCGCCCAGAAAGCGCATACCGAATATGTGCGAACCGTTCGCAGTTCAGATACCGAAGTGGCGCTTAAAGCCCACAATACCCCGGCCCGCAGAGTGCCCGATACCCGGGGAATGACCTCCAAAGATGCCCTGCCCTTGCTCGAAAATATGGGACTGCGTGTGGTGCTGCGTGGCTATGGCCGCGTGGCTCAGCAAAGCGTAGCCCCGGGTAGCCCGCTTCGTAAAAATCAACTCATAATCCTGGACCTGCAGTGAAGCGCCTGACCGACATACTCTACCGTGTGCCGCTGTTGCAGCTGAGCGGACAGGCGGATGTGCCCGTGCCGGATTTTCATTTCGATAGCAGGTATATCACTCCCGGTGCCCTGTTTGTGGCGCAGAAAGGCACCCGTGCAGATGGCAATGCCTTTGTGCCCGATGCCTTGCGCAATGGCGCTCGTATCGTAGTGACAGAGCAGCTTCCGGATGCCCTTGATGAATCCGTTACCTGGGTGCTCGTCAAGGATGCAGACATTGCCCTGGCACATATAGCTGCCAACTTTTATGGGAATCCGGCCCAGGAACTTACAATAATAGGCGTTACCGGTACCAATGGCAAATCCACCATTACCAGCCTGCTCTATCAGCTGGCCATGCGGATGGGGTATCCGGCGGCGCTGCTGGGTACGTTGCATGTGCGCATCGGGCAGCAGGTATTTCCGGCCACGCACACCACCCCGGATGCCCGCCAGCTCCATAACTACTTTGCTCAGATGGTGGCCCAGGGTTGCCAATATGTTTTTATGGAGGTCAGCAGCCATGCCCTGGCGCAGCACAGGGTGCATGGGATCCCTTTTGCCGGGGCTATCTTCACTAATCTCACACATGACCACCTGGATTACCACGGCACCTTCGATGGTTACCTGAAGGCCAAGAAAACACTGTTTGATGAGTTGCCTGCCGGTGCTTTTGCCCTCATCAATACGGACGACAAACATGGTAAGGTGATGGTGCAGAACACCAGGGCCCGCCTGCGTACCTATGGCATCCGGAACCCGGCCGACTACCAGGCGCGTATCCTTGAGAACACCTTTCACGGGTTGCTGCTGGATATGCTGGGGCAGCAGGTGGGTTTCCGTCTTATGGGGAGATTCAATGCCGCCAATGTGCTGGCTACAGTGGCCTGCATGCTGGAGCTGGAGCTTCCTGCGGAGGAAGTGCTGTTACATGCCAGCCAGCTGTTGCCGGTAGCCGGGCGGTTCCAGACACTGGCCTTTTCCGACAGGATCACTGCCGTAGTAGACTATGCGCATACGCCCGATGCCCTCAAAAGCACCTTGTCTACAATTGCCGAGATGCGCCAGGGCGGCCGCATTCTCACGGTGGTGGGCTGCGGAGGTAACCGTGACCGGGAGAAACGCCCGCTGATGGCCGCCATTGCGGCGCAGTTGTCAGACCTGGTGGTGCTCACCTCGGACAACCCCCGTGAGGAAGACCCCCGCGCCATACTGGATGAAATGCTGGCGGGCGTGCCGGTCAGCCATGCCCGCCGGGTAACCGTCATTACAGATCGCCGCGAGGCCATACAGGCTGCCAGCCGCATGGTGCAGCCGGGAGATATTCTGCTGGTAGCCGGCAAGGGGCATGAGGCTTACCAGGAGATCAAGGGCCAGCGCCTCCCTTTTGATGATACCGAAGAGATCCGCAACGCATTCCAACTACCCGGCTAAACCCTACTACTATGCTATACGCACTTACCGATTGGCTCCGGCAACAGGATATCCCCGGGATAGGGGTATTCCAGTACCTGTCGTTCCGGGCGGCTTTGGCAGCGGTATTGTCGCTGGTCATCAGCATATTCATAGGGCGCCGTATCATCCTGTGGCTCAAAAGCCGCAAGATGGGGGAGCGCATCCGGGAACTGGGGCCTGCCACGCACAAGGCCAAAGCCGGTACGCCCACCATGGGGGGGCTGATCATCCTGCTGGCTTGCCTGGTGCCCACCCTCCTGCTGGGAGATCTGACCAATGCCTATGTGCTCCTGATCATTGTGGCCACGCTCTGGATGGGGCTTATCGGATTCCTGGATGATTACATCAAGGTGTTTCGCAACAATAAATCCGGCCTCAAGGGCAAGTTCAAGATCATCGGCCAGGTGGGACTGGGGCTCATTGTGGGGCTTGCCATGGTCTATCATCCGCAGTTCAGGGGAGATAATCCGCGGGTAAAGGCCAATGGAGAAGTGCGTTCCAGCAAATACCTGGAAGCCTATGGCTTTCATGCCGGGGACCGCATTGTCTCAGCCTGCAACCGCAGCCTGGACCAGCAACGTACAGACCCGCAACCCTGTGAGGAATATGTGCTGGTACGCAACAAGGAACGCATCACCGTGCAGATACCCGAGGACAGCCGTGCAGGAGTGGCCGAACGCCTGTTCGGCAGGCAGGACTTTGCTTTTGTTACCCAGACGGATATTCCTTTCTTCAAAGACCTGGTGTTCAACTATGCCCTGCTGACCGGTGGGGAGAATTTCCTGAGCAAGCTGCTGTACATCTTCGTCGTCATCTTTATTGTCACTGCGGTCTCTAACGGGGTAAACATCACGGATGGCCTGGATGGCCTGGCGGCGGGCACTACCGCCATCGTAGCGGTGGTGTTCGGCATCTTTGCCTATATCTCCGGCAATGCCATTTTTGCCGATTACCTCAATATCAGCTACATACCCCTTAGCGGGGAGCTCTTTGTCTTCTGCGCGGCATTGATAGGTGCCTGCATCGGGTTCCTCTGGTACAATACCTACCCGGCCCAGATCTTTATGGGAGACACCGGCAGCCTGGCCCTGGGCGGAGCAGTAGGCGTACTGGCCCTGATGACCAAAAAGGAACTCCTGCTTCCCATCATTTGCGGGGTATATTTTATCGAATCACTTTCCGTGATCATTCAGGTAAGCTATTTCAAATACACCAAGCGCAAATATGGCGAGGGCCGCCGCATCTTCCGGATGGCGCCCCTGCATCACCACTATGAACTGCAGGGCTGGCACGAGTCCAAGATCGTGTCCCGCTTCTGGATCATCACCGTTTTACTGGCCATACTGGCCTTTGCCACCCTCAAACTCCGATGAACCAGCGCATATCCATATTAGGTGCCCAGGAGAGCGGTATAGGTGCGGCAGTGCTGGCTAAGGCGCTGGGCATGGAGGTGTTCGTCTCGGACGGCGGGCAGCCCAAGCCCCGCTTTCTCGAAGACCTGGAGCACCTGGGCGTGCCTTATGAGACCGGCTCTCACACGATGCCGCGCATCCTGGAGGCAGACCTGGTGGTCATCAGTCCGGGCATCCCCACGGAAGCCCCTGTAGCACAGGCCGTGCTTCAGAAAGGAATTCCCCTGATCTCTGAACTGGAATTTGCCGGCAGGCATACTTCCGCTCCTATTGTTGCCATCACGGGCAGCAATGGCAAAACCACCACCACCACCCTTACGCACCGGATCCTGCGCGACGGCGGCCTGGATGCCGGCCTGTGCGGCAATATAGGCCGCAGCTTTGCCCGTATGGTGGCGGAGGAACCGCATGACTGGTATGTGGTGGAGGTCAGCAGCTTTCAGCTGGACCACATCGTGTATTTCCGCCCCCACATCGCGGTATTGCTCAATATCTATGAGAACCACCTCAACCGCTATGGCGGAGATATCCGCCGCTATGCGGCCAGCAAGTTCCGCATTGCCATGAACCAGGGGCCGGAAGATTATTTTGTTTACTGTGCAGACAGCCCGTTGCTGCTCGAGGAGATGGCTAACCACCGTTTCCGTTCCACGCTGGTACCCTTCAGCCTCACCGAAAAACCCGATTCCCAAGTATATATCCAAAACCACTCTATTATGATTCATCTCAACAAAAAGCTGGCTGTTTCTGCCAAGAAAGAGAAGCTGCCGCTGGATGCCCTCAAGCTCAAGGGCAACCACAACCTGCACAATGCCATGGCTGCTGCCGTGGTGGGCCGCCTGGTAGACATCCGCAAAGAGAACATCCGCCAGAGCCTGGAGGAGTTCGAAAGCATGGAGCACCGCCTGGAACCCGTGCGCACCGTCAACGGCGTGGAGTACATCAACGACAGCAAGGCCACCAATGTCAATGCCGTATGGTTTGCACTGGAAAGCATGCACAAGCCCGTAGTGTGGATTGTCGGCGGCGTAGACAAAGGCAATGACTACGGTATGATCCTGCCCCTGGTAAAGCAGAAAGTCAAAGCCGTAGTGATGCTGGGCAAAGACATCGCCAAGATCCAGGACGCTTTCCGGGGTGCGGTGAAGCAGATGGCGCATGCCGAAGACATGGCCGCAGCCGTGCGCATGGCCGGCGAACTGGCCAATAGCGGCGATGCTGTCCTGCTCTCCCCCGCCTGTGCCAGCTTTGACCTCTTTGAAAGCTACGAGGAGCGCGGTAACGTTTTCCGTGCCGAGGTGGAGCAGGTGCAGCAGGTAGCGCGCTAAGGATATAACTTCCTTCCCAGGCAATGTCGCTTATGCAGTACGTTTTGCTCGATACCGGGCTGTGGCATGCGTTGCGTCCGCTTACGGACACACGTCCCTGTGCCTTTCTGCGTGTGGGGATAGATACCCTGCTGGAAAAATGGGCCCGGCACCTGGGACGTCATCCTGCTATTCATAGCTACGGCCACCTTGCCGGCTACAGTACCTGGCAGCCGGGTGCAGAGAGCCTGTTTATTTGCGGTGCCCTGGCGCCGGATGTGGAATTACTGCGCACGTTGCATGAACTGGGTCCCGGAGAAGGTTTACAGGACACACAGGGCAGATTGCTGGCCTACCGGCATACAGCCGCCCCCGTTGCCTGTTCGGATGAGCCGCCGGGGGACGTACGGATGAGTACCTATGCTCCGCGCTTTCTGTTGCAGGCCCCCTGGGATATCTTTCGCCTCAACAGGGCCGTGCTGCTCCAGGATTTTGAGGAAAAGGTGGCAGGCCGCAAATCACAGCCTGTGACAGATGCACATACCGTGGTCTATGGCAAGGACAACCTCTTCCTGGAAGAGGGAGTGCGCATCCGGGCCGCCATCATTGACGCAGAGAGTGGTCCTGTCTACCTGGCCCGGGATGCTGAGGTGCAACCCGGAGCGGTCATCCAGGGCGCCCATGCCATAGGAGCGCACAGCGTGGTGAATATGGGCGCCAAGTTGCGTGGAGACAGCACACTGGGTCCCTACTGCAAGGTGGGGGGAGAATTGAGTAATAGTGTAATTTTGGGATATAGTAATAAGGGCCATGACGGCTTTGTGGGGAATAGCGTACTGGGACAGTGGTGTAACCTGGGGGCCGATACCAATACCTCCAACCTCAAGAATAACTATGGTACTGTGCAGGTACATAGCTACGCTGCCGGCGAAGCCGTGGATACGGGACTTCTTTTTTGTGGCCTGATCATGGGCGATCATGCCAAGAGCGGCATCAATACCATGTTCAATACGGGTACGGTGGTGGGTGTATGCGCCAATGTATTTGGGGCGGATTTCCCTCCCAAACATATCCCGGCCTTTAGCTGGGGCGGGGCAGGTGGTCTGGCGCCCTACCGGCTGGATAAAGCGCTGGAGACCGCACGGCGGGTGATGGCGCGCAGAGGCCTGCAACTGACGGAACTAGAGCAGCGGGTTTTGCAGGCTCTTGGCAAGGAGCACTAGTCATTAGGCGTTTCGAGCTCAATAATCCAGATGGCTTCTTGAACCCAGGTCTTTAATTGCTCTTTGGTTACTGTTGATTGTTCAGACTTATCGTAGATATACAGCAAAAAGACTTTATGGTGTTCATTGGCGTAGTAGGTGATAACTCGCGCACCACCACTTTTTCCTTTTCCTTTGCTTTGGATGGCTAGGCGAACCTTAAATATGTTCTCGCCTAAGTTTGTGCCGCTTTCGGGTTGTTCTTCGAGCGAAGAAATGAGAGAAAGCAGGTCTCCTTCAAGCGACCTATACTTTTTTAATAACGGTTTTACGCTTTTCTCAAAAGAAAGCATGAAAATAATTTCAGGCTTCTTCACGAACCTCTTGAGCTAGTCTTGCAAGGGTCTCTCTGGCAGGAACGGCTTTGCGCTTACCCCTTTGAATGGCATGTGCTTCTCTTAGTCCGCTGAGAATGCCTTCTTTAATGCAGACTTCCTCTTGTGCAATGGACAGCAACTGCATCAGTTTGTTGAATTGAACTTCTTCCATGACAACTTTACGGTTGCCCTGCTCATCCATCTGGTATTGGTATTCTATGTCAATAGATATAGCCATGCTTAAAGATACGCAGAAAGATCAAAAGATGTTGCGCTATCCGTATATAAGTCCGGATGCCTGCAAACCGCCTGCTGCTGCTTGCAACTGACGGAGCAGCCGATTTTGCAGGTGCGAAAAAAGCCCTCCCTCTGGGAGGGAAACGCTCCCCCTTTTGCTGTCTAGCCTTAATTTTTAGCTTGTTTTTTTATCAAGAAAAAAATAAGGCCTGGTGCTCAAGCGGCCCATACTGCTGTGGGTGTAAACTTGTAGGGTAGTATTCCCTGCGTTTTTGGATAGTATTTAAGCCAGTAAGTATGCTGGATGGCATCTTTTTCGTTATTTGCAATCAAATTACCTGGAATCGATATTTCGGCCATTTTCATATATAATCAGAGGTTGCCTTCCTCTCGCAGTTATTCACCCCTTAACGGTGTTGAGGAAACTACCTCAAGGTTTTGCTTTAGCTGGCTCTCAACCTTTTACCGGATACCGGAAGTGATTCCCGGGGCAATTGCTGTTTCCGAACCTTTTAATACCTGATATTGCGCTATGCTGGATGTAAGTCAAATATTCGAAAATAATAAACGGTGGGTAGCCGAAAAGCTGTCTGGTGATCCGGAATATTTCGAAAAGCTGTCCAAAGGCCAGTCGCCGGATGTGTTGTATATCGGTTGCAGCGATAGCCGGGCCACTGCGGAGGACCTGATGGGTATGCAGCCCGGTGAGGTTTTTGTGCACCGCAACATTGCCAACCTGGTGGTGAGCACGGATAATAACCTGAATGCGGTGGTGCAGTATGCCGTGGAGCAACTGAAGGTGAAGTTCATCGTCGTATGCGGGCACTACGAGTGCGGGGGAGTTAAGGCAGCCATGAATCCCACGGATATGGGACAGCTCAATAGCTGGCTGCAGACCTTGCGCGATGTATACCGGCTGCATGAAGAGGAACTGAATGTCATTGAAGATCCCCAGAAGCGATATGACAAACTGGTGGAGCTGAATGTGCTGGAGCAGTGTTATAACGTCATCAAGATAGATCACGTGCAGCGCAGCCTTTCCAAGACGGGCTATCCCAAGATCCTGGGATGGGTCTTTGATGTGCGCACCGGCAAGCTTATAGACCTGGGCCTGGATATGGAGCAGGAATTTGAGAAGATCCGCTATATCTACGATCTCTATCTGCTGGACGGGCCTTTATAGTGCGCAGAGCTTGACCACCGTATTGTAGTTGCGGGTGGTGATCTGCTTGCCAAAGGCTTTCTCCCACACGAGATACGCATCTACCGTGCCGGCAATCGTTAAATCCAGCACGCTGAGTACAGCTTCATCCGTCACCTGCAAGATCTGTAAGGAGCCGTCTTCTGACAAATAGGGGAGGGCAAAGGGCGCTGGTGTGGGTTTGGGCAGGAAGGTGACGTACAGGTGCATGCGATCCGTTACCGTTACGCTTGCAAAGGGCCGGCTGTCTACCAGTTCCTGCAGTTGCCGGTGCGTGAGTAAGATGGTAGGGATGGCAAAACCAAAGGCTTTCTCCAGTTCTGCCGCCAGGTGATCTGCAGAGGCATTTTCTGCATCAAATACAATGTTGCCGGTAGCCAGCAGCGTCTTTACCTCCGCATACCCCAGGTCCTGCATTACTTTCTTCAGCTGCGGCATGGGCACTTTTTTGTTCCCACCCACATTGATGCCTCTGAGCAGCGCTACGTACCGGGTCATGATTAATCCGTTAGTTCTACAATAACAGCCAGTCCCTGTCCCACCCCCACACAGAGCGAGGCCAGTCCGTAACGCACCTGGCGCCGCCGCATCTCGTAGACTAGGGTGGTCAGGATGCGTGCGCCGCTGCACCCCAGCGGGTGACCCAGCGCAATGGCGCCTCCGTTGACGTTGACGATGGCCGGGTCCAGTTCCAGCTTCCGGATGCAGGCCAGGCTTTGTGCGGCAAAGGCCTCGTTCAATTCCACCAGCCCTATATCCCGGAGTGGCAACCCGGCACGCTGCAGGGCCTTGCGGGTAGCCGGCACAGGGCCTATGCCCATATAGGCAGGGTCTACTCCGGCCGCAGCTGTAGCGATTATCCGTGCCATAGGGCGTAGGCGGTGGGTTTGCAATGCCGCTTCATCGCAGAGCAGGAGCGCCGCCGCGCCATCGTTGATGCCGGAACTGTTGCCTGCGGTTACGCTGCCATCCTTGACGAATGCAGGGGCCAGTGCCGCCAGCTTCTCTAACGACGTGCGGCGCGGGTGCTCGTCCTGTGTTACGATGACGGGATCCCCTTTGCGCTGAGGGATGCTTACCGGTAGCAGCTCGTCTGCAAAACGCCCTGCTTCCTGTGCTACCCAGTACTTTTCCTGGCTGTCCAGTGCAAACCTGTCCTGCGCTTCCCGGCTGATGTCGTACTTGCGGGCCACATTCTCCGCCGTCTCACCCATAGTATAGGGGTGGTGCAGCCTGGACAGTGCCGGGTTGGTAAAGCGCCAGCCAATGGTCGTGTCATACATCTCGGGTTGGCGGCTAAAGGCCGTAGCGGGTTTGGCCATCACAAAGGGAGCACGGCTCATGCTTTCCACACCGCCTGCCACATAGACACCGCCATCTCCGCAGCGTATGCTGCGCGCAGCATCCACCACTGCCTGCAACCCGCTGGCACATAGCCTGTTTACCGTGACGCCACCTACCGAAATAGGGTATTGCGCCAGTAGTAACGCCATGCGGGCCACGTCCCGGTTATCTTCTCCACTCTGGTTGGCTGCGCCGGCAATGACTTCTTCAATGCTATCCGGGTCAAGTGTAGGATTGCGTGCCAGCAGCGCTTTCAGTACGCTGGCCAGCATATCGTCGGGACGCACGCCGGAAAGCGCACCCCCATAGGCACCGATAGGAGTGCGCACGGCATCTACGATGTAAGGAGTCTTCATGCGGAGGAGTTTGGGATATGAATGCAGTCCTGCCCGGAAAGGGTTCCTGCATAAGGCTTGGATAGGAAGAAGAGCCACCTGCCAGACTCGAACTGGCGACCTATACTTTACGAAAGTACCGCTCTACCAACTGAGCTAAGGTGGCTGGTAGAGGCAAATATACAAAGCTGACACGAGTATATATACTCGTGTCAGCTTTGCAACCCTGTGCTCCCGGGCTATCGTAGGATAGTGACGTTGCCGGCCTCGTGAATCACCTGGTTGTGATTGTCCTTGGCCTTGATCACCCAGAAATATACCCCGGATGGGGCATCGTTCCCGTTTTTGATGCGGCCATCCCAGTGGTTGGCCGGGTCTGTGGTGGAAAATACCAGCTGGCCCCAGCGGTTGCGGATGGTGAGCTCATAGGAAATGATATTGAGCGTCTCCACTACCAGCCGGTCATTGATGCCGTCCCCGTTGGGCGTGATGACCCCCGGTACCTTGATGCTGCTCTGATTGGCTACAATGATGTTTTCGATACAGAAGGTCTCGGCACAGTTGCCCGCGTCTATGGTCAGGCAAATGTTGTAGTTGCCGGGCTGCTGATAGCGGTGCACCAGCCGGTCCTGGCAGCCGGTGAGAATGGTACCGTCGCCCATATCCCATATGCAGTCCCCTGTGGCGCCGTTCAGGTCGCTGAGGTTCTGCACGATGACATCTGCCGCAGGAATGAACAGGATAGCCGACGGGAGTTCCGGCAGGGTGCCGAAGCGCACGGTAGGTCCTCTTTCTACGATCACATCCAGGTCATCGCTGCACCCCCCGCCTGCTGCGGTCAGCGTAGCGGTGAATATAGTGGGCGGAGACAACTGGCTGATGTCAAAGAGACCTGTCTGCGCATTCAGCACCGTTACATTAGGGTCTGATGCCGTCCAGGTGCCTACTCCAAAGGGTGCCGCTACCTGGAAAGTGCCTGTGTTGCTGGTGAGGCAGGCAATGGTATCGGGTCCGGCATCCAGTTCTCCGAAGAACAGGCTTACGGTGTCCTGGCACCCTGTGGAGGTTTCTGTGAATACGGCATAGAAGATACCCTGGGTGGTAATGGTCAGCTGGGTGCCGCTGAGCCCCCCGATAGGCGCAAAGTTCCTGTCAAATGCCGCCCAAGAACCGGTAGCCGGATTGGTGCCCAGCATAGGCGCGGGGGATTCCAGATCCAGGGTAGTGTTCACGGGGTCCGAAGGCGCCAGACACTCGGCATAATCCGGACGCAGCTGCAGGCGAGGCCCCTGGGGAATGCTGAAATCTACCGAATCGCGATAGTTGACGGCATCCTGGATCACCACCCGGTATTGCCCGGCGGTTTGCCCGGCCAGTATATCCGTCAGGCTGTTGCTGTTCTGGGTGCGGATGAGCTGGCGTGCCGGCATGCGGTACCAGCGGTAGGTAATGGGTGTGGTGACCAGGGTGGGGCGTGCCCGCACGGTAGCGCTGCCATCGTGGCCGCTACAGCTTTCGGCAATAATGTCTTCTATGCTGAGTTCACCTTGCAGGATCTCAATGTCTGTGGAATCCCTGCAGCCATTGTTATCTGTGAGCACAATACGATAGTTGCCGGCTGCCAGTCCTGTAAATGCAGGATAAGGAGCAGCTGCGGCCGCGGTAGTTTGTAGCGGACTGCCTGTGGGATTATCCAGGTCATAGATGCTGAGCATGGAAGGATCCGCTACGTTGGAGACGGCCAGCACTGTGGCCGTTCCGTTATTGGTGCCGGAACTGGGCTGCAACTGGATATTGTCAAAACTGACGGCCGGGGGGTCCGTGAGGGTAAATGTGGCGCTGTCTACACAGCCTGCGGCGTCAAATACCCGCACTTTATACGAACCTTCTGCAAGGCCTGAACGTGTAGCTGTGGTTACCGAGCTGCCCTCCCACTGGTAGGTGAATCCGCCGTTGCCGCCGCTGGGAATGACCCGTACAATACCCGCACTGCCGCCGCGGCAAAGGTTATTGGTTACCTGGCGGTCCAGCCGGATGCGGGGCGGATTCTCCAGTGTGATCTGGGTGCTGTCCCGGCAGCCCCGGTCGTCTGCAATGACTACCCTGTAAAGGCCGGGCGATAGATTGTCGATCTCCGTGCCGGTGCCCAGTGTTTGCCCGGTCTGGGCATTTTTCCAGGTGAAGTGATAGCCTGCCGGGCCGGGGATGCCGCCGGAACCGAGTGCAAAGAGGGCGCCGTCTCCCCCGTTATGACAGCTTACCGGCTTGCGGGTAGCAGCCACCTGCAGGGCTTTGGGCTGGAATATCTGGAAGTTGATGCTGTCCTGGCACTGGTTGGCATCGGTGACCACTACCCGGTAAATACCTGCGGGCAGGTTGCTGGCAGTGTCTGTGCCCAGCACCTGGAAGGCAGGGTTCGTCAGGTTCTTCCACAAATAGCTGTAGCTGGGGGTACCCCCGGTCACGTGGACGCCTGCCGCCCCGCTTTGTCCGCCGCCGCAGGCCACATTGGTAACATTTACCCGCATCTCCAGCCTGCCCGGCTGGTTCACCTGCACGGTAGCGGAGTCCTGGCAGTTGTTACAATCGGATACAATCACTTTGTAGGTGCCTGCCTTCAGGTTGGAAACCGTTCCCGTGGTCATGCCGCCGGGTATCCAGTTATAGGCATATGGCTGGGCCGGTGTCACGCACTGTGTGCCTCCTGTGGGGGTAATGATCACACCTCCGGTGTTATCGTCGAAACAATCATTGTTCGTAACAAAGCTGACGCTCAGGCGCAGCCGTTCGGGGGTATTGACGCGTGCGGTAGTGCTGATGGTGCAGTTATTATTGTCCGTCACTGTCACTACATAGTTGCCCGCAGTTAGCCCTTCAATGCGTTTGGTGGTATATTCTCCGATGAACTGGCTGCTCACCCAGCGGTAGCGGTAAGGAGGGGTGCCTCCGGTGGGGAATGCTTCCAGCGCCCCGGGATTGCCAAAGCAGGTGAGTGAGAGATTGGGCACTACCAGTTCCAGCGGTGCCGGTTCTCCTATGGTGAAGTTGATATTGGCAGGGACTGCTCCTCCTGCGTCGGTTACGGTTACGCTGTAATTCACACCGGGGATCAGCCCTGTAGCATAGCTGGTGGTGCTGACGGCCGGTACCCAATTGAATGCATAAGGTGGTTGCCCCCCGGTGACATTCAGCGCGGCAGTGCCATTGGTCTGGCCGTCGCAGGTGGCGTCCGTCGCCTGGCGTGTTACCTGTAATGGCCCGCCGGCAGTTTCGGTTACCATGATGTTTGCACTACGGGTGCAGCCGTTGGCATCGCGCACCACTACGGTATAGTTACCCTGAACCAGGCCTGTGATAGTAGGATTATCGTCAAAGTCTCCCGTGCCATCATTGCTCCAGTCAATAGTATACGGAGCCGTGCCGCCTTGTATCAGCACAGAGGCTGTGCCGTTGGTGCCGCCCCCTGCGGCGGCGCTGGTTTGGGTGGTAACCAGGGTCAATACTTCCGGCATGGATACGATGGTCTGGAGGGTGCTGACACAGCCCAGAGCATCGGTTACGGAGAGGGTATAGGTGCCGGGCGTCAGTCCCTGGAAGATAGAGTCCTGCAACTGCGTGCCGGATGCCGGAGCAATGCCGTAGGTATAAGGCGAAGGTCCTGCCAGGCGCATGCCCCCGGAGGCCCGCACGATGACCTCTCCGTTGTTACTGCCGTTACAACTGACGTTCGTTTGCTGGATGTTGACCGTGATGCCCGGGTTCTCGGGTATGGTAAAGAACGCAGAATCTGCACAGCCCGTAGGGTCGCGCACGACAACTTTGTAGATGCCCGCTTTGAGATTGCTGATACCGGGAGTAGTCATGCCGCCGGGCTCCCACAGGTAGGTTTTAGCCCCGGGATTGCCGCCGGTAGCCGTTATGGCCAATGCGCCGTTATTACCTCCCTGGCAGGTAACTGCGGTGATATTGGCGGTGATGCTGATATCTGCCGGCTGGTTCAGCACTATGGTTTGTTGCACCTGGCAGCCGTTGGCGTCCGTAACTGTCAGGGTATAGGCGTCTGCGGGCAGGTTGCTGACGGTGGCTGTGGTATACACCAGGGGAGATGCTGCGCGTTCCCAGATGTAATTGTAGGCAGGGCCTACTGTGTTGGGTGTGCCGCCCGTAACATTCGCCTGGAGCGTGCCGTCAAAGCTTTCAAAGCAACTGAGGTCCGTTTTGTTAATGCTTGTGATCTGCAAGGGCGTAGCCGGTTCGGCAATGGTTACATTCCCTCCTCCGGAACATCCGAATACGTCGGTAACTGCTACGGTGTAGATACCCGGGAGCAGGTTCTCAATTGTTTGCAGGGTGCTGGTATAGCCGCCGGGTCCTGTCCAGGTATATTGGAAAGGCGCCGTGCCGCCATTGGGGTTGGCGGATGCGCTACCGTTGTTTGCTCCGTTACAACTGATATCGGTCTTCACCATCTGCGGGGTGAGGCCAGTGTTTTCTCCAATGGAGAAGGACGTGGTTGCGGTAGCTCCGCCCCCGTCGGTTACGGTGACCTGCCAGGTGCCCAGGTTAAGCCCGGTGGCTGCCTCGCTGGCAGCTCCGGTGGGGTTGGTGGAGAATAGCGGTTCCGGCAGATTCGTCAGTTTTTCCCAGGCAAAGCTGTAAGGTGTAGTACCCCCGGAAGCGAAGGCCTCTGCGCTGCCGTTACTCTGACCGGGGCATTGCGCATTGGTGGCGCTTACAGACACTTGCAGAATGCCCGGTTCTACCAGGGTCACCAGGGCAGAGTCCTGGCAGCCCCGGTTGTCAGTGACAATGCCCCAGTAACTGCCGGCACCCAGCCCGCTGCGGGTAGCCTGGCTACCCGAGATAGGGGTGCCGTTCTGCAGTTTCCAGCTGTAGTTGTAGGGAGGGGTGCCGCCGGCAGCTTCCAGCGTAATACTGCCGTTGGTGCCTCCGGCCAATGTGGGGTTGATCTGGGAGAAAGCTATCTCCAGCGCGGTGGGCTCTGTGATGGTGAAGGTGGCGGAATCCCGGCAGTTATTGCCATCGGTTACCCGGATGCGGTAGTCACCGGGAGATAAACCGCTGATACTGCTGGCTGGCCCGCTGCTTACGGGAGTTAGCAAGGGCAGGCGCAGAAAAGTGTAGGTATAGGTGCCGCTGCCGCCGGAGGCATTTGCCTGCGCGCTACCGTTATTTCCCCCAAAGCAACTGACCTGCGTTATTGTTCCCATGCTGACATTTAGCGGAGCCGGGCTGCCAATGGTGGTATTAATGGTGGTTTCACAGCCGCGGCTGTCCCGCACCCGCACCGTATAGGTGCCTGCCGGTTTGTTGGTCACACTGGCTGTGGCTTCGTTCCCCGGGGTCCACAGGTAGAAATAGCCCGGGGTGCCGCCGGAGGCCGTCACAGATGCGCTGCCATCTGCACTGCCGGCGCAGGATACCGGGGTGGTAGCACCTGCGGTGGCTGCCAGGGGCTGGGCGGGCTGCGTAATCACTACTTGTACGGAGTCCTTGCAATTATTGTCATCCTGCACTACACACCAGTAGGCGCGGGCCGTGAGGTTGGTAGCTGTGCGCGAGAACTGGCCGATGGGGCCATTGTTGGATACCAGTTTCCAGAAGAATCTGTAGCCGGAGTTGGGGCCCAGCACGCCTCCGCTGGCGTCTACCGTGGCAGAGCCATTGCTGCCGCCGTGGCAGCTGACAGGGGTACTGCCGGTGAGAAACACCTGTAGCTTTTGGGGGTTGACGAGGTCAATAAGGACAGAGTCTTTGATGCCGCCGAAATCCGTTACCACACATTTGTACTGGCCGGCCGGCAACCCACTTTGGTTGGTGACATTGATTCCGCTGGTCAGTGGAATAGGGCCCGACCAGGTATAGGTGAGAGGCGCCAGGCCTGCACCCGGGGAAATCTGTATGGTGCCATTGGCATTACCGTTGCATAGGGGGTGGGTAAAGTTGCTGTTGAGCAGCAGTGATCCTGCTCCCGGCTCAAAGATGGTATAGAGAGCGGAGTCCCGGCACCCGCGTGCATCTGTGGAATATACTTTGTAGGTGCCTGAGCAAAGACCGGTAATAGAAGGACCGTTGAGCAACGTGCCATTGGGGCGGAGCCACTGGAAGGTGAAGGGGGGATAATCTCCTGTAGCGCTCCCGCTTGCGGTGCCGTCACATCCGCCAGGCAGGGTGACGTCCGTTTTGGCCACACTGATATTGGCGCCGGCAACCCGCACCCGCACCGTGTCTGTATTGGAGCAGCCCAGCAGGTCAAATGCACGCATGATGTATCGGGTACTGGTTTGGGGTACTGCGCTGGCCTGGCTGCTGGCGGTGGCTCCGTTGAGTGCCGGGGGAGAGGCGTTCACGGCAGTACCGTCTTCTGCTTCCCAGATGATATCCACTATCTCGTTGGTGGGATTTTGGGTATTGAAGGTGATAGACCAGTCCAGCAGGGCGGCCGGGAAGCCTGTTACGGTGTCCCGCACAATGAGTTTCCAGGTGCCGTTGGCCTCGCAGCCCAGGACATTGTTCCAGGCATTGGAGCCGTTCTCTATGGCATAAGTGCCGGTGATGTTGGAGCCTGTGCCTCCAGGAGCGCTAGCCCAGGCGGCGGCGCCTGCTTCTACGCAAGTGCCTTCGAACCAGCGCCGGCCTGCCAGCTTGTTCCCGGTAAAGAGGATCTCCCTGGCGCCGTTGGGGCATTCCAGTTCTATCCGGATCTGCCGGGGCTGGGTGGTGGCAATGGTGAAGCAGACGCTCTTGATAGAGCTGCTGTTAACCGTTGCCGGGAATACTTGGGACACATTGACTTCTGACCTGGCACCCGTAGTGCCGGGACCTTCCGGTAACACTTCGTAGCTATTGAAGTTGAAGAAAGAAATGTCTGCCGGAGAAGTTGCGTCAAAGGCTTGTGCTGTGCCTCGCAGACTTACGGGTTCATTGGCACACACGATGGTGTCTTCCGCTGCCATAGCCTGCTTGGGCAGGGTGTGGACAGTGGGGCCTGCGCCTATGGTTATTTGTTGGCTGCTCAGGCGGGTGGCGCCCGTATTCAGCTCGGTAAGAATGAGGTTGACGGTGTAGGTGCCTGCGGTTTTATAGCTGTAGGAAGGATTGGCGATACTACTGGTGCTGCCATCTCCAAAGTCCCAGGTATAAGCCATGTTACGTCCCCTGGAGAAGTTGGTGAATTGCACCGGGTTGCCCAGGCATTCCGTGGATGCCAGGAAGCTGGGCCTGGGCATGCTGGGCACCAGCGTACTCTGCCCGGGACCACCGCCAATGCCCGGGAATGAGACCGTTACCCCGGTGCTGGCTGCCTTGCGGTCGATCATGATGGCATAGGTTCTTCCTGCGGCCATATTGATGCCTGTGGGGCAGGAGAGGGTATTGTTGCAACTCTGGGTGGCGCATACGGCAGGCACCGGGCAGGCCCAGCCTACGGTGCCGTCCGGCGCCGTACCGGTATTGACACTGCAACCGTGGGGGGCTGCAATGTTGAGACCCAGGCAGCCATTGGTGGCGTCATACACGGCAAAGTCCAGGTCGGTAGTGCCTACGGTGGGGGTGGCGGTGAAATAGAGCTGGCCTGCCGTTTGGGCATATACCTTGAGCCAGATGGAATTTTGTTCTCCGTCCGCACCAAAGCAGGGGGCGGGTTCCTGGCTGCCTGCGCCAAAGCTGCCAGGCGCTATGGAGATGTTACTGGTGTTGATGACATAGAAAGCGTCCGTACAGTCCTGGTAGCCTGCCCCAAGGAGTGTGCCTGCTCCGGCAGGGTTGGGGATCTCCTCTGCACAGATAGCGATGTTGCCGGTGCCTCCGTCCGTATCCACCATGATGTAATAGGTTTGCCCCGGGGTGAGGTTGGTGGCTAAGACATTGTTCTTCAGGTGCCCGTCTGTTACGCTGATGTTGTCATTGCAGCTGACCAGCGTCAGGCTGCCGCAAGTGCCGCTATACACTGCAATACGCGTGTTTACGGTGGTTTGGTCGAAATGGGTGCTGATGCGGGCAGCGGTGCCGGTGGCCTCAAAACTGAACCATATGGTGGCCGTGAGGTTGTTTGCCCAGCAGGCAGGCTTGGCAGGGTCTCCCGCGGTAGTAGCTCCTGCGTTGGTAAAGACCTGGGGTTGGCATGTGTTTTGCTGCAAGACCAGGGGTATGGCTGCTGCGCAGTTATCGTTGGCCGGTTGTGCCCACAGACTTAAGGGAAGGGCACATATCAGTAGCAAGCTGGCGATTTTTATAGGCACAAACATATCTTGTATTGTCATAATTTAATTAAGGCGGCTTTATGGGGAGAGTCCTCCGCCGCTGTCCTATTTCGCTATGGAGCGTATCACTCCAAAATTAAGTATTCCTAAGCACCTGTATTTGTATTGGCTCATTAAGATACGTAATGTGCCGCATTTAAGCCGGGTATTTGTGCACAACTACTTATTCAATTTACTATCAGTGGTTTAATTTGGTGTGAATTGTTTTTTGGGCTGCATGCTTTCTTGTCCCAATGACCGATAATCCTGTGTAAGCTTGTTGTATCGTATATCTTCAATTTGTATTTTTACCGCAACTGTCGTTAATTGAGAAATAATACTACTAGAAAATCGTAGCTGCACGAAAACCTATCTGCCGATGTTGCGTACACGAGGGAAGGTTTCGCTGCGCACTTAACGTTGTTCGGAGAAATCACTAACCAGTCAATATATAAGGCCTATGCGTCGCTTACATCTACTATTCTTCTTGCTCTGCCTCTTGCCCGTGTCTTCTCAGGCTGCGGATTATTTGTGGACAGGTGCTGAGGACAGCCTTTGGAGTAATCTGAATAACTGGGAGGTGGCAAGCCTGGTCCCGGCGGTTTTGCCTGGTCCCACAGACAATGTGGAAATCTTGGGCCCTTCTACCCGGCGTCCTTATGTAGACATTGTAGATGCTACCTGCCTGAACTTTTACATTGAGTTTGATGAGCTGGTGGTCAACATCGGCCAGCAGCTTTCTATCTACGGTAATTTGCAGCTGGGAGACGCAGGAGACGTGCGTCTGCTCTCCAATGCCCGCCTGCAGATAGCCGGTAACCTGGACAACTCTCTTTCCAACGGAAATATTTTCTCCCAGCCGGGTAGCCGGGTAGTGTTCTTTGGGCCCGGGAACTCGGCCATTATCAACCCTATTACGTTATTTGACGTTACCATTAATAAATCTGCCTCGGCCCGTGTTTATAACCAGCCCCGTTGTCTCAACGGTACGGTGGGTACTCCTATTGTCATTACCAATAACCTTACTATAGATAAAGGCGTCTTGGCATTGGCAGATGTGGATGGCGCAGATAATAACCCCGAGCTTGCGGTGACGGGTAATATCACCATTAACAACGGTGGGTGCCTGGACCTGAGCGGTTTCATAGATAACAACCTGGGCTGCGGCGCCGTGCTTCCCCAGCGTATACGTGTGAACCTGGGGGGTAACCTGGCCGATAATACTGCGCCTTTCCCTCCCACCAATGTCCGCGGTTTCTTCATTGGCAGCGTGGTGCGCATGGGCACCAGCGGGAACCGCCCTTTGCTGGTCTTTAACGGTGTCAAGGACCAAACCGTACTGGGCCAGTACCCCCTGACGAATGCTGCAGACGTGGCTAACCAGGGCTCCGGCATATGGCTGCCCCGTGTGATCGTGGATAAGCCGGATCCCACCAAGCGTGTGGCGATGCTGACCAATGTGCGCCTGTATGGCAATGCCCAGATCCGTTCGGGCATATGGCTGCTCAATAGCAAGAACCTGCTCTATGGGGAAAATAACGGCAATACACTGGACATTCGCGACAATGGTACGCTGCATGCCAATGACGGCAGTGTGCTGCAGATGATGACCAGTTCCGGAGACGGCACCTTTCTGCGGGTATTTGCCGGCGGCCATCTTAAAATGGTAGGTTCTGCCGCTCAGCGTATCACTATCACGCGTGATGCGGCTACCCCTGGCCAGTACTACCGCACGGCAGTGTATAATACCGGGCGCGTGTCTATGCGGTATGTAGATTTCAACTTCCAGGGTACTTCCAATACCGGCTTTAATAACGACGGGCTGCTGGGCTCTGCCTGTGACTGTACCAATAACACCAGCCCTTGTTATACCTCACAAGGGGGTATGAAAGTATTTGCCGGCGCGGTGCTGGACCCGGATGGTGTGGGCAATAATTTCTCTGACTGTGCATTCTCTGCCGGGGGTAGTGGGTATACCGCCCTTACCCTTAATGTGGCCGGCACCCATGTGATAGAGAATGTGGTATTCAACGGCGCCAACCAGGCTTCGGTATTGAATAATGAGTTTGGCATTCCTGCCGGGGGCACCGGTGCCACCACGCTTTGTAATGGCGGTACGTCTTCTCCTACCAATGCGTGTTCCAATAATGCCAGCACCACGCTTCGCCTGGTCAATAGCTCCGGCCTGATCGGTGGTGAAATATTTGGCGAAGGGTATGATACGGGGCTACGGGATTATCGTGAGTTCGTCACTCCCAACTTTATCTACCGGGACAATGCCAGCCGTATTCCCCTTGTTAACGACCATATCGTATTCGAAGGCCGGCCCGTGGCCATCTGGATAGGCAGGGGGAATAATGATAACTGGAACAATATAGACAACTGGAGTACCAAAGAGATCTCTGCCACAGCGATACCCGGAACCGCAGGCAATGAGAACTATACGGTCATCATCCCCAAAGGCTCTCGCCTGCCCAGTTTGGGTGGAACCGGCAATGGGAATGTGCTCCAGAACATCAACGTGAACATCCGGGGCGCTTTGTATGAGAACCTGGAATATACCTTGCCGGCCAAATACCTGGATACTTCCCTGGGGATTTATCCGGGAGGGTCAACCTATACGCAAGGAACCGGAAACCGGCGGCTCCAGGTGAACTCCAACCGCAACCTGGATATAGACGGAGACTTGTTTATCATGAACGATGGCACCATCACCATGCAAAACACCGCTCCGCATCCTACGATGAATGTAGGGGGCAACCTGTTCATGCACTTTGCCAATGCCACGTTTACGGCCAATCAGAGTACCGTGACGCTGGATGGCCTCTCCGTGCAGCAGTTGCGTACCCGCACCGGTCAGGATGGTACCAACTACCCCAATACGACCAATGCATTTAATCACCTGATAGTGAATAAACCGTCTTCTACCGTATTTGTGCAGAACAATAACCTGACTGTGCGCGGTAATCTGACCAATACTGCCGGTAATATGGAATTATTTACCGGTCTGTGCCTGCGTGTAGACGGCGATTTTACCTTCACTTCCGGAGCTCATATCTGGAACTTCTCCACCGTGTTCTTCTCCGGCAATTTCTATAATGATGGCGGTACGATCATGCCGGAACGTAGTTGTATCATGTTCATGTCTCCCACAGGAACTACGCGTACTATCCGCACCAACAACCAGCCTTTTAACTACTGCTTGTTTGCAGGTGCCGGTACGGGCACTTATAACCTGGAGGGTAACCTGAATATCCTGAACTCCGATAACACCACTACCCCGGATATGGGCTCCTGGTTTACCGATAATAGTTACAACCAATGCCGCATCCGCACCGGTAAGACCCTGAACCTTAACGGCAACGTGATGCGCACCCACCGCTTCATTGTGGATGCAGGCGCTATCCTGAACGTGAACCCGGGAACGGGAGTGCGTGGTGCAGAACTGCTGGTGTATGGCGGAGACGACCCGGTTACCTATGCTTCTGAAACCGATAACAAGTTTATCGTAAATGGCAGGATCAATATCATAGGCACCAGCGCGCGCACTTCCAAGATATCCCGCAACGGTATTATCGGCCGGTATGGTATAGATATCAATGGTACGATCAGCGCCCGTTATGCCCTTTTTGAGCTTGCGGACGTGAATGGCTTCGACTGCCGGGATGCGACCACGATCGTCGACCCTGCTACAGGTATTGGCTGCTTCAGCAACTCTATATTTACCAATGGAGATCCCACTGCCGGTTCTTACCTGCTACGCCTGCCCAACACATGGGCGGGTACTACCAACATCACGGAAGCCAGTTTCCCCGCCAATTCCGGTGCAAGCACGTTTAATGTATCCAGGGTAAGCACGGGAGGACCTACTTCCATAACCTTTGTTAACCCCAGCGGGGTATTTGCCGGTGAAGATTTTGACGATGACACCGGAGGGGTGAATCGTGTGGCGTGGTCGATCAGCAACCAGTTCCGCTGGGATGGCGGTGGCGACGGTGTCAGCTGGCACAGCGCTAATAACTGGTGCCCCAATGGTGTGCCCGGTGTGGGCCTTAATGTGAATGCGGATGTGATCCTGGACCATACTGGCTGCAGTATTGCTCCTACGATGAACATTACCCTCAATGGAGCAGATGTTGTGCTGCGGGACCTGACCATTTCGCCTGGTGCAGGCAACCCTATTCGGTTGGCTGTCCATTCCAATCTTACTGTGGGCGGTCAGTTCACTAACAAGCAGAAGGGTACCTTTAACATTGTTTCGGCCACCCCAACCATTACTTTCCGTCGTAACTTTAGTAATGAAGGCCAGTTCTATAATGGTGGCGGCACTGCAACCCTGCGTTTCCAGGGAATTGGTACCAACGTTATTTATAATGAGCCGCACGATAACTATCCCTTCCGTAATCTGCTCATTATGGAAGGTGTGTATGAGTTGAACTCGGAGATCACCGTAGAACGCACCGTAGAGATTATGGCCGACGGTATATTGGATGCTTCCAATGATAACAACCGCCTCAATGTGGCCTTCAACTGGCATGACGACGGCGAATTTGAATGCCGATACGGTACGGTAGCTTTTGTAGACCTGCCTGCACACAGTGAGCCCGTAGGTGCGAGTACTGCGTCCTATGCCCAGATTGCAGAGTCCACCCAATTTATCACCTATACCGGGGCAGATCTGCACGAGACGTTCTTTAACATGGTGCTGGATAAATACCTCTCGCCTTCTACCCACCATGTTCAGTTGCTGGATCCCCTGCTCATTGATGGGGTACTGGACTTGCGGCAGCGTAACCTGATCACCAACTACTATTTCAGTGCATTACCCGGCTATATTCGCCAGGAGTTCAATAATATAGCTATCCTGGGCCTCTTTGGTAGCTGGACCAATGCTTCTGCCGGTAGTTTTGTAGATGGTCCGCTGGCGCGTACTTATATCTCCAATGTGCCTTTTAACTATGACTTCCCCATTGGTAAGTTCCAGGAATATGTAAAGCCTGTTGAGCTGGAGATTCAGCTGGCCACTAACGGCCCGGCGATCACCCGCTTTGCCATGGAACAGTTCAACCAGCCGATAGATACGGTGGACAGGTCTGTGCCGGATCCCTGTGTTTCTCCCTCACTCGGGTTAAAGCTGGCCCTGCTTCCCCGCTTCTGGAATGTGGCGCGCCTGTATGGTGCGCTGGGCGGTACCGCTAACCTGGCTCAGGGTAACATTAAGCTGGTTTGGGACAATGATGACGGGCTGACCGAAAGCTTTGAGAATGTTCGTGTCGTAAAAGACGCCGGAACAAATCCCAATGGACATGATCTCAAAACACTGGCAGATCTGGCAGACTTTTCCACTGTCAACTGTCCCCCTGCTACTGCACAGCTTAACGGTAATGAACAAGGGGGCGAAGCCCTCACGCTTCCGGGTTTCTTCACCCTAGGTAATGGAGACTTCGGCCTGGTGTTCTTTGACAATATCCTGCCGGTAGAAACGCTCGATTTCCAGGCCAAATATGCCGGAAGCGGTACCCAGCTGTTGTGGAATACCCGTGGCGAGATTAATAATGAAGGCTTTGTCCTTCTGAGAGCCGCAGATGAGCCGTATGGTTTTATGCAGATAGCCAGTCATAACAGCCTGCCTGCTCTGAAAGGACAAGGTACTACCAATGCGCCTGCTGCCTACAGCTATTATGACAGCTATGCCCTTCAGCCCGGCAAGACATACTACTACCAGTTGCTGAGCCAGGACATCAACGGTGCCGTACACAATCATGGCGTGCGTTCGGTTACTTTGCCTATGGGGTATGCACTGGGCACGCCCTATCCAAACCCGCATAATACCTCCGCCCGTGTAAACTACGCCATAGCGGATGATGTGCCGGTGACACTTACGGTATACAATACCCAAGGCCAGCAGGTAGCGGTATTGCTGCAGAACCAGCCCCTCAAAGCCGGTAGCTATACTGCAGATGTCCTGCTGCCCAATATGCCGGCAGGTGTGTATGTGCTCCGTATGCAGGCCGGAACTTATGATAAGACAACGCGTTTCATTAAGCAATAACTTTGAGCGCTTTGCCGAAAAAAAGCCCGCCTGTATGGCGGGCTTTTTTTATTTTGCAATGTTCTATGGCAGACTTGCAAGAAATTAATTTTGTCCTGCATGGGCCCAACGGTCGCATGGGAGCTACCTTGCATTTGCCGCGCATACCCTTGTCCGGTACTCCGTTGATCATTTGGGTGCATGGGTTCAAAGGCTTCAGGGAATGGGGGCATTTTCCGCATATTGCCCGCTGGTGGGCAGGCCAGGGATTTGCCGTGTTAAGATTCGATTTCTCACATAACGGTACCCAGCCAGAGACTCCCTTTGAGTTCTCTAACCTGGAAGCATTTGGCCGCAATACCTACACCAAAGAGTTACAAGACTTGCTGGCGGTTATTCAGCAGGCGACTACCCTGGGCACTCCTATTACCCAATATATACAGCCTTCCAGGGTCCATCTTATAGGGCATAGCCGTGGTGGAGCATCTGCATTGCTGGCAGCTAGCCGTTCTGATAAAATAGCTTCTGTGGTCACCTGGGCAGGCATCGGTACGCTCCTGCGGTTCTCTCCGGAGCAACTGGCAGACTGGAGAGTGCAAGGGGTTACCTGGATAGAGAATACCCGTACAGGACAGCGCATGCCTTTGTTCTCAGATATATTCACAGACTGGGAAACCCACACGCGCGATTATAATCTTAAGCATGCTGCCCGCGCTTTACAGGTGCCCTACCTGCAGATACATGGCTCGTTGGATACAACGGTAACCCCGGCCGAGGCCAGTGCCTTGCATCTTTTTAACCAGCGTGCGGAGTACCTGGAAATACCCGGTGCCAATCACACTTTTGGAGGCCGTCATCCCTGGACGGAGCCGGAGCTTCCTGCACAAACCCTGGAGGCGTTGCAAGCTTCTCTCACTTTCTTTAACAAGGCCCTCTCTACACACCTGTAAGCCGGATTCTGTATGCTCTTTGGGAGCATGGCTGCCATTTATCTAGGCCGTCCCTCACGGGAGGGCTCTATCGGTCTACCCCCCGGCATTGGACGAGCAGCCCTTGGCGCCGGTGTACATGGCCTTTCAGCTCCTGGGGTTTACCCGGTATGTATGTCGCCACACATACCCGTAGGCACTTACTCTACGATTTCACCCTTACCGGTGCCGGTTGCCCGGCACGTAGGCGGTATGCTTTCTGTTGCACTTGCCGTATCTGCAGACTCGCGCTTGCAGACCCTACCCGTTAGGTAGCAGGATGCCCTGTGCTGTCCGGACTTTCCTCTCCGGGATTATTCCCGCAGCGGCAGCCCGGTGTGCAGAGAGGGCTTTGTCAAAGAAATAAGAGATGGATACCGGTGGTTATTTCACTTGTTCTATAATGCTCTGGCTGTTTTGTTTGCCTTCTACGTTGGTCGGGTTATCACCCAGCGGCCCGCCGGAGAGTACCAGGGTACCGCTCAGGTTCTGTTTCAGCTCACGCTTCATTAAGGCTTTGGTTGCCGGGTCGTGGCGGGTAACCAGGTTTTGGTCTCCTCCCATTTTATTGACTACCGTAATGCCGTTGGGCTTACGTACTGGCTTCGCCTTGGGATTGGGGATGATCTTGCGATTCATGACCACTTCTGTCACCTCATTGTTCATTTCTGTGACCGAAAAGGTGCGTTCCCCTATAAAATCGTCCTGCGGCTTATCCTTCCAGTTTGCCCCTTTGGCGGTAGCCTTTGCCGGATAGCTACCAAAGGCTTCTGTAGCCAGGTTCAGCACCATGGCGTCCTTGTAATCTTCTGTAAGGCTGCCTTTCAGCACCGCCGCTGCAGGACCCTTGAAGGCTACTTCTTCGATCATCTTGTCATAGAGCGCCTGGTAACCCTCTGACCGGGTGCCTTTGCCATACTTGTCCAGCACTACAGTCCAGCTTTTGCCTGTAAGCCACGCATCGAACCGTGCCGCATCATGGGGTTTGCTGCCGGCCTTGCGGCTATCATACTGCTCCCCGCCGGTCTGGTTGTTGCTCATGCTGTTCATGGCATAGTCGAGCGTCATTTTCAGGCGCACGGTATCCCCTTCTACAGACAGTACTTCATAGGTATACTGGCGCTCTATGTGGTTCTCGTTGGTAATATTCAGCCCCATCATATTCTGCTCTCCATCACTTTTTGTGGTGTAGCGGTAGGTATAGGTTTGCCCCGTTTGCAAAGCAATGGCCACTTTGGGTTCTGCTTTGCCCTTACTTTTTTTCTGTGCCTGCAGGCTCAGCGGCAGTGCGAGCAGGAGTGCAGCCAATAAGGTAAATGATTGCATTTTTTTCATGATAAGCGGGGTTGTGCTGTTGAGAAATCCTTCAAACGGCGTGCCAAATATACAGGAAATTAACTCATAAGTTCCTGTGCAGCCGCCAGGGCCGCAGGGGTGGGATGATCCCCTGCCAGCATGCGGGCTAGCTCCTGTATGCGTTCCTCAGGGGCCAGCACCCGCAGGTGGGTGTGCGTGGTATTTCCGGTGGTCTCCTTATAGATATAGTAATGTTTGCCCGGGCGTGCCGCTATCTGGGGCAGGTGCGTGATGGCTATCAGCTGATGGTCCTTGGCCAGTTCGCTCATTACCCGGGCTACCCGCAATGCCGTTTCGCCGGAAATGCCAGTATCGATCTCATCGAAGATCAGCAGGGGCAACAACAGCCTGCCGGCCAATGCCTGTTTGACGGCCAGCAATAGGCGGCTGACTTCTCCCCCGGAGGCTACCTGGCTAAGCGGGGCAGACGGTGTGCCCGGGTTTAGCCGTACCATGAAGGTAACGCTATGAATACCGGTGGGGGTTGCCCGCACCGGACTGCCGCCGGGTAAGCTCAAAGGGCTGTCTGGCTGAGACAGGCGTTGAATATCTACAGTGAATGTTGCCTGGGGGAGCGCCACAGCCGCTAATACTTCGTTTACCTGGCCGGCTAGCTCCTGTGCGGCTTTTTGCCGTTGCTCTTCTAGCGCCTGGGCCAGTATGCCCAACTGGAGGTATGCCTGAGCTAACTCTTCCTGCACTGCTGCAATACGGGCGCTCAGGCCCTCAGTACCTTCCAGTTGCAGGGCCAGCTCATCCCGCAGCCGGATGAGCTCTGCCGCAGTGCGGCATTTGTATTTGAGTTTGAGCCGGTTATAGAGGTCCTGCTTTTCTTCCAGCTGAGCCAGGCGCGCCGGGTTCATTTCCAGTGCGTCCAGCTGGGCACGCAGGCCGGTGACCGTCTCCGTCAGCAAGATATGTGCTTCGCGTAGTTTATTCACTTCCGGTTCCAGCGCCGGCATCAGGCTTTGGGCACGTTCCAGTTGTTTCAACTGCTGGGATAGTTGCAAGCTGGCTGCCCAGTTTTCCTGTTCATCCAATATATGAACGGCCTCCGTCACCGTTTGGGTAAGACCGGCTGCGTGTTGCAGTATGGAAAGTTCTTGTTCCACCTGATTGTCTTCTTCGGGATGCAGACTGGCTGCCTCCAGCTCTGCTAACTGGTGTTGCCGGTAATCTGTTTCTTGTGCCTGGGTGTGGCTATGCGCTTCCAGTTCGCGTAGTGTTTTTTCCTGCTGGCGAATGCTTTCCAATTGCTGCCCGAAAGCGCGGGTTTGGTGGCTGCAACCTGCATATTGGTCCAATATGGCCAGTTGTTCTGTTGCCTCCAGCAGGCGTTGCCCGTCTCGCTGGCTGTGCAGGTCTACCAGGCGGGAGGTGAGCTCTCGCAGGATAGGTAGTGTGGCGGGGATGTCGTTGACAAAAGCTCTGCTTTTGCCCTGGGGGCTAAGTTCCCGGCGGAGGATAAGTGTTTGCGGGGTGTCTTCATCTGTCAGTTCTTCGGCCTGCAACAACGTAGCTATTTCACTATGGGCTTGTAACTGAAACTCTGCTTCTACCACGCATTTGCGAGACGCATCCAGGATCATGGCGGGCTCGGCGCGGTTGCCCAGGATGAGCCCAATGGCACCCAGCATAATGGACTTGCCTGCGCCGGTTTCCCCGGTAATGAGGTTTAGCCCCGTGCCGGGCGTTAGCTCCAGCTCATCTATGAGTGCATAGTTCTGTATGTGCAGCCGGGTGAGCATGTTCAGGCCTGGGACCAGTGGCGGATAAGTGCGGCAAATTCCTGCTGCTGGGTGACGGTTTTATCCCGGGCATACCAGCGGTGCAGGTCTTCGTACATCTCGGCATCCGGTTTTGTGGGGTTGGCTTTGTGGGCCGTTACAATGGCTTGTGCGGGTTGGGGCCGTGGTCCCCAGTGTCCCAGGAGTTTCATGTCCTGCTGGCGGATACAGGCCAGGATGGGGATGGCCCGGCTGCCTCCGTTGGCAAAGTGGTCCATGGCCTCGGGGTATTCATCCCGCAGGATGACCCGTAAGTTAATGCGGGGCTGACGGGCAACACAGGTGTATATCAGCGGCAGGCACTGCGCGGCATCGCCACACCATATTTCGCTGATGACTACCCAATACCAGTCCTCTGGCACTGCCAGCAGTGCCTGGGTGAGGTCATCGCTCAGGCGCAGGTGTTCCCGTACCCGCTGGGTGCGCTGGAGATTGAGCCGGGTATACTCTGTCATGAAGGCGCTTTGGTTGGGGCCCGTGGTGGCACCCTGAGCCACCTTGTCTTCGAACAGTAACTGGTAGGCTTCTCCGCTCATAGCCTCTGCCAGGAGTGCCGGAGTGATGGGGTGGGGCAGGGATTCCATAGGCACAAAGCTAGCATGCGGGGGGGCAATGCACAAGCTTTGTGGTTGCGCGGGATACCCGAATCTGTGTAATCCATGGAAAGTAGAACATTATGTGTTAATTTGCCGCAATCAGAAAACCAACTTACCCTTACATTGCATGTTTCGATATTTCTGGTGGGTCTTCCTGGCCCTTCCTGTAAGCGCCTGGGGGCAAGGGCGTTCTATTTTTAACTCAGACTTTGAGTTTCCCAGTGTAGATTCCGTGAGTCCGCCGGCCAGTGTGGGTGCCGTGGGGTCATGGGGGCTTTATCATGAGGATTACGTGCCTTTCTGGCAAACCACTGCCAGTGACCAGCTCATAGAGATTGGCAAGTCTGCGACTCTGGGCGGTCCCTATGGGTTTGATGCCCAAAGCGGGGTGCAGATGGCTGAGCTGAATGGCAGCCAGGCTTCCAACCTCTTTTTTGATGTGTGTCTTTTTGACGGTGAGGAGATCGACTGGAGTCTGTGGCACCGCGGCCGCGGGGGCGAAGACAGCATGGGGATTGTTATTACCGAGCCCAATGGTAATGACCTGCCCCTGATCAAAGTGGGTACGCCCAATACTTTATGGCAGCAAGTGACCGGTGCCTATGTGAATGCTACCGGTATGAATGGCAACCTGCGCTTTACCTTCCATGCCATCTCTACCGCCAGCGGTAATCTGACCATAGGCAATATGATGGATAATGTGACGATCATGGGTTTGGCTCCTTTGGTGGAGTTTGTGCAGCCTGCTTATGCAGATTCTGAATTCGTGGCTCCGCTGAATCCTCCACAGATTCGTGTCAATGGCCTGGTGGGTAGCAGTGGCGCCACGCTTACTTTTGCCGTGAAGGGCGGCAGTGCTACTTCAGGGATAGATTATGACTTGCCGGCAACCCTGGTTATCCCGGCCGGCAACTATTTTAATACTGTATTTGACTTGCCCTTTACTGTAGATGATGATGATGTTCCGGAAGGTGATGAGACTATCTTCTATGCGCTAACGGCTGCTCAGGCGAATGATCCGGCCGAGCTGGATCCGCTTATCCGCAATACTTCCTGCGGGTTGGTAACTCATGACACCATTACCTATACTTTGTTTGATGTGGATGTGCCCATGTCTGTCAGTGGGATGCAGTTATATGCGCGAGCCCAGTGTAGTGGCAATCAACTGGAGGTGCAGGTAGACAGCCGCCAGGCCTATCTGCTGGAATATCATGTGCCCGGCGAAGGCTGGCAGTCACTGGCTGCTTTGGAAGGGGCTTATTATTATACCTATGCACATGCTGCCCGTACTCCTTTGACCCATTACCGGCTGGTGCATTATGATGGCAGGAAGACAACTACGCAGGCAGTGTATAATGTTTGCCAGGATGTCCATATGACCACTGCCCGTTACCTCCCTGCTCAGCAGCTACTGGAGGCTACTTATTATGCTCCGGCGGGCCTCTCTCAGCTGCGTATCCTGGATATGATGGGAAAAGAAATGTATACGCAAACGGTGGTGCATCCGCAGGCTGTGCAGGCAACTACCCGACTGGAGCTTCCGCAACTGGCCAGGGGTATATACCTGTTTCAGGTAGTAACTGACCAAGGAAGCCGGGTTCTCCAATTCCTGGTGAACTAGCGGTTGAAGTAAGAATCTTGTTTGCACAGAAAAGAGGTTAGTACGGTTTTGACTTCCGATACTAACCCCTTAAAGTTGCGGAGGCAGGAATCGAACCTGCGACCTTCGGGTTATGAGCCCGACGAGCTACCTCTGCTCCACTCCGCGATTGTGGGTGCAAAGATAAGTAAAATTCGATATTACCGGCGTTTCCTGAAAATATATTCTCAGAAAATCTCCTCACCGTCTCAGCGCCTGCCCGGTTAGGGCGCCGCAGGGTCTATTGTGGGCATAAAGGGTAACAGTGCATAGCCTTGCGGTAGCGCAAAGAGAGTGTCTGCCGGAAGGGCGGTTTGCACCTTAATGACTTGCAGATGGATGCGTAGGTCCATCGCTTCGTATAGAAACAGCTTGCGCAGCGGAATACTACCCTGGAGATCCGGCTCATGGAGGATATGGTCCCAGCCGGGGCCTTGCGGGACTTTCAGCTGCGGGCTGGTCCACACCTGGTAGCGTACCCTGCCCCCTGCCATGGGCAGGTTCATCCGCGCCTCCCGGATAGTGCAAGGGTAACCGGCGATCATTTCCGAGCCCAGGACCGGCCCCCATTTGGCAGGCATGGCCATACCCGGCACACTAAAAATAAAGGTTTCCTGCTTCTGCACCGTGTGGTGACTCGTATCTATCAGGTAAGCGGCCGCAGAATCCGCCAGGTAGAGCAGGGAGCCCGCATGATGGGCCCATGCCTGGGTCTGCCCCCGGTATTCCATGCGCATGCCGCGCGGATGCCAGTATTGCACCAGGGTGTCCGGCAGATAATCCTTGAGCTGGTCACCCGTGCTGTCTTGCAGAGTAACTACAAAAGTGAGGCTTCCTGTAAAAGGCTTTTGTGCCCAAAGTGATCCCATACAAGCCCAGAAGGCCATTGTTGCCACAAAGCATCGCATAGGTGCAAGTTCCGAAAAAACCATGCACTATCTTTAGGGCTTTAGTGCATTTGCCCATGAAAAACAAAGTTGTGCTGATCACCGGTGCCAGTAGTGGTATAGGAGAGGCCCTGGCGCATGTGTTTGCCCGCAACGGCAGCCACCTAGCGCTGGCTGCCCGCAGTACGGACAAGCTGGCGGCGCTTCAGGCGGCGTTGCAACAGCAATATGGGGTGAAAGTGTGGATCCAGGCGACAGATGTGACCCGGGAAGCCTCTTGCCGGGCATTTGTAGAGGGCGCCGTGCAGGCATTTGGGGCAATAGATGTGCTGATTGCCAACGCAGGCATTACGATGCGTGCCCAGCTCAAAGATACCACACCTGAAGTGCTTCGCCAGGTAATGGAAGTCAACCTATGGGGCGTGGT
>JAHBTG010000039.1 GCA_019638695.1 Bacteroidota bacterium | reverse complement strand
TATGCCGATTCTTGCGCAGACGCTTTTTGCGTTTGTGCGTAGACATCTTGTGACGCTTTCTTTTCTTTCCGCAGGGCATGATGCTTACGATTATGTAGGAAAAATATGCTATTGCTAGCTACTTCAGAGTTCAAGGTAATCCGCTCCCGCTGCTCTAGTGCTGATGGGCCGGCGCATTGAGGTTCTCAATGTCATTGGCTATCTGCCGCTGGATTTTAGGGTCGGGCGACAAAGATAAGGCTTTTTTCAAAAAAGGCCGGGCTTCGTCGGACTTGTTTTGCATTTTTAGGGCGGTGCCCATGAGATAGTAGCCCTCAAAGTTATCAGGAGCTACCTGGGTACATACTTTAAAGCGTTCGATAGCCTTGTCCAGCTGCCCGGTTTGCAGGGAGAATATGCCCAGTTCCTTGCTGCCGCGGAATACGGTCTTGGCCGGTATGCCCGGGGTTTCCACCAGGCTGCGTAGTGATGTGATGCCTTCCATGGGAGTATCGGAATGCACCATGCAGATATATTTCCCTGCCTGGGCCTCTGTGTCGTTGGGCTTTTGCTGCAGGTAGTGATCATAGAGCCGGATTGCCTGGGAATTGAATCTTCTGGCCACGGGTTGCCGGCTTTGCAGCATCTGGTAGAGATCCCGTGCTTCGGTCATGAGTTCTGCAGCAGTCAGCAGATCCCTGGGGTCTTGTGCCAGTAGCCACAGCTGATGCTGGTAGAGGGCGGCATAGTCTTTGCGCTGAAGGTTATTGCTGGCGGCTACCAGGTTTTGCAGGATCTGCAGAGAATCTGCCCTGCGAGGAGCTTCGGCGAGTTTCTGCTGGAGCTTGGGCAATACATTGGCTGCTTCGGAGCCAGCCGCCAGGGGCTCCAGCTCGGTAAAGACAGGTAGGGCTGTGGAGGAAGCAGCTGCTTCCGGTGCCTGGGCACTGGGCGTAGCAGCTGCGGCGGGCGTTTCTTCCGGCACCTTGCTTACCAGGGCCTTGCGCTCCGTAAAGCCAAGTATCAGTAGCAGGCAGGCACCCAACGAGAGGACCAGCCATTGCAGCCGGCGGTTGGAGTTGCGGTTTGGCGGTGCGGGTGTGGGGCTGGCAGCCCCGGGAGCTGGCACCTCCATTAGTTGCGCACTTTATGGCTGTCCTTCACATTGTCTGTAAATGCTTTGGCCGGCTTGAAGCTGGGCACATAATGCTCTTCTATGACAATCGTTTTGTTCCTGGAGATAATGCGGCCTTGTTTGGCGGCCCGTTTCTTGATCAGGAAAGTACCGAAGCCTCTTATATAGATGTTATCGCCATCCGCCATAGAGCTTTTGACTACCTTAAAGAAAGCTTCCAGCGATGCGCTCACATCGGCTTTCTCCAGTCCTGTTTTCTGGGCTATCTTGGATACGATATCGGCTTTGGTCACGGTGCGTAAGTATTTGTTATCAATGAAAGAATAATACTAGTTTACATTAAAATCACCGGAGGGCCTACAGAAATGACCATCTGGCTGTGGATAACCAAGTGGGTTATCCACACAAATATAGGGCAAAATTTCGGCTGGAGAATTGTTTTCGGAGAAAAATGCAAAATCACCTCAATGCGCTGTATACGTGGTATTTAGCTCATGCCAGGGACCTTCCCTGGCGTCGCCAGACAGATCCTTATGCGGTTTGGATCTCCGAGGTGATTCTGCAGCAAACACGCGTGAACCAGGGGCTTGCTTATTACTATGCCTTCCTGGAGCGCTTCCCTACGGTGGAGGCGCTGGCTGCTGCGGACGAGCAAGCGGTTTTGAAAGCCTGGGAGGGGCTGGGGTACTACAGCCGTGCCCGAAACCTCCAGGCTGCGGCCCGTCAGCTGATGGCTGCGTATGGCGGCGTGTTTCCCCGTAGCTGGGCACAATTGGTGACGCTCAAGGGCGTGGGGCCGTACACGGCCCGTGCGATTGCCGCATTTGCTTTTGGAGAACGCACGGCGGTGCTGGACGGCAATGTTTTTCGGGTGCTGGCCCGGTTATGGGCAGATGATACGCCTATTGATAGTGCCCGGGCGCGGGCACACTTTCAACCGCTGGCAGATGAGCTGGTGGCCCACGCGCCGGATCCTGCCCTGCATAATAATGCAGTGATGGAGCTGGGCGCTACCTTATGCACGGTCCATAATCCTGCCTGCCTGTATTGCCCGCTGGCCGCTGCCTGCCGGGCGCATGCCTTGCGCAATCCTGCCGCTTATCCCGTCAAAGGGAAGCGCAGGGAGAGTAAGGAACGGCATTTTGCTTTCTACCTGTGGCAAACCCCGCAGGGCGTGGCCTGGGTGCAGCGTTCTGCAGGGTTTTGGAAAGGGCTGTATGTATTGCCTCACCTGGAATTGCCGGAGCCGCCGGCAGAACCTCCCTTGCTGCAGGAACAGCATGTATTCACTCATTTTCGCATGCACCTGCATGTATATAAGGGCGTGCCCGCCCAGGTGCCTCCGGACTTGTATTGGATAAAGCCAGGGGAATGGGACAACTATCCCCTGCCCAAAGCCATGCATAAGGTGCTGGGCGGCCTGCAGGCCCGTAATTTGTTGGTGTGATGGAAATTTAGATAGAATCTAGCTGCCAGTTCTGCAGTGTGCAGTGCCTGTTTCTGTTATTTTGCAATCCATATTTACTGCCCAAACAGTTGCTTTGCTTATGGTATATCTGAGTTCTGTACTTTTTGCGCTGGTACTGGGGGCCAGTGCCTTCTTTTTTGCCCGCAGTATCGGCCGTGTGCGCAGGAATATTACACTGGGCCGTAAGGTGAAGCTGGATACCAGCCTGGCTACCATGATGCGTGTGGCCCTGGGACAAAGTAAAATGGTGGTGCGTCCAGTCCCTGCCGTGCTGCACCTCTGCGTATACCTGGGGTTCCTGGTCATCAACATCGAAGTTATCGAGATCGTAATAGATGGTCTGCTGGGTACACACCGGGTGCTTTCTATGCTGGGGGGGCTGTATGATGTCATTACCGCTGCCGCTGAGGTGTTCTTTGTGCTGGTGATGGCTGCCACCGTGACGTTTCTCATTCGCCGCAATGTGATTAAGGTAAAGCGCTTCCAGAGCCGCGAGATGAGCAAATGGCCCAGGCTGGACGCCAATATCATTCTCTGGACGGAGATTGTTCTGATCACTGCGCTCGTAGTAATGAACGCTGCTGACCAGGCGTTGCAGCGTATGGGGCATGCCCATTACCCCGAGACAGGGGCTTTCCCTATTACCGCTCACCTTGTGCCGCTCTTCATGGGTATGGATGCCGGTACGCTGGTTATCCTGGAGCGTGCGGCCTGGTGGTTCCATATCGTGGGTATCCTGCTGTTCCTCAACTATATTCCCTACAGCAAGCACTTCCATATCATGATGGCTTTCCCCAATACCTATTTCACGCCCAAACGTGCCAAGGGGCATTTCCCTGTAAATGAACGGGTGAAACAGGAGGTGACCCTGATGCTGGACCCCAGCCAGCCGGCACCGGAGGATACGGGCGAGCCTGCCACCTTTGGGGTGAAGGATGTCTTTGACCTGAGCCGGAAGAGCCTGATGGATGCTTACACCTGCACGGAGTGTGGCCGCTGCACCAGCCAGTGCCCTGCCAACCTCACCGGTAAGGCGCTGAGCCCGCGTAAGGTGATGATGGACACCCGGGACCGTATGGAAAGCGTGGGCCGCGTGAAAGATGCCAACAAAGGACAATGGGTTGATGATGGCAAAACGCTGCACGACCTGATTTCCCGCGAGGAGTTATGGGCGTGCACCAGTTGCAACGCCTGTGTAGAAGCCTGTCCTGTCAATATCAATCCGCTGGATATTATCCTGCAAATGCGCCAATACCTGGTGATGGAACAAAGCCAGGCGCCTGAGGCACTGATGGTTATGTTCAGCAATATCGAAAACAATGGGGCTCCCTGGCCCATTCCTGCTACGGATAGGTTTAACTGGGCGAATGCTCAATAATTCCTTGCACTATTCCCGACTGATTTTTACTTGATTCTTTTCTTTTGAGTACCCCGTCCAAGCCACATACCGTATACTTTCCAGGGTTAAATGGCCTGAGAGCTATTGCAGCCCTCCTGGTAGTACTGGGCCATATAGAGCTTAACCGCAAAGTAGTGGCCGGAGATTACCTGCTGGGTATTCAGGTCATCAAGCTGGCGCAGCATGCGGTCAACGTGTTTTTTGTGCTGAGCGGTTACCTGATCACCTATCTGCTGTTATCGGAGAAGTCGCTAAAAGGCACTATACACCTCAAGCGCTTTTATATCCGGCGTATCCTGCGCATATGGCCATTGTATTATCTCATCTTCATATTCGGCCTGTTTGTCTTTCCTTATATAGACTTTCTTCGGATAGCAGTATATGACCAGCATATATGGCCGCATTATGGGGTGAAGATCCTGTTGTTTGGCGGGATGCTCCCGCAGTTCTCGTATGCCATCTTTGGGGGAATGGTGCCTGTAGTTACCATTCTGTGGTCCATTGGTGTGGAAGAAGCTTTCTATCTGATATGGCCCATGCTGGTTCGTATATTCAAACGCATCCTGCCCGTCATGGTAACGATCATTATCCTGCTGCCCGTCTTGCGATGGGCTGCTGAAGTAGTGGCCGATAGCTGGCTGGCGCCTCGTTATAGCCAGTTCGTTGTTTCTGGTTTTGTATCCCTGGTAGGGCACCATCGGTTTGATGTGATGGCGATAGGTGCACTGATGGCCTATGGCGTGTTCTATCGGCGAGCTTTCATTGCTACACGCGTGGCCGCACCGCTGCCGGCGCTGCTCAGTATCCTGGGGATAGCCGCTTTTTGGTCCGGAGCGGTGAATATACCCTATCTGGGCACTACGCTGCAAGCAGCTCTGTATGCTATTGTGATTGCCAATGTATCTGTCTCCCGGCCCGTTCTGCCCCTGGAGAACCGCATCATGAATCACCTTGGCAAAATTTCCTATGGTATCTATGCTTATCACTATATATTTATCTTGCTGTTTACCCAGGTATTCCGGCAATGGGGCGGCTTCGCCAGTCCGGGTATAGGCATGGAGATCCTCTTTCAGGTAACAGTCTTCCTCACGACTATCCTCGTAGCTTCCTTGTCCTATGCCTATTTTGAGGCGCCTTTCCTGAGGATTAAGCGTAAGTTTATGATCGTGAAAAGCTCAAATACTCGTCCCACTTCTTCCTAAGGCAGCATACTATGAATGTCCCTATACTCTCCGACCTTGCTGCCCAGGGCAAAAATCCCGAAGTGCTTTTCTGGGTGGGTTGCGCAGGCAGCTTCGACGACCGCGCCCAGCGCGTTACCCGTGCGTTTGTGCATATCCTCAATCACCTCAATATTAACTATGCGGTGCTCGGTCCGGAGGAATCCTGCACCGGGGATCCTGCCAAACGCGCCGGTAATGAGTTCCTGTTCCAGATGATGGCCATGAACAATATCCAGGTGCTCAATGCCTATGAGGTGAAGACAATCATCACTACCTGTCCGCATTGCTTCAATACTTTTAAGAACGAATATCCTGCGCTGGGAGGACACTATGAGGTTATACACCACAGCACCTATTTGCAGCAACTGATTGCTGCGGGTAAACTGCGGGTACAGGGCGGACCTTTTGCCGGCAAAAAGATTACCTGGCATGACAGTTGTTACCTGGGCCGTGCCAATGAGGTGTATGACGCGCCGCGCGAGATTATCCAGGCATTGGATGCCGACCTGGTAGAAATGAAGCGCTGCCGTAAGAACGGACTGTGCTGCGGGGCTGGTGGTGCCCAGATGTTCAAGGAACCTGAAAAAGGCACCAAAGACATCAATATAGAACGCACGGAAGAGGCGCTGGGTACACAGGCCGAGATCATTGCCGTAGGCTGCCCTTTCTGCAATACGATGCTTACAGATGGTACCAAGCACTTTGAGCAGAATGACCAGGTGCAGGTGAAAGACCTGGCGGAGCTTGTGGTAGAGGGACTGCCCGAAATAAAAGCTTAGTCAGTATGGGGCTTTTCGATATATTCAAAACACTGTTTGGGCAAAAAAGCCCCAAAGGTCTTCCCCAGGAACCCAAGCCATTACCTGAAGATCGCTGGTGGCGCATCCTGCGTATGGTGGAGAAGCTGTCCAATAACCGTGACGAAGATCCTGTGCAGCTGGTGGAGTCTGTCATAGGCGGTAGCTTCAAAGGCAAGGGTCTCCTGAACCTTGCTTTGCTGGCCAAACAGCTTATGGACCGCGCCAATACCCCCGGGCTGCATGCCGCCTGTAAGCTGTTGCGGGGCAATGCCGACAGAGAGACTTTCCGCAGCTTTCGCTTCTGGCTCATGTGTCAGGGACAGGAGGTGTATACCGGCGCCTTGACCGATGCAGACTCCCTGTCTGCGCTCTCCACCCGCCAATGGCAGGCAGATGCTGCCTGGAAGAACCTCCTGCAGGGAATTGAGCAGTATTATGGAGAACCCCTGCCCACACGCTGGCAGCCTGCAGATTACCGCAGCTCCGCTTTGTCAGAGGAAGAAGTGCACCGCACCCTGCCTAAGCTGGTAGCCGGGCGGGGCTAGTTAACCGGCCGGCCGTTAGTTAGAGCGTCCCCTTGGTGCTGGGGATAATGCCCTGCAGGCGCGGGTCCCGCATCACTGCCATGCGGATGGCCTTGGCCCAGCCTTTGAAGATGGCTTCTATCTTGTGATGCTCGTTGTCGCCGGTAACCTGTATGTTCAGGTTACAGCGGGCGGTGTCGCAAAAGGACTTGAAGAAGTGGAAGAACATTTCCGTGGGCATATCCCCGATCTTTTCACGGCGGAAATCTGCCTGCCATACCAGCCAGGGCCGCCCGGAAAAGTCAATGGCTACCTGGGCCAGGGCCTCATCCATAGGCAGCAGGAAGCCGTAGCGGGTAACCCCCTGTTTATTCCCCAGCGCCTGGGCAAATGCCTCGCCCAGGGCCAGGGCTGTATCTTCTATCGTGTGGTGCTCGTCTATGTGCAGATCTCCTTTCACCTGTATCTGCAGGTCCAGCCCTCCGTGACGGGCCAGTTGATCCAGCATATGGTCAAAGAACCCAAGACCGGTGTGTATATCCCCTTTGCCCGTGCCATCGAGGTTGAGGGCGATCCGGATGTCCGTTTCACTGGTTTGGCGGTGCACAGTGGCTGTCCGTGGGGCGGCCAGCAGTTTGCCGCGCAGTTCCGCCCATATGGAAGGGTCTGCTGTGCAGAGAGCCGGCAGTCCCAGCTGCGGGCTCTCTGCGTCCGGCACCAGTAGCCAGTGCGGGTGGGGCAAGGCCTCGGGCAGTTGCTCCCAGTAGGAATACGCTACCCCCTGGCTGTCCAGCAGTTGCCGCAATGCAGTGCCCGGTTCTTTTCCCAGAAAAACCAGGTCTGTGTCCGGGTTCACGGCATAGAGCGAGAGCAGGCCCCGTAATGCCTGGGGCACCCATAACAACTGGCCATCTCGCTGGACTTCTGCCAGCGCAGCCGGGTATACGAACAGGGTGGGGCGGGGTGTACTCATCATTGCAGTTCGGTTTCCAGGCGGGCTAACAGAGCTATCAGGCGTTCGTTCTCTCCTTCTGTGCCTACATTGATCCGCAGGGCATTGGTCAGGCGGCCTTTGTTAGGGCCAAAACTGCGGATAATGATGCCCTCCTCAAAGGCGCGTTGAAAGATGGTATGCGCCCGTTCGGCATAAACCAGCAGAAAATTCGTATCAGAAGGGCACACCCGTGAGAACAGCCGGCTTTGCTCCAGGTACTCTGTCAGCCGCACCCGGTTAGCCGCTATACGCCGCGCCGTTTCGGCCACTTTCTCCGGGTGCTGCAGGGCCTGCGCCAGGTGCTGCATGCTCAGTGTGGTGATGTTATATGGGGGGCGTACCCGGCCCAGCAAGTCTGCGATCTCCGGGCTGCTGAGGGAAACGCCCATGCGCAGCCCCGCCATGCCCCAGGCCTTGCTGAACGTGTGCAGCAGGATAAGATTGGGATATCTCGCCAGTTCGGCCGTGAGGCCATACTGCGGGCAGAAGTCTATATAAGCCTCGTCTACCACCACAAAGCCGTCGAACCACTCGACCAGTTCGCGCACCGCCTGTGGGTCCATGCGATTCCCCGTGGGGTTGTTGGGTGTACAGATAAAGAGGGCACGGGTATGAGGTTGTACCTTAGCTTTAATGGCCGCTACATCCAGTTGGAAGTCATCTGTTAGCGGGGCGTCCAGTATGCCCACATTGTTGAGCGTAGCGTAGTAGTGATACATCCCGAAGGTGGGACTGCTGATGAGGATATTGTCCCGGCCGGGCTCGCAAAACGCCCGGACAAACATATCGATCAGCTCGTCACTGCCCACGCCCAGTACCAGTTGCTGAGCGGTTACGCCTTTGACAGTTGCTATGCGGGCCTTGAGTTCCCGGAAAGTGTTGTCCGGGTATCGGATCAGCGCTTCTTCCCCATAGGGGTTCTCGTTGCTGTCCAGCAATACGGGCGCGCGTTTGCCGGTATAGGCTTCGCGTTCTCCCACATAAGGGACCAGTTTGAGCACGTTGGGGCGTGCCAGTGATATGGGGTCAAACTTCTTCATCCCGGTTCAGGTAAAGTAGCCGGTAAGTGACAGCCATGCGGTGCGCTTCCAGTTCTTCGGCGGTGGCCAGCTCCTCAATGACAGGTCCCAGGTTCTGGAGTCCTTCCGGACTGATGTGCTGGTAGGTGATCTTCTTGACGAAGCTGTCCAGGGACACCCCGCTCCAGGCACGTGCAAAGCCGTTGGTAGGTAAGGTGTGGTTGGTGCCGCTGGCATAGTCACCCGCGCTTTCGGGGGTAAAATACCCCAGGAATACAGATCCGGCGGTGTGAATGCGCTCTGCAAGCATTTCAGCGTTGTGTGTGGCCAGTATCAGGTGTTCAGCGGCATAGGCATTCACCATATCTACCAGTTCGTCTTCATTGGCCAGTACGAAAATACGGCTGTTGGCAATGCTCTGGGCTGCCATCTCGCGGCGGGGCAGTTGCGCCAGTTGGCGTTCCACCTCCAGTGTCACGGCCTCTGCCAGCGGAGCGTGGGTGGTGAGCAGCATGGCCTGGCTGTCCACACCATGTTCTGCCTGGCTCAGCAGGTCAGCGGCAATAAAGGGCACAGGCGCGTCAGCATCCGCCACCACAGCTACCTCACTGGGTCCGGCTGGCATGTCTATAGCCACTCCCAGTCGATTCACCAGTTGTTTGGCTGCCGTCACATACTGGTTGCCGGGGCCAAAGATCTTATACACCTGGGGGATGCTCTCCGTGCCAAACGCCATGGCTGCAATAGCCTGCGCGCCGCCCGCCTTGTATATCCGGGTGATTCCGGCCAGTTGTGCCGCGTACAGGATGGCCGGGTGCACTTTCCCCTCGCGGTTGGGAGGCGTGCAGAGTACCACTTCCCGGCAACCCGCCAGCGCCGCAGGCACGCCCAGCATGAGCACCGTAGAAAACAACGGAGCGGTGCCACCCGGGATGTACAGCCCCACCTTCTCTATGGCTTTGCTTTCCCGCCAGCAGGTGACTCCCGGCACCGTCTCTATGCGGGTGCTGTTCTCACGCTGGGCAGCATGGAAGGTCTCTATATTTCTGTGGGCTACATGCATGGCCTGCTTCAGGTGGTCCTTTACCAGGTGACGGGCGTCCTGCAACTCTTCCTCCGTTACCCGCGGGCTGCTGAGCCGCGCCCCGTCAAACTTCTCGGTAAGTTGTTTCAGCGCCGCATCCCCTTCTGTGCGCACGGCTTCCAGGATGGGCTGTACACGGGCTTCTATCTCGGCAAAGTCCATCACGGGACGTGCCAGCAATTCCGGCCATTGGTCTCGTGAGGGGTGTATGTATGTTCTCATCTATTGGATAATCTTCTCGATGGGTAGTACCAGGATACCTTCGGCACCGGCCTCCCGCAGGCGGCCGATGATCTCCCAGAAGTCATTTTCCTGTACCACGGAATGCAGGCTGCTCCAGCCCGGTTCCCGCAGCGGCATTACCGTGGGGCTTTTGATGCCGGGCAGCAGGGAGGTAATGGTGGGAATGGCCGCATCCGGGGCGTTGAGCAGGATGTATTTGTAGTTGCGCCCTTGCAGGACACTGCGGATGCGGAAGCTCAGATCTGCCAGCACGCGCTGCGCCTCTGTACTCAACTGGGTATTGCAGATCAGCACGGCTTCGCTTTTGAGAATCACCTCGGCTTCTTTCAGGCCGTTGCTGATGAGGGTGCTGCCGCTGCTGACCAGGTCACAGATCGCATCGGCCAGCCCTATGCCCGGCGCGATCTCTACCGACCCGGATATCTCATGGATGCGGGCTTCTATACCATTCTTTTGCAGGAACGCCCCCAACAGCCTGGGATAACTGGTGGCTATGCGTTGGTCCTTGAGCTGGGAGAGCTGTGTGTATTCTACGGCGTTGGGCACGGCTATGGAAAGGCGGCATTTGCCGAACCCCAGCTTCTCTGCTACCTGCACTGCCAGTCCGGTTTCATACAATACGTTCTCTCCTACGATACCCACATCGGCCACGCCGTCGGCCACATAGCCCGGGATATCGTCATCGCGCAAAAAGAGAATTTCCAGCGGAAAATTCCATGCTTGCGCTTTCAGCTTATTGTCTGCTTTGCTGAAGCGGATACCGCACTGAGAGAGAAGTTCGATACTGTCGTCACTCAGGCGACCTTTTTTCTGGATAGCAATTTTGAGCACGGGCAAGGGGAAATGGCTACGGAGCCGCAAATATCCACAATTTCGGCCGCCAGGGCAATGATCTCCCAATATTCCATCCGCATGGGTCTGCCGGAAGCCGCCTGCCCTGCTACGACAGATGACGTATTTTGTATATGTGTGTGCCTTTATTGCGCACATATCTTCGGTTTATGATGCCCTGCCCTCTATTTTTGCCTCAACCAAAAGCATATTCTCCCAAATAACCATCTCCTATGAAAAGAATCCTTACCCTGTCCTTTACGGCGGCCATGAGTCTCCTCCTGGTAACCGGTTGCCTTACCAGCCGCCATGGCGGTGGTGGTCCTGCAGGTGCAGAATGCCCCGGTACCGGCAGTGTGCGTATCAGTTTTGATGGAAAAACCTATAATCTCTCAGAAGTGGAGGGCGTAGGCTCCGAAGCTACGGAAGACGGTACGGTTACCGTGATCGCGGCTCCCCGCAACGGCCAGTATCCTCGTGTGAACCTTATCATAAATTATAGCAATACCGGTACTTTTGACCTGGGTACTACCAAGCCCGGCGATCCCATGCAGATACAAGGTCAGCTGACGATCATTACCGAAGGCGCTACCATCACCTCTCCCGTTACATTCACTACTGTGATCACGGAAACAACAGGTTCGGTTACTTTTGACGAGATCGATTTCTCCTGTGGCGGCAAGGTAAAAGGTACTTTCAATACAGAGGCCATGACCTCTCAGCAGGCCGGTAGCATCCGTAAGAACTTTACGGGCAGCTTCACCTTCCACCTGAACAACTTTGCCGAAGGCGGAGTCTAGAAATACGCGGGAGAGATATTATCTTAATCTGTTCCCGAATGAAAAGGTCATCTGAATATCGGATGGCCTTTTTTTATGGCCTTTCTCCAAAGTGCCCGGGGTTGTGTGCACGGCCTATCGGTCTTGTGAATTAACTTTGTATATACGAACCTTCCACCTCCTCCCCTCTTCCCCAGTGATGACACCCATTGCCCAGCGCCTGCATGGTGCCATTCGTGAGATACCCGATTTTCCCAAACCGGGCATACGCTTTAAGGATATCACCCCTGTATTACTGGACCCTGCATTGGTGCGCGATGCCGCCAGGGCGCTGGCAGCCCCGTTTCGCCAGGCCGGGATTACACTGGTGGCGGGGATCGAAAGCCGGGGTTTTTTATTGGGGCCTTTGCTGGCACAGGAGCTGGGCTGCGGTTTTGTGATCGTGCGCAAGAAAGGTAAGCTGCCTGGCCAGACGGTTGAGATCAGTTATGACCTCGAGTATGGTGCGGCCACCATTGAAATACATAAAGGACATGTAGGTGCGCGGGACAAGGTGCTGGTACATGATGATCTGCTGGCTACCGGGGGCACTGCCCTGGCCGCTGCCCAGCTCGTTCTGCAGGAAGGTGCCGCTATCGGGGGGTTCTCCTTCCTGGTAGAACTGGGTTTTCTGGAGGGTTTGCGGAAACTGGATTCTTTGAAAGTACCTGTTGTTTCTTTGCTAAGCTATTAAATCTATATTCGCATACATTCTTGCAGAATACCTCGTTTTTTATTCCTACGCTTAAAATATCTTTTATCCCATGGCAGTAGCGACACAAGATTTGACCGGGCTGGATTTTCGCCTTACCGAAACACAGCTCCAGATTGCCGAGATGGTCCGGAAATTCGGTGAGGAGCATATTCGCCCCCGTCTCATGCAACTGGATGAAAGCCAGGAATTCCCGGTGGACATCATGAAAAAGCTGGGGGAGCTCGGTCTCATGGGGGTGTTGGTGCCCGAACAATACGGGGGGAGCGGTTTCGGTTACTTTGAGTATGTCACCGCTATCATGGAGCTGGGCAAGATCTGCGGCAGCATTGGCCTGAGCATGGCTGCACACAACAGCCTGTGTACAGGGCATATCCTGCAGTTTGGCAATGAAGCGCAGAAGCAGCAGTACCTGCCCAGGCTGGCCACGGCAGAGTGGATAGGTGCCTGGGGGCTGACTGAACCCAATACCGGCAGTGATGCCAGTAATATGAATACCACCGCGGTGCGCGATGGCGACCACTGGGTGATCAATGGCGCCAAGAACTTTATTACACATGGGAAATCAGGCAATGTGGCTGTGGTAATTGCCCGTACCGGCGAGCGCCGCACATCCGGTAACTGCACTGCCTTTGTTATTGAGAAGGGCACCCCCGGTTTTAGCGCAGGCCGCAAGGAAGACAAGCTGGGTATGCGCGCCAGTGAGACCACAGAGCTTATCTTTGAGAATGTACGCGTCCCTGATACGCAGCGCCTTGGCGAAGTGGGAGACGGTTTTCACCAGGCGATGAAAGTACTGGACGGCGGCCGTATCTCTATTGCAGCGCTGAGCCTGGGTATTGCCAAAGGCGCCTTCGAAGCCGCCCTTAAATATAGCCAGGAGCGGGAGCAGTTTGATAAGCCTATTTTTGAGCACCAAGCCATTGCTTTCAAACTGGCCAGGATGGCAACCGATATTCATGCGGCAGAACTGCTTACCCTACAGGCTGCTGATCTCAAAAACAAGCACCTGCCTATGACCAAGGAATCTGCTATGGCCAAATGGATGGCTAGCGAGGTGGCTGTGCAGGTAGCCAATGAGGCGGTGCAGATCTACGGAGGTTATGGCTATATCAAGGAGTTTCCTGTAGAAAAATACTATCGCGATGCCAAGCTCTGCACCATTGGAGAAGGCACCAGCGAGATCCAGCAGATGGTCATTAGCCGCTTGCTGGTGAAATAGCCGGCAGCGTAACCTGCTTCCTGCAAAAGCCCTTTGTATATGTATATAATGGGCTTTTTGTGTTGCAAGAATCAACCTTGGTTAACCTGTGGCACCGTTTTTGCGTATATATTTCTGTATGAAATGGCTACTTGTCTGGGGTATGATGGGTGTGCTGGCACTGCCGGGGTGGACACAGAAGGCACGGCAAATGCCTGACGGCCGCATATTGGCCGCCAAGGATCCTGCCACAGGTCATCCCGTGTTTGAGCAGGAAGAGATCCGGGTGGTGGCTATGGACCAGGCCCGCTCTGCCCAGGAGAGGCGTCAGCTGGAGCAGGCCATCAAGCGGGCAGATAAGTTGCGGCATAATATTCGCGTGGCCTATCCCCTGGCCAGGAAAGTTGGCCGCATTCTCAATGAGACCAATGAGAAGCTGGCAACCCTGACAAGCGATGCGGAGAAGGATCGTTATCTGAAGCAGCTGGAAAAGACACTTAAAGAAGAATATACACCTGTCATCTACCGGCTCACCCTGAGCCAGGGTAAGATCCTGATCAAGCTCATTCACCGCGAGACCAGCGCCTCTGCCTACGAACTTGTCCGTTCCTACAGGAGCGGGGCCACCGCACTCTTCTGGCAAACCGTGGCCAAGTTCTTTGGCGCCAATCTTAAGAATGCGTATGACCCCCAGGGGGCAGACGCGGCTATTGAGATGATCGTGCGCCAGATAGAGACCGGTGAGGACCGCTATTATTTTTAGGGGCCGCCTCTTCGTTTCTCCTAGTAGGTCTCGCGCTCAACGGGTTGAGCTGTATAGTCCAGGGCTATGGGCAGGCTCAGGCGCTGGATTGCAACCGTTTGCCCGGTGGTCTCATCCATCTGGAAGATAGCGGCATGCAGCCGGTATTCACCTTCTCCCAAACGGTAGCGCTGGGGCGTTTGCAGGCGGAAGCGGTTGATCGCTGTCTGGGTATCCATGCCGATTACACTATGGTGTGCTCCTGTAAATCCCACATCCGTGAGGTAACCCGTACCCATAGGCAGGATGCGCTCATCTGCGGTTTGTACATGTGTATGGGTGCCGCACAGCGCGCTCACCCGTCCGTCCAGGTACCAGGCCAGGGCCTGTTTTTCTGCAGAGGCCTCTGCATGAAAGTCTACAAAGAATACCTGGGCATAGTGGCCCACATCCTGCAATACCCGGTCTGCCATAAAGAAAGGGCAGATAATGGGGTTGTTGAAGAACGTGTTGCCACGCAGGTTGAGCACACATATCTGAATGTCATCCCATAATTTGAAGATGCCATAACCAAAGCCCGGGGTGCCTTTGGGGTAGTTCATGGGTCGCAACAGTGTGTTGGTCTTGGCCATGTAGGGGAAGATAAGGTGCTTGTCAAAGCTATGGTCCCCCCCTGTAATGACGTCTACTCCTGCCTTGTGCAGGCGCCGGCAGATGACTTCATTAATGCCCCTGCCTTCATGGCTGTTTTCGCCATTACACACTACAAAATGAATATCATATTCTGCTCTGAGTGCAGGAAGCGCCTGGGCCACACATTCTACGCCGGCGTCACCGACCACATCGCCAATAAACAACAGGTTTACCAAGGTAAATGCAATTAATAAGTGTAAGAGAAGACAAGAGAAAAATAGCGGAGCGCCTACTGCTGGAAATCTTCCGGCTCGGTCTCCTCATAAGCGCTACGCTGGTTTTCGCGTTCGCGGTCAAACTGGTCGAAGTCGTAATCGGGCATCAACTCTTGTTTTACATGATCCATCACATGCTGGAGGGAGCGCAGGAACTTGTTGAAGTCCTCTTTGTAGAGGAAGATCTTTTGCTTGGTGTACCCATCTCCGTTGAAGTTGCGTTTGCGTTCGGTGATGGTGATATAGTAGTCGTTGCCCCGCGTAGCCCGCACATCGAGCATATAGGTGCGTTTTCCTGCGCGAATCTTCTCGCTGAAGATCTCGCTCTGCTCATAATTATTATCGGAGTAGTGCACTGTTATAGTCAGTAAATGAACTAAAAATAATGCGGCAAATATACGAACCCCGTGCAAATTGCACCAGGCTTTATTTTAGCTCTTGCCTGCCGCAATTACCCGCATCCCCGCGGAAAGTCCCCCGCCATAGTCCCTGGGAAGAGCTGTGCGGTCTGTAGCAGCTCAATACCCCATCCTTGCTCAGGAGATAGACTTCCGGGCGGCTGTCTCCATCCATATCTGTTAACAAGGGAGTGGCTTCTGCACCTATGGCCAGGCCCAGGGTTTCCAGTGGCTTGCCTTCGGGGCTCAGTATATGCAAGAGCCCTTCTTCCTGTATATATACCAGCTGGGCCGTGCCCGTGCCCAGCACGTCTGCTATCAATGGGCTGGCGGTTACCAGGCCCGTGCCGGCCTGCCGGATATCCGCCTTGCGCTGCGGGCGGCCATAAGTATCTATGGTTATCTGGCCATACAGGGAAAAGGTGCCATAGCTGCCGGTGTGTGCCCGGGTATTACTGTGGCTGGACACAAAGGCATACGCATCCGGTTGCCCGGGCAGCGGTACGGGGGTGGTAAATAGCTCGCTGGGCAGGAGTGTGGTGCTCAGCAGCCTTCCGTCAACGCCTGCCCGCACAAATAGCCCGCCGACAGTAGCTGCCAGGATCTCCGTACCCGTGGGTGCAGCTATTATCCAGGGAGAGGCCTTGATAGTGCTTTGTCCCTGCAGCCATAGCTGCCACAGAGGGCTCCCATCCCGGCCGTTGAGCGCCCATAAAAAGGCATCGGCAGGTTGTTCCCAGCGCCAGGTATTATCGGGTTGTTGCACCCGGCGCCCTTGCGCACCCACTACTATATCCGGCATGCCGTCCCCGTTGAGGTCTGCTATGGCCGGACTTCCCATGCTCCCGTCAGCATAGGCCATCTCCTCATCGGGCAGCGCCACTTCCCATAATCTTGCACCGGTGATGCCGTGGACGGCTACCACTCCTTTGCCTCTCATGGTGCAGATGACATCCGGATGCCCGTCTCCGTTGAGATCTGCCAGCGCAGGACTACCTTCTGCAGAAGAGGGTAACGACGCCTGCCATTGGATCAGCATCCGGCCGTTGATTACCCGGATGCCCATGAGCCCATGATAATCTGCCGTGGTGTATATCCAGTCTTTGTGCACCACCACACCATTGACCGGCAGAGTAGACGAAGAATCCTGAGGGAGTATGCATAGGGAGTCCGTTACCTGCCCGGTGCGGCTATTGAGCAGGCGCAGTCCCCCCATCTCGGCAGTCGCCGGATTCAGGTAGACACCCAGATGCTCTGCATAGCGGGGGTGGGTTCCCACTACCAGTGCATCGCCCATAGTGGCCAGGGTGCCGCGATAGCTCAGGTAGCCTACAGGGGTTTGCCAGCTCCGCGGCCAGCGATTGTCCAGTTGGGGTACTGGTTGTGTGTTGCCGGTATTCAGGTCCAGGAGCAATGTTTGCCCGGACTGTTGCGCCAGCAGGGTAGTCGCATTCAGGGGCAGAAGCTGTTCCCATTCCGGGCGAAGCACCATGTGGCGTTGCCGCGTATTATATACCCCATATTTATAGCCAATCCGGACAAGCCAGTAATCCGCTGCTGTCGTTCTCATAACTCTGTAGTCAGATAGTTCCTGGATATCGTCATACACCGGCGGAAGCCGCCATCCGTCCTCTTCTATGGAGAAGTAACCTCTCTGGTCGCCTTTCTCCACATATACCAGTCCATTGTCGTGTATCGAAAGGGAGGTGTACTCAATGGGTAGGATGAGGTCCAGGTTGTCGCTGTCTGCCATGCCCCATAGCTCGCCTCCTGTTTTTTCTTCAGACTGCAACAGGATATAGGGCCCCCGCGGCAGAATGCGCAGGAGTGCCGCAGAAGGCTGCCATAACCATTCCAGGCAGCATTTGCTCAGCACTCCCTGGGCGTAGTGGCCACTGGAGTCCTGTATAGCAGCCAGGAGCAGGTTATTCGTGAGCGTAGATAGTTTGGCCAGGGTTTCCGGCACCATGACGCTGAGGTCACCGGCGTTCAGTAACCCGATGCCGCTGATTTTTCCCGGCTGCTGTACTACCAGGAACTGGTGGAGCGTATCCATCCAGTAGATGAACTCATAGCGGGGAGGAATGACCCAATCCAGCGTCTTCAGGGAAATAAGACCCTGCATGCCGTTCTGCTGAGCAGGGAGCCACCGGGCTGACGAACCTTCTTCCGGGTGTAGGGGAGACTGCACATCTGCATTGCCCAGCAAGGAAAACTGGCCTGTGTCTTCTCCCAGCCAGTCGATATTGGTCTGTCCACTGGTAGGCGCGTAGTGGGATAATGCGGATTGCAGCTTTTCCAGGACAGCCGGCATGGCTACTTTCCCGTCAGGATGGAGCAGTCCATAGCGCTTGCCATTGTAAAAAGCATATCCCTTGCGGCCGTCCGGGCTAAGGGGCATGATACCCGGGTAACGCGCCAGTGGGCGAAGCAGGGTATCCAGCAACGCCATGCCCCGCTGGTCCTGCACCAGCAGGCCCTGGTGTACCGGGTAAACCAGAGAATAGACTGCCCCGCTGTTGCGCAGCCGCGTATTGAGCAGGTGACAGGCCGTGCAACGCCCCGGATTGAGTTTCAGGTAATCTATCCGCTGAAATCCCTGTTCTGCTACAGTGGTCCTGGGCAGGGTGCTGCCGGCTGGCAGCTCGCACAGGAAGTTGCCGCCGCTCAGGGGGTCTATGTGCAGGTATGTGGGTGGAATGGCTACCTGCCCGTTTGAGTGATAGATACCGCTTAAGATACTGCCGTCTTGTGCCGTGCCCTGAAAGATGCGGTTTTGGGATACCGACTGCACGCAACACAGATATAAAAGACTCTGGAAAAGCGCCAGGCGCTTGAACACATGTGAGGACAATAGCAAGGGGGTTCAGGAAAAGAGGTGAAAGCCAGGAAAACTAACGTATCAGAGTAACTGTGCCGGAGCGTTCATTGCCGTCCCGCAGCCTGAGGACAAAGACATAAGCGCCTTCCGGGGCGTCTGTGCCATGCTTGGAACGGCCGTCCCAGCCTTTGGCGGGTTGAGCGGTTTCAAATATCTTGACTCCCCAGCGGTTGAAGATGCTCAATTGCTCCAGGCAGTTGGGGTTGTTGGTCTCAGGTTCCCACCGGTCATTGATCCCGTCATTATTGGGACTGAATACATTGGGAACTCTCAGGTACAGGAGTTTCCCTTGCATAAAGTTCAGGAGGCTGTCTTTCACAAATACGCAGCCGTCACTGTCCAGCAGGGTTAGCCGTATCGCATAGGTCCCGTCGGCATCCAGGTCCATCCGCAGTTCCGGCGTGTTGTGCAGCACGCCGTCTATTTCCCAGAACCAGGACGCAGCGTGGCCGGTACTGGTATTATTGAAGATGGCGGTATTGCTGCAATCCAGCGTTTCTACCTGGAAGGCAGGGGTTACCGGTTCTGTAACGGGGATATTCAGCATGACAGTGTGATAGCAGGCATCGGGCAGTGAACTGGCCGTATGGCGCATCGTATAGGTGCCGCCCTGGGTAAAGTCCAGGTCCAGTTGAGGTGTACTGCCTACAGACTGCCCGTCCAGTATCCAGTTATAAAAGTGGGCATCCTGCATGGTGCTGGTGAAGCGCCAGGTGCGGCCGCACCCTACGCGTTGCCAGGTGAAACCGCCGGTGGGCCTGGGCGCAACCACTACCTGCCGGGTCAACACCTGCGGACAGTCTCCGTGAGGATTGACCGTGAGGGTAACATCGTACAGGCCTTCTGTTACATAGGTGCGCTGCACGTCTTCCAGCGTATGGGTGAGTAACGTATCGGCGGGAGCTGGGCTGAAACGCCAGTGATAGGCGTCTGCCAGGCCGGTGGAGCGGTTCTCCAGTACGAGCGTCAGGGTGCAGGAGTCGGATACTGCGGCAAAGTCGGGATCCGGCAGCTCCCCCACCGTCACCTGCTGGGTAAGGCTATCCGGACAGGCCGAGCCCGGGTTTACTACCAGGCGAACCGGGTAGGTCCCCGGCTGGGAAAAGGTGTGCGCAAAGGGCGTTGCGGATGTGGTGCGCAGCGTATCTGCAGGGTCTGTACTGAACTGCCAGCGGAATTCGTCTGCCAGGAGAGACGTATTGGTGAAGGTGGCCCTGGGCAGGCAGGGATCCGGGGTGGCTGTGAACTGGGGTTCTGCCGGTGAACCCACAAATACCTGTGTGCTCTGGGTATTGGAGCACGGTGTGCCGGGATTGACCACCAGGGTAATGGTATAATTGCCCCGGTGCGTATAGGTTTTGTTGAGGGGGACTGTGGATATGGTCCGCAGTGTGTCTCCCGGGCCTTCTCCAAAGTGCCAGCGGAATATAGTGCCCTGTTGTGTCTGGTTCTCCACGGTGATCTGCAGGCTGCAGCTGTCGGATTGCACCTCAAACTCAGGCGCTGTGTCTTCAAATACCAGGATGTCCTGGAAAGTGGAATCCGGCAAGGCACACCCTTCGTTAATCACCCGGGCGATCAGCTTGGCGCGGTAAATACCTGCGTATTGGTATTCATGTGTGGGTTCCGGTAAAGTGGAGGTGTTGACCACGCCCGTGGTAGTGTCGCCAAAATCCCATTCATAGACCAGCGTGCCGGTGGTCAGTGGCTTGGTGGTGGTGGTATTGTTCTCAAATAGAAAAGGGAACGGTGCACAGCCCGTCACCTGCAGGCGCGGCTCAAACTCCGGTTCGGTAAAGGTGAGCAGGTCAAAACTGAACTTGAAGGCCGCATTATTGCAGTTGGTACTGTTGTTGAAGCGGGACACTACGCCGGCTGTGGTGGGGAATCCATTGGTGCCGGTACAGCTGGCACAGACTGCATGATATACCCTGCCGGTTTTGTCAAAACGGCAGGTGCCGCCGTCTACGTGATCTCCGGGTGCAAAAGGATTGCCGCCGGTATTTTCCCCAAAGAAAGTAGCATACTGCAATGCCCTGGCATTGGGGTCAAATACGATGAGATAAAAATCCCGGTTGTCCGTGGTGCCCTGGTAGGCATCTGCAGTATGGGGCAGCCCATTGGTGCGGCCGTAGGTGACAAGGGACGAAGCATAGCGGTTGGAGCTTGCCAGTCCCCCCCAGCCGGTGCAGTAAATATTGCCGCAGGCATCTACCAGGAATGCCGTAGGGGCAATATCTGCCGTGCTGATGTTGCCTGCGGTTCCCCAGCGGGTGGATAACAGCCGCACCTGCAACAAGGAATCATAGCGCGCAATGAACTGGCGGCTGTTGGCCACCGAATAGATACTGGACTCTCCCGCTGCGATCTCTATGGGCCAGGCGCCCTGGGTTTGTCCGAATATGTATACCGATTCCGTGCTGTCCAGTTCTATAAAGAAGCTCTGGTCATAGGCATTGGCGGTGCCGGCATACGTGCCGGACAGCAGCGTATCCAGGCTGGGGCTCAGGCGCAGGAGGTAGCCGTCCGGGTGAGTGTTCAGGGTAGACCCTGCGAAGCCGGGCTGGTGCGCTGTGGCGGGGATACCCAGCCCGCTGCTGCTGAGGGTGCCTCCGGTTACATAGACCTCGTTCCTGCTGTTTACCTTGAGGCCATAGGCCGCGTCATTGCGGTTGCCCGGTATATAGGTGGCGCCCAGCAGTGTGCTCAGGTTGGCATCCAGTTTGGCTACTATCCCGTCCTGGTCTCCTCCGCCAAAACTGCTTCCATATCGGGTCGCTACCGGGAAATCTGCACTGGCCGTGCTGCTGGCAATGAGCACGTTCCCTTCATTGTCCAGGATGATCTCTCCGCGGCCGTCGTCAGCATAGAAATACCATAGGAAATTGTCCCGGTGTGTGGTGGGGTAAGTGCCGTAATAAGGCATATTGATACCATCTGTGCCGGCGCCTCCAAGGTAGGTGCTGGCCAGTAATGCCGTGCCTGTGGCATTGATCTTGGAGATGGTAATATCCGAACTGCCATTATAGGTGATGTCGTAGCTGCCTGCCCGCACCGGGAAATTGTCGCTCAGGGTGGCACTGAGCACATACAGCTCGTTCTGTTCATTGACGATCATACTGGCCGGGAACTCATTGAAGCGCCCGCCCAGGTACGTTGCCCATAAGCGCTGTGTGCCGTTGGCGCTGAATTTGGTAATGCCAATGTCGCAGTTGAAGGCCAGTCCCGGGAATGCCACGGGCTTGCCTCCTCCGGCATATACCAGTTGTATGGCTCCCGTGGTAGTGGGGTAGCCTGGTCCCTGGACCACTCCCCCGCTATACAGCGCTCCGGCGGCATCGTAGGTTGCTGTCATGCCCCAGTTGTCTGCAAAACTGCCGGTGTAGGTGCTGAACACCAGTTCCGGGTCTATATAAAGGGTGCTTTGGCCATCCCATGCCGGCACCTCAAACCCAAAGCTGCCGTCCGGGTGGAGTATATATTGCAACGGCAGGTCCTGGCGGATGCCTTTGGCGGTGATCTGGTAGGTTTCCGGCGCATGCTCCACCAGCGTATCCAGGCAAGTGTGCAGTTGCAGCTGATTGTGCTGGAGCTGGATGCCTTGAGCGCCTTCATAGCGCAACCGCACATCGGATAACCGGGCGCCGGGGCGTATGACCAGGTTGTATTTCAGGTGGCCTCCGGCACCCCCGGTTACCTGCAGGTCTACGTTGGGGTAGATTTGTTTATAGTGCGCTTCTGTGTAGCCCAGGAGGCTGCTTTGCCAGCGGCCGGGGTCATCGCCCAGGAAGTAGTTGTAAGTGCCTGGTTGCACGCCCAGCTGCTGTATGGAAGGATTGCGTTGGCCACCCACCCAACTCAGGCGCAGCACATGCCCGGCAAAGGTCACCGTGGTATCCAGCCTGCGGCTCAGGTTGTGCAGCTTTTGAGACACTTGTGTGTCATAGTACAGCATGCGCAGGCCATCCTCTTCCAGCCATATGCGCCCTCCCCGCACATCTGCCTGGTAGCGTATAGGGCTTTCCCATTGTCCGGCATTAGGGATGAAGGTTACCCGGGTGCCGGCGTCAGCCATCACCTGTTCATGAGCAGGGTGCCAGCTCTGCGCATGGGCCACTGCCCATAGCGCCCACCCAAGCACAAACATTCGAACATATTGCATGATTGATCGGTGATCTCTGAACTGCCTTACAAACTAACACTTTTTGCCGGCTTTTATTGAGTGAGGGTGCAAATACAGCAGTATTTGTGCCTCAGTGGCTAGAACCGCTATTAGAACCGTGCCTCCAGCCCCAGGTGCACCCGCCCGCGTTCGGGCCTGAAGGGGATATCCTGTGTGCTGCCTACTGCATAGGCCAGCGTTACCTGGCCCGCCGCGGTGGGCACACTCAGGGCAAACCCGGTAGCGACCGGATAGATGCGGGTGACCGTATCATAGATGTGCTGTTCCAGCACGCCCCCTTCTACCAGCACGCCCATATAGGCGTCCCGGCTCAGGCGCAGGCGCAGTTCTGTGGTGCCGATAGCCCAGGCGCTGGCCTGGAACTGGTTTTCGTTAAACCCCCGCAAGGTTTGGTTGCCGCCGATGAAAGGCAGGTCATTGCGAAAATACTCCTGCAGGCTCAGGTAAAAGATGCGCCCGCCCAGTAGCCAGGTAGCCCGGCCATAGGGGATGTACAGGCGGGCCTCCAGCCTGTATTCCTGGCGGGGCTGCCGGGCTGCCAGGCGTGTGAAGTCCAGGCTGTCCAGCCCGGCCGGTCTTCCGGTCACTTTGGTGCCCACCGCCACATCCGAATCCAGCCACAGCCCTCTGCTGGGGTTTAGCAGATAGTCCACGCTGTTGTAGCGAAAGCCTACGCTCCACAGGTTATTTTCACTATCCATCTGGGGAGGTGGGGGCCACCGGGTTTCTCTCCAGGGTTGTACGCTGAGCAGTCGGGAGACGAATCGCCGGTACCCAAAGGTGCCTGCCAGTTGCGGCAGGAAGGCATAGCGTGCGGTGGCCGTCAGGTGCCGGTTGAGAAAAGTAGTATCCTGGCGCAGCAGGGAAAAGCCGCCCTCTGCACTGAGGGGTGTACCTAGCAGGTAGGGGTACAAAAAGCGCAGGTCCAGGTTCTGGCTTTGGTTGGGTAGCAGGTCCAGCTTGAACGTGATGGCCTCTCCTGCCCGGAACGCGCTGACTAGGTGCAGGTCTACCTGCCCCGTCCACTGGATACGTTCGCCGGGCAGGCGCGGGGGCAGCAGGCCTAGTATTCCGTCCAGCCGGTTGGCCCGTTTGGCCTCGGTTTCTATCACCAGTGTAGCAGAATCCGGCCCGTAACGGATCTCCGGAGCGCTGGTATGCTGGTAATAAGGAGAGTTATCGAGCATGCTGGGGATGCGGTTGACCCGTTGCCGGTCCAGCAGGTCTCCCGGCTGCAGATGGATCAGATTATAGACCAGCTGGGGCCGTTCTCTCAGATTCCCCTTCAGAATAATCTGGTTCAGGTAGTACCGTTTCCCCGGTTGTAGCCGCAACCATACCTGCACACTGACGGAGCCGTCCGGTTCTTGCCGGTAGCGGAGGCTGTCCTGCACCAGGGAGGCAAAGGGGTAGCCCTGCTGCTGGTAATCCTGCAGGATGCTACGAAGCTGCTGTTGCGTCCTTGGCCAGTACCATACTTCGTCCCGCTCTGTGGTTTTGCTTAGTTTGTGGTCTGCTGCCAGTCCCTGGATCTGCAGCCGGCGGAGCCGGTAGGCAGGTCCTGTCCTCAGCCGGAGCTGCCACCCGCAGGAGGTGCGCCACAGGCTGTCTATTTCGCCCTCCGGGTACCCGTGCCTGTGTAGCGTGGGCAGGAGAGAGTCGGCTACGGTATCGCCTTTGGATACCCGGTACTTGAGCTGCTGGTGCAGGGCTTTGGGGATAGGCCCGTCCGCCTGGACGTCACACAGGAGGGGGCGCGGTGCAGGTTGCGCGTGCAGAGAGATAGCCAGCAGTTGCCCTGCCAGCCCGGCAAATCCTATAAGCCATCGCCCTTTCATCTTCCCTAAATAAACGGCAAATGCCCGGACTTATGAACGGAATAGGCCATAATATAATAATTTACACCAGAGAGGCATCCCGGTCTCCCTGGTATAGCGTGCCTGTATCCTGCAATTACCCGTAACAGCCCTCGTTACCGGGTTCTTCCTTTTTCCTTGATAAGGAAGGAAGCCAAAAATTAAAGCTGAACAGAAAAGGGGAGATAGATATGGTACTGACTATACCATAAATCAAGCATATAACTCACTGGAGGGAATGCCAGGACAGAACTGCGGCAACTAGCGGGAGACTACCAGCTTGCGGGTAGCCTGGGTTTTGCCATCCACATCCAGCGCGCAGAAGTAGATGCCGTTCTTGAGGGTGCGCACGGGGATGGTGATGTTGCCCGAGGGAGACTGTAGCGCATAGGACAGTACCTGTTTGCCCAGCATGTCAAATACGCGCAGGGTAGCCTGGTTGTAACCGGATGGAATGTCGTATTGCAGGGAGGTATGCTCGCTGGCCGGGTTGGGGTAGGGCATGCTCAGGTTGCCGGGAGCCTCCGCTTCTGACAGTAGCCTTTCGTCAAAAGCCGCCACCACAGAGAGGTCACTCAACTGCTGGGCAGCTGCCCACACAGGCATTGCGCTCAGCAAGAGTATCAGGCTTATGTGAAACAGGCGGCGCATGGCACTTATCAGGAGAGAATTTTCAATAAAGATACGGGAATCGGAATAGAAAGTAAACAGGAAATCAATGATTTGGTAAAAATTAACAACCGAACCTACTTGAAATAGACTCCCCAGCTGATGAGGATGCTGAACAGGTTGTCCTTGCTTTCCAGTATGGGACTGTTGGTAGCCATGGGATATACTTCCTGGGCATCCTGCTGCATGCGATAGATGCCCGCCAGGTTGACATACATGCCTTCTTCTCCCCGGAAGCCCAGCCCGGCAGTGAGGAACTGCTGGCTGCCGTTCAGTACCTTAGTCTCCCCGCCGGGCAGGGTATAGGTGCGGTAAGCATCTTTGCGCACGGCGCCATAATGTGCAAAGCCCCCGCGCAGATAGACGACCTCACTCAGCCTGAACTCCACGCCCGCCCGGTAATTGATACCCAGCTGGAACTGGTTGTTGATGGCGCGGTTCAGGTCTGTGTAATATTGATTTGTGCTGGAGGGGCTGGGGTCAAAAGCGTCGGTAGCCGTGAAGCTTGTCATCCGGTAGTCTGCGATCTCCACATCTGCCGTTAGCAGCCCGACCTTGCCCATCAGCAGCATGGCGCCGCCATTGAGCCGGTAGGGCAATACCATGCGGTAGCGAAAGCTGCTGGTAGCCGAACTTTTGTTGCTCTCAGTACCCTGGTCGTCTCGTATCATGAGCGCCCGGCTATACTCATCCTGCATGCTCAGCAAACTGGGAGTGTGAAAGGCTACTCCAAAACGAAAGAAACTCACCGGGTGGTAGAGAAACCCCAGGCTGGCATTAATGCCCACGCCGCGGGTGCGCAGGTCTTCGGAGTAGCGCACTTCGTCCACAGGTAGTATGGCACGGTCATTCGCATCCGCACTATTCATCCCGTAGCGGTCCTGTTCTATGATCAGCCGGGTCTGGCGAAAGCTCAGGTCATTGATACCCAGTTTGGCGCCAAAGTAGAAACGGTCGTCAAAATTACCGCCCCATGCCAGGTTCCATTCATTGTGGCGGCCTCGCTCCTTGTATTCCACTGTTTGTTCAATGTTAGCCACATCAAAAGCACCGTAATAAGTGTTTTGCGAGGCATCCAGTGGATTGATGACAAAGATGGGGTAGTTGTAGCCGCCTATGTTATTGAAACTGCCGGTATTGAATGCCAGTCCGGGCAGGTCGCCGGCATCGAACACATAATCCGCACCAGCCTGCAGATCGGCCTCCGGGATGCCATTGGCCTGGTCTGCCATCCACTGTGTCATACTGTTGTCGTTGTTACGGCCCTGGGCGCTGGCGCGGCGCAGGTAGTTGCCCAGCTGGTTGTACCCAAAGCCGATACTCCAGCTTTTGAGCCCTTCTTCGCCCACTTTCTTGTGAAAAACAAAACCTAGGCTGCCTATGCCGGGCATCACCCGTCCGTCCGAACTGGTGCCGCTCAGGTAATCTGCCGAAGAGCTGGCCACATTAAAGTAGGGACTCAGCTGGATGTCCGATCCCCGGTATACACCCAGGCCCGCCGGGTTGAGGGTGGCGCTGGTATAATCGGCACCCACTGCCGTGTAGGCGCCGCCCATCGCCTGGCTGCGGGCGGTGCCTATGGGGTTCATCTGGTTGTAACGTATGGCATCCTGGATAAGCTGGGCATATGAGACCTGTGAACCGGCCAGGATGCCTGCCCACAGGGCAGTGGCAACGAATACGCGTATAGCATTCATGGATTGCGGGATGAAAGCGGAAGTGAGTTGAAACAGGAGACGTACTGCGACTGCCTATCGGCGGGGGCTGCTACCCCCACGGCTGGGCGACGGACTGCTGCTGCGGCTGGGGGCGCTGGGTGTTGACCGCGATGGAGACGGTGTGCTGGGCCGCTGGTAGCTGGGCGTAGTCGTGCGGCTGGGCGCAGGCGTGCTGGGCCGTTGATACGTGTTGCTGGGCGTAGTTGTACGGCTGGGAGTAGGAGACGTGCTGGGGCGCTGGTAGGTATTGCTCGGTGTGCTGGTATTAGGGCGCTGGTACGTATTGCTGGGCGTACTGGTGTTGGGTGTAGTCCGCTGATAGCTGCCCGGGTTGGTATTACCCGGTGT
>JAHBTG010000038.1 GCA_019638695.1 Bacteroidota bacterium | reverse complement strand
GCTGCTGCGCCGGGTGATCCCCGCCTGCAAGGATAAGCTGCATGGTATCGTGCACTGCACCGGCGGGGGACAGACCAAGTGCCTGCACTTTGCAGACCCGGGTACGCACATCGTCAAAAACAACCTGCTGCCGGTGCCCGCTATCTTCAGAGAGATACAGGCCTCAGTGGGCACCCCCTGGCAGGAGATGTTCCGCACCTTTAATATGGGGCACCGCCTGGAACTGTATACGGATGCTTCCACTGCGGAGACCATTATTGCAGAAGCTGCTCAGCTGGGGCTGGATGCGCAAGTAGTGGGCCAGGTACTGGCTGCAGATACTCCGCGCCCTACCCTGGAGATCCAGTGGGAAGGTCAGCAGTATCATTATACAGGCTAAGCCTTATTCTTCCCGGCGCACCTGCCCGCTGCCGGTGACTTCCTGTTGCAGGTGGGGATTGCCCCGGTAATAAAGCACGCCGTTGCCTGTGAGTGTGGCTTTGAGGAACTCCGTACAGTGTACCTGGGCATCGGCAGTACCTGCGTGGTTGACATAACCCCGGGCGCAGGTGAGGTCGGCCGCACGCAACAGCGCCTCTGCTTTGAGGGATACGTGCAGGCTTTGAGCTGTGCCCGATAGTTTAAGCAGGGCTTTGCCGGAAAGATAGGCGCGGAAAGGGCGCTCGGGGGCTTCCAGCTCCAGGTTGGCTTCGCTCTGCCCGCTCAGGGCAATGGCCAGCGGATGCCGTATGCTGATGTCGTTAAGCGCGCGGGCTTGTCCGCTTAGGGCAAGGCTGTCCAGGTGCCGGTAGCTCACCCGTATACTGACCGGGGACTTGAATACGAATCCCGGCTTGTCCGATATATACAGGATATCTTCTTTCACCTCAAAGCCCACGCCTGCCTGGTCTTTCTTGGGGCCTTCCAGGGTCATGTTCTCGGTGTCGGCCTGGCTGAGTATCAGCGTCTGGTTGCCGCTGTATACGATATGACGGAACGTTTGGGCCGGAGCGGACATCCCGGCGCCGGCAAAGAGCCATAGCAGCAGCCAGCGGGTTAATTTGAGATTCATAGGGCTAAAAAAGCAGGTAGTATACATTTGGGCAGCGGTTTTCACGTTAATTTGTGTAATATACTGTGGGTAGATAACGTCATGCGAAAGATAATCAGTATCGGCTTGTGGCTATCCGGTCTATGGGCAGGCGCTGCCCTGCACGCCGCCATGTTGCTGGTCCCTATGGATGCCGCCCAGAATGAGCATCTCAAAGCTTATGGGGTGAGCTACTGGGTGCTGGCCAAAGGCAGCCCGGTAGACTGGTTGCTCAACTACAGGGGCGGGAGCTTTGCCTTTGAGGCCCTTCCGCAGTTTGAGCAGGAACTGGTCATTCGCAATGTGGCCTATGAGAAGCTTTCCGATGCCCAGTATAACCAGATCCTGGCACTGGTAACCTCCGAGAGCAGCAATACCGATATGGTAAAGCTGGAGAAAGAACCTAAGATAGCGGTCTATAGTCCCAAGAGCGCCCAGCCCTGGGATGATGCCGTGACGCTGGTGCTTACCTATGCCGAGATCCCCTATGATATTATTTATGACAGCGAGGTGATGGACGGCAAACTTTCCGACTATGACTGGCTGCACCTCCACCACGAGGATTTTACCGGGCAGTATGGCCGGTTCTACGCGTCCTACCGCAACCAGCCCTGGTACCTCGAGCAAGTGGCGGAGCTGGAGGGCATTGCCCGCAAATATGGGTTTGCCAAAGTTTCCAAGCTGAAGCTGGCCGTGGCGCAGCGCATCAAGGAATACGTGAATAACGGCGGTTTTCTCTTTGCCATGTGCTCTGCCACAGATACCTATGACATTGCGCTGGCAGCCCATAACACTGACATCTGTGATTATATGTTCGATGGCGATCCTATGGATCCCAACTTCCAGGAGAAACTGGATTTCAGCCAGACGCTGGCCTTTCAGAACTTCAGGGTAGAGCGCAATCCCTTGCGCTATGAGCACTCGGATATAGATGCTTCTCCGCTCAACGGCCGCAATATCCAGGAGCCGCTGGACTATTTCACGCTCTTTGAATTCAGCGCCAAATGGGATCCTGTGCCCTCCATGCTCACCCAGTGCCACACCCGCACGATCAAGGGATTTATGGGGCAGTCTACCGCATTTGTCAAATCGGTCATTAAACCGGAGGTCCTGATCATGGGCGAATTCAAGGGCGCCGGCGAAGCCCGCTATATTCATGGTAATCTCGGCCGCGGTATGTGGACCTTTTATGGCGGGCATGATCCTGAGGATTACCAGCATTATGTGCACGAGGAGCCTACGGATATGAACCAGTATAAGACCAGTCCCGGCTATCGCCTGATCCTCAACAATGTGCTCTTTCCTGCGGCCAAGAAGAAAAAGCAGAAGACCTGATACATACTACCCCTGGTATAGAATCTCAATTTATTTCCTGTGGTGAAAACACATTACTCCGAAGCTGAGGTGCAGCAGCGTCTCACTTTCCTGCCAGACTGGCAGTTCCGGCAGAATGCCTTGTATCGCAAGTTTGTATTTGCAGATTTTGTGGAGGCCTTTCAGTTCATAACAGCTGTGGCGCTGACCGCGGAGAAGACCAACCATCATCCCGACTGGTCCAACAGCTATGCCACAGTAGAGGTGTCGCTTACTACGCATGATGCCGGTGGAGTGACAGACAAGGACTTTCAACTGGCAGCCACCTGTGACCGACTTGCCATATGATCCCTGTGCGTATTGTGAATCAGAGCGGCCATGCACTGCCCGCTTACCAGACTACCGGCGCCGCCGGGCAGGATGTGTGTGCCTGGTTGCCGGACGGCCCTATCACCCTGGCGCCCGGCGACTGGGTGGCCGTGCCTACCGGTCTTTACCTGGAGATCCCTGAGGGCTATGAGATGCAGGTGCGCCCCCGAAGCGGGCTGGCCGCCAAACATGCCGTCACCATCCTGAACGGTCCGGGTACCATAGACAGCGATTACCGGGGCGAACTGCGCGTGCTGATGATTAACCATGGGAGGGAACCCTTCAGGATCGAGAGCGGTATGCGCATAGCCCAACTTGTGCTGGCTATCTATGGCAAGATAGATTGGCTGCCCGTGGACTCCCTCTCGGAAAGCGAACGGGGCACAGGCGGCTTTGGACATACGGGCCTCACCTCCTAATTTTAGCCCGCATTTTGGCATACACTTTGTATCTAACTTTTCCTGTATGAATATCATCATTCCCATGGCGGGACGCGGTTCTCGCCTGAGGCCACATACCCTCACCACACCCAAACCCCTGTTGCCTATAGCCGGCAAGCCTATCGTACAACGTCTGGTGGAGGATATGGCGGCTACCTATGGGGGCAAAATAGATGAGATTGCCTATGTGATAGGTGACTTTGGCAAACAGGTGGAGGAAGACCTGCTGGCTGTGGCTGCCAGGCTGGGCGCCCGAGGCCGCATCTTCTACCAGGACCAGCCCCTGGGTACCGCGCATGCCATCCAGTGCGCACAGGAATGCCTGGAAGGAGAGGTTATTATCGGCTTTGCAGATACGCTCTTTAGAGCAGACTTTCAGCTGGATAAAACCAAAGACGGTGTGATCTGGGTGAAGGAGGTCGAAGACCCCCGTGCCTTTGGGGTGGTGACTGTGGATGCCGCCGGCATTATACAGGAGCTGGTGGAAAAGCCTGAAACTTTCGTTTCCAACCTGGCCATCATTGGTATTTATTATATCCAGGACGGCGCTCTGTTACGGAGGGAGATCCAGCATTTGCTGGACAATGACATCCGGAATAAAGGAGAATATCAGCTGACCGATGCCCTGGAGCGCATGAAGAGCAGCGGCAAACGCTTTGTCCCCGGTACCGTCAAGGAATGGATGGATTGTGGCAACAAGGACAATGTGCTGGATACCAATACCCGCATCCTGCAGCTGCAAACCAACCCCGAGTCGTTGATCAGTCCCAATGCCCATATCAAGGACAGTATCATCATTCCTCCCTGCTACATAGGCGAAGGCGCCCGTGTAGAAGGCTCTGTGATAGGTCCGCATGTGGCGCTGGGAGCCGGCACCCAAGTGCGTCAAAGTGTGATTGCAGACAGCATTGTGCGGGACAATACCCAGGTAGAGCATGCCAACCTGCACCGGGCCCTTGTGGGCACGCATGCCCAGGTGCTGCTCAAACCCCAGGATATTAACTTGGGTGATTTCTCCGTAATTTAGAGCATGAAAGCGATCCATCCCTGGCTTTTGGTAGGCCCGCTGGCAGTCTTGCTGGTATTGCCTGCGTGCCGTTCCTCCCGCACCAACCAGCAGGGGAAAACGCCTGCCAGGGCGGTGCAGGGGAAGATCAGCCCCGAGCTCAAGATACAGCTCACCGATCTGTATATAGACGCCGCTACCAAAGAAGCCCAGGAGTATTATGACGACGCGCTGAACGGGTATATGGCTGTGCTCAAGCTGTACCCGGATCATGCAGCTGCCAACTACCATGTGGCCCGTTTGCTCCACCGTAACGGCACTCATGAAAATGCCCTGCCCTATGCCGAGAAGGCAGTGAAGCTGGACCCTCATAATATTTTCTTTCACCAGTTGCTGGCTCGCCTGTATCTCTATGACAACCAGCATGAGAAAGCGATGAAGACCCTGGAGAATGCCCGCAAGTATTTCCCGGATGATACCGAGCTGATCTCTGACCTGGGAGATCATTACCTGCGGGCGCGTGAGTATGAAAAAGCCCTGGGCCTGTATGATACCCTGATGAACCGTCGGGGAGCAGATGCCGAACTCCTGCGCCAGAAGAAAGAAGTATACCTGTATCTCAACCGCCAGGCAGAGGCCGTGCAGACGCAGCTGCGCCTGGTGGAGGAGTATCCCGCTATCAAAGAGTACCGGTATGAACTGTATGATCTGTACCTGGCTACGGACAACCCGGATGCCGCCAGGGTATTGCTGGAGAATCTGCTTAAGGAAAACCCCTCCGATGCTTTTGCCCTCTTCCGGCTCATAGAAAAATACCAGGAAAGCGGTGAGAACCGCAAGGCGGACAGCCTGGCTGCCATAGCCTTTGCCTTGCCGGATATAGACCTGGAAGAAAAAGTACAATACCTGCTGCGCCTGGATACGCAGCCGGACGACACCCTGCAGCAGAACCGCATTGACGGGCTGCTGGAGCAATTGCGGCTTGCTCACCCGGATAATTCCATACTGTCATCCTATATGGGAGAGCGCATGCTGCGCCGGGGCAAACTGGACGATGCCCGTATCTGGTTCAAACGCGCAGCCATCCAGGAAGAAAATAACCTGAGCCTGTGGATGAAGCTTATCCAGGTAGATGCAGAGCTGAATCGTATGGACAGCCTGCAGGCCGATGCCCGGATGGCGCTGGACATCTACCCCAACAATGTAGATATCCTGCTGTATTATGCCCATGCCTGCTATGCGCAGAAACAGTATACCGAGACCATAGAGACCGGCGTCCGTCTGCTCAAAATGACAGAGGGCATGCGCCAGGCAGAAGTGTATCTGTTGCTGGGCGATGCTTATCACTATACCCAGAACTATGCCCGCAGTGACGAATCTTTTGCCAAGTCCCTGGAGATCAATCCTCGCAGTTACACGGCAATGAATAACTACGCATACTTCTTGTCACTGCGCGGAGAGCGCCTGGAGTATGCCCTGCAACTCATTGAGAAGGCGGTGAACGGCCAGCCCATGAACCCCTACTTTATGGACACTTATGGATGGGTGCTGTATAAACTGGGCCGCCTGCAGGACGCCCGCACCTGGATCACCAAGAGCTATGAAATGGCGCCTTCGGCAGAAGTGGCAGAGCATCTGGGAGATGTGTATCTCAAACTGGGAGACAAAATCAATGCCCAGAAATTCTGGAAGCTGGCCCGTGAAGAAGGTACGCCCAATGAGGCATTAGAGCGCAAAATCAAGGAAAACCAGCCGTGAACAAACTCTGGTTAACCGGTGCACTGGTCCTGTTGCTGTGCGCCGCCGGCTGTAATGGCAGCCGCAAACTCAGTAAAGGCAAGGGCGGAGCGCTACCCGGCGGGCAACCGCTGCCCGAGAATACCCGAAAGCTCCTGGCAGAGCTGGATAAGGCGGCTTTCCGGTTCACAGACCTTGAGATTAAGGGAAAAGGCAGGTTTCAGGATGCCAGTAACAAGCAGAGCTTTACCTATAAGCTGCGGATAGAACATGGCAAAGCCATCTGGTTATCCGTCACCGTAATCGGTTTCGAGGGCCTGCGCATACTGGCTACCCCGGAGGAGGTGCAGGTGCTCAACCGGCTGCAGAATACCTATATCCCTGCAGATTATGCCTGGGTGAGTGAGAAAGTGGGCCTCCAGGTAGATTATCATACCCTGGAGCATCTGATCCTGGGCAACTTCCCGGTGCTGGCCTCGCAGGTCCGGCGTGCAGAGCTGAAAGGAGAGGCTCCCCGCTTGTTTTGTGAAACGGAACAGGCCTCTGCCGAGATAGTTATCAACAAGGCGGAGATGCGGCCCGCCACAATCATCGGGAATTTGCGAAACAGCCCCCGGAAATCCACATTGAACTACCAGGAGTACCAGGCGCTGGTCATGGGGCGCCTGCCCTTTTTATTACATTTGCAAGTAGAGGGGGATACCCGGCTGGAGGCTCAGCTGCAACACAAGAATGTAACACTCAACTCCGGCAAACTTTCCATCCCTTTCGTTGTGCCCGATGACTACCAAGTGGTTAAGCCCCGTTAGGCGCACACTGCTCGCCTGCTTTTGCCTTCTGTTATTGGGGGGGGGATGGCTCTCGTGGGAATTATGGGCCCAGGCGCGCCGCAAGGTTATCTCGGTGAGCGACCTCAAGACGGAGCAGGAGAAGCTGCAGCAACGGGTGCAGCAGACCGAGAACCTCCTCAAGGAAACCCGTAACGTCAAGCGAAAGTCCTTTAATGAGCTGTCCCTCCTGCGCAAGCAGGTGCAGCTGCGGGAGCGTTTGCTAGAGACCATTAACGATGAAATCCACCAGATCAACCGGGAAGTAGACAGGATAGAGGGTATACTGGTGAGCATGGAGAAGGACATCGTTACCTTCCGCAAAAGTTATGCGCAGGCTGCCCGCATGGCCTATCTCTCCCAGAGCGATATCCACGTGCTGCTTTGGCTGATGAGCAGCTCCGGCTTCCGGCAGGCATATGACCGCATGGTCTACTTCCAGGAGTTTGCCAAATACCGAAGGAATCAGCTGGCCATTGTGCGCCGCACCCAGAAGTATCTGGAGCAGAAGAAAGCCGAGAAGCAGGAGAAGCTGCGTTTGCAGCAACTACTCCTGGATAACCGCAAAACAGAGGCGCAGCGCCTGGCTGATGCCAAGCAGAAGAAGGACGAGCTCTACAACCAGTTGCGCGGCAAGGAGGCCCAGTATGAACAGAACATCACCCAGTACAAAAAAGAACTGGCCAAGATCCGCGAAGAGATCAAAAAAATGGTAGCTGCCAGCAGCCAGAACATGACGGCTGCCAACAAGGATGTCATCCATAAGCTCACGGCCAATTTCTCCAGCAATAAGGGTAAGCTGCCCTGGCCGCTGCCTATGAACAAAGGGGTGGTTACGGGGTATTTCGGCCGTTCCCGCACCCCCACGGGAGGAGAGGTCATCAATGACGGCATCTACATCAGCACTGCCCGCGGGCAGGAGGTGCGTGCTATATTTGACGGCAAGGTGACTATGATCGGCAAGATTCCCAACTATGGCCGTGTGGTCATCTTGCAGCACGGCAGCTACCGCTCCGTGTATGCCAACCTGCAGACGGTGAGTGTGAGCCAGGGCGACCAGGTGAGCGCGCTTACTCCGCTGGGTACGGTGCAAACGCACGAAGAAACCGGGGAGACCCAGCTCTATTTCCAGCTGTATCGAGACTTTAACCCGGTAAACCCCATTGGCTGGCTGGCCAAATAACTGGAACCCCAGGAGTATCTGGGTCTTTGGCATGTGCGCCAAACTGGGCCTTGGTTTGTTGCTGGCCCTTATACTGGTGTATGGCAATGGGCGGTTATTCACTTTGTTGTATGACGGTGGGGCACATTATGTCTGGGCTTTTCCCCTGACTCACCTGGGCGATTCGCTTATCCTGTGCACGCTGCTGGCCTGGGCCTTGCCCCGCAGGCATTTTCCCTGGCTGGTCTCCGCCTTGCTACTGGTAGCCCTCTCCGGGTTAGTAGCGCAGGCGCTCAAGCATGGCTTTTTTGACTCCTGGACACGCCCCGCCGTGCATTATGCGCACCAGTACGCTTTTCCGGCAAATACCCCCACTGTCAATAGTTTTCCTTCGGGCCACAGTACATCTCTGTTCACGGTTGCTACCTGCTTGCTTATGGTGGTGCGTAGCAGGGTAGGGCAGGCCCTTCTGGCAGGGGCTGCCTTGTGCCTGGCGTTGACCCGCATCTGGGTGGGCGCTCATTTTCCCCTGGATGTGGTAGCTGGTGGTTTCCTGGGCCTTAGCCTCAGCTATTTCCTGGGGCCGCTCCTGCTGCGCCTGGCAGCACCGCTGGGGAACTGGCCCGCGGCTTCTGTGCTGCACAGCGTCTTCCGCTGGGCTGGGCTGTTGCTGGCCCTGGGACAATGGGCAAATCTCTATTGGGGACTTTTTAGTTAGTGCCCTTTGCCATTCCCGCTTTTCTCCGTAAAATTGCCTCCGTCTCATTATCCTTCCTTTCTATGAAACTCCACGAATACCAAGGCAAAGAATTGCTTGCCAGCTATGGCCTCCCCGTACAGCGTGGCTTTGTAGCCACCACGGTGGATGAAGCCGTGAAAGCTGCCCAGCAACTGTACCCCACTGTGAGTGACAATAACTTCTATGTGGTGAAAGCACAGATCCATGCCGGTGGCCGTGGCAAAGGCGGCGGTGTAAAAGTGGCCAAGGGGCTTGACAAGATGAAGGAGGTGGCCGGTAATATCCTGGGCATGCAGCTGGTAACCCACCAGACCGGGCCGGAGGGCAAGAAGGTGCACAAGATCCTGGTCGCAGAAGATGTGTTCTACCCCGGTGCCAAAGAGCCCAAGGAATATTACTTCTCTATCACCCTGGACCGTGCTACGGGCAGGGATGTGATCATGGCCTCTGCCGAAGGAGGTATGGATATTGAGGAGGTGGCAGAACACCATCCAGAGAAGATCGTGAAGGAATGGATAGATCCCCTGGTGGGCCTGGCAGACTTCCAGGCACGCAAGGTGGCCTTCCGGATGGGTTTCAGCGGACAAGCCTATAAGCATGCCGTGCCCTTTATCAAAAAGCTGTATGAGGCGTACAAGGGTACCGATGCTGCGCTGCTGGAGATCAACCCCATGCTGCAGGCCAGCGATGAGCGTATCATTGCAGTAGACTGCAAACTGGAAATAGAGGATAACGCCCTCTACCGTCATCCCGAGTTCGCCCAGCTGCGGGACCTCACTGAGGAAGAGCCGCTGGAAACCGAGGCCCATGCTTCCAATCTCAACTATATCAAGCTGGATGGTAACGTGGGTTGTATGGTGAATGGCGCCGGGCTGGCTATGGCCACTATGGATATGATCAAGCTCTCCGGCGGGGAGCCTGCCAACTTCCTGGACGTAGGCGGCGGGGCCAATGCGCAGACGGTAGAAGCTGGCTTCCGCATTATCCTCAAAGACCCCAGTGTAAAAGCTATTCTCATCAATGTATTTGGCGGCATTGTACAATGCGACCGCGTGGCCAATGGGGTAGTGGAAGCTTACAAGAAGATCGGTAACATCCCGGTGCCTATCATCGTGCGCCTCCAGGGTACGAATGCCGATAAAGCCGCTGAGATCATCCGCAATAGCGGCCTGAAGGTGATTCCTGCCATTGAGCTGCGTGAGGCCGCACAGGCCGTTACGCAGGCGCTGTCCTAAGCCGCCGTATATGCCGCGTACCCTTTTCTTTAGCCATAAATCCTTTCTGGCCAAGGGCAGCCGGGATGAATTACTGGCCACTCTCCGCCAAACCGAGCTTAGGGTGACCAGCGGTGCATTCAAGGGCACTCTCTTTGCAACAGAGCCCAAGGGGGATGATCAGATCGCGATCTTTCCCACTGCCCGTAAGACACAGAACCGCAACGGCCTGCTCCAGGCAGCCCTGACAATTCAAACCGGCGTAGCCGGTTCCCGTGTGCGCCTGTCCACAGGCATCCCGCTGGTGCTGGTCATTGCCTTTGCCTTCGGATTCGTCACACAAATGGGGGTCTATATCTTCCTGGCTAAGCAGCAACAGGGCCAGGTGATGGAAATGGTAGCGCCCATGCTGGGGGCCTCCATTGCCGTAATGATGGCCGTGATGCTTTGGATCTATAAAGGCCTGGGCCGTCAGCTGGAGCGCATGTTGATAGAACGCCTGCAGTTGCGCCAGGACGTCTCGCCTCAACCGCATAGCTGATGGAACCTTTGCCCGGGGACTGGGCCTTTGTGGCCAATCGGCTCATGGGTCCGCTGGCGCTGACCAGTGTGCCCGAGCCGCCTACCCGCGAAGCGCTGGAAGACTGGCTGGCCGGCTATGTGCAGACTCTACTGGAGGAACATTTTGAGACACTGGCGCAGCTGATGTATCGGCTGGATGTGCCTGAGGCCCGGTTTCTCGAGGCTTTGGAGGCGCCGGGGACTTCCCTGCGGGCTCACGCCGTTGCCCGTCTCATGGTAGAGCGGGAGCTGATCCGCCTGGAAATGCGCCGCCGGTTTGGGAACTGAGGACAAGGCTAGCCCGTGTGGCGCCTGGGGTAGTCCAGCAGCAGCAGGCTGCCCGTGCCCGCTTCCACCGCCCGCCAGCTTCCTGTGGCGAAGCCCAGCGCCACAATGCCGCAGGTGGGCAGGTTATCCAGTTCCAGATCTGTGCACAGGAGGTTGGCCAGGCGGGTGAAGCCGGGGTTATGACCGAAAAGGAGCACCGTTGCCGCCGTATCCGGCAGACTGTGGATGATCTCCTGCAGGGTGCTGGTCATGGCCTCGTAGATACGCGGTTCGGTTCGGATGCGGGTAGGCTCATAGCCCAGTTCCTCGGCGACCAGCTGGGCCGTATGCAGCGCCCGCACCGCCGGGCTGCTCACTACCAGGTCGGGTTGTACACCCTGCGCCTTCAGTAGCTGGCCCATCAGGGGGGCGTTGTGCAGGCCCCGACCATTGAGCGGGCGCTCAAAGTCTGCCAGCTGGTTTTCCCAGTCCGACTTGGCATGACGAATGAGGTACAGTGTATGCATGAGCCAGTATTAGTTTCCACAAATAAAAAGAAAGCTGAAGATTGGGCAAGCATTTGCGCAATACTTTTTTGGTGCGCAGAGTCATACCTTTTGCGGCGATTTTTATGGAAATCTGTAATCAGATGCCGGTTCGGTTGCAATTACGCCTGATTAATTATGTTAAATGGCCATGAAATTTCAACAGTTTTTAATAATCAAGGTTGATATTTTCGTTCCAGTCTGTATTTTTGCAGGGTTCATCTTGTTATATGGCGCAAAGTCTGCGCATGCGTTCGAGATTTGTTCCCTACATTTGTGCTGACTATAACACCATACAAGTACATAGCCATCCCTACCACTAATGTCTTTCTCTATGACTAAAGGTTTTACTCGTTTTGCTGCCCCGGTTGTGGGTGTGGCATTGCTCTTCAGCGCCTGTACGCCTGAAGGAGTTATTAACAAAACCAAATATGAAGGCCGCAAGGTGACCAATACCTGTGACCAGTTTGCAGATGAAGTCACCCAGATTGTGGATGCTAACACTGGTGTGAGTACACTGCGCGTGGCCGAATATGATAACAGCAGCCAGCAGGGTATGTTCCTGGAGCCCGGCCAGTTTGAGCAGCAGGGAGATATGCTGTATTTCCGCCTGATCAATGACCTGCAGTATGCCAAGTACCTCCAGAAAGGCGTGGCCGTGCAGGTGCGTGTGAAATACACTGCACAGGAGCACCTCAAGGCAATTGAATCTGAGCCGGAGGGAGACCTGGGTATCCTCACGGTAGACGCTGCTTACCTGGCTGCCAACAAGGATCCTTTCTTTGTGTACAAGGTGCCTACCTCTAAGAAGATCGACGGCAAGCAGATCACCCTGGAGTTTTCCGTGGTGAAACTGGACAAGGCCGGTAAAGTGAAAAAAGTGTTCTGCAACTCTGTGGAAGCTCCTCTGGGTCCCATTGAGCCCAACTGTTGCACAGACAAGCCTTATGAGAAGGTAAACACCCAGAGCGTGGTGCAGATGCCTAAAATCGACATTAAGGAAGAGAACTACCGTTACCAGGGCTTTACCGGTTCGCTGGACCTCATCTTCCCCATGAGTTCTACCGACTTTAACAAAGACACGCTGAACAACGCCATCCTCAATTATATCAGCAAATATGAGGATATGGGCTTCAAGCTTAAGTCCATCAATATCGATGGTTATGCTTCTCAGGGCGGTACCGTACAACTGAACCAGGACCTGAGCGCCCGCCGTGCCGAAGTGGTGAAGACCGACCTTAACAAGCACTTTGAGAAACTGGGCCGCACAGACATCCGCATCTCTGCCGGTGGCAAAGGCGAAGACTGGGATCGCTTCGTGCAACTTGTGAAGACCGTTAACTTTGACGACAAGACCCGTGGCCGCCTCCTGGAAATTGCCAATGGTCCCCAGTCTCCCGATGATAAGGAGAAGCTTCTGCGCGATGAAAAACTGCTGCTGGTAACTCCCAAGAAGAGTAAACTCGTGAGCGATGTGCTGGAGTATTGCCGCCACACCTATATCACCTTCCAGTTTGAGTACACCAAGGACCGTATGTACGTGGAGTACTATCCTTCTCAGATTCCCATCATTGCGCCTGCACTGTATGATGTAGCCCGTCAGAAGTTCGTGGTCACGGAATACCGCGAGAGCGTGGATGCCAACAAGGGTCTGAATGTGCTCAACACCCTGATCGATGTGAACAGCAACAAGACCGGCAACCTGTATGCCATGCGTAGCACCTACCACTTTGCGCTGAACAGTGTAAAGAGTGCTATCTCTGACATTGAGGCTGCCCTGAACCTGGACCGCGATAACAGCCAATATGGTATGGCTGCCCTGAGCTATAAGACCAAGTATGCCGACATGTACAGCCTCTCTGACCGCATGCGCCTGCTGAACGATTACACCACCTACATTGCCAAGAATCCTTCCAATACTGCGCTCACCCAAAACCGTGCGGTAATGATGGAGAAAGTAGGTTACCTGAGCGGTGCCCTGGCAGAGTATGACAAGCTGGGCGCCAGCACAGCTACTCTCCTCAATAACCGTGGGGTGGCCCGCCTGAAAGCCAGCCGCATGACCGAAGCAGAAGCCGACTTCAAAGAGGCTATCAGCAAAGACAGCAAACTGGCTGAGGCTTATTTCAACCTGGCTATTGTCTATGCCTGGAAAGGCCACACTGACAAGACCATCGAGAACCTTGACAAAGCCATTGAGCTCAAAGCTGATCTGAAGTCCAATGTATGCAGCAACTCTGCCTTCAAGACCGTGAAGACCAGTGCTGGTTTCAAGAAGTTCTGCCGCTAGATCTCTAGCGCGTACCCTATACAAAAAGCCGGTGGAAACACCGGCTTTTTGCTTTTGCCTCTTCTTGTACCTGCAAGTGCTCCCTCTCTCCACCAGCTTTCTTCTCCCTGTCAAAGGTGCAGAACCTGCAGTCCCCCCCGCGGGTATAAAAGAGACCCTTTGCAGGTATACAGTTAAAGCGCGTGGGCTTTTGGCTTAAGAAATGAGGGGATGCGCCTGTGCATAGGCTGCATATACGGCGCGTATGCCTTCTTCGAGCGCGATGCGGTGCTTCCAGCCACGGGCGTGCAGCTTACTGACGTCCATGAGCTTGCGGGGGGTGCCGTTGGGCTTGCTGGCGTCAAATACCAGCCGGCCGGTGTATCCTACAATCCGCTGTATAAGCTGCGCCAGTTCGCCTATGGGGATATCCTCACCTGTACCGATGTTGATGAGCTCCGGTTCGTTATAGTGTTCCATCAGGTACAAGCAGGCATCGGCCAGGTCGTCCGCGTGCAGGAACTCCCGTAGCGGACTGCCGTCTCCCCATACCACTACCTCCGGGCTGCCATTCAGCTTGGCTTCGTGCATCTTGCGGATAAGCGCCGGCAACACATGGCTGTTATTCAGGTCGTAGTTATCGTTGGGGCCATACAGATTGGTGGGCATCACCGATATGTAGTTGCAGCCATACTGACTGCGGTAGCTCTCACATAATTTAATGCCTGCAATCTTGGCAATAGCATAGGCATCATTGGTGGGCTCCAGCGGGCCGGTGAGTAAATAGTCTTCTTTCAGGGGTTGCGGTGCCAGCTTGGGGTATATGCAGGAACTACCCAGGAACAGCAGCTTGGTTACTCCGCTGAGGTATGCGCTGTGGATGATATGGTTCTGGATCTGCAGGTTCTCGTACAGGAAGTCTGCCTTTTGCGTGTTATTGGCCAGGATACCGCCTACCTTGGCGGCAGCCATAAATACGTAATCCGGCTTCTCTGCCAGGAAAAAGGCTTGTACCGCTGCCTGGTCCAGCAGGTCCAGTTCTGCACGGGTGCGCACCAGCAGCCGGGTATGCCCTGCCGCCTGTAGTGCCCGCACAATGGCCGAACCCACCATGCCGCGATGGCCCGCTACGTAGATCTTGGCGCCGGGTTTCATAACGTCACAGTTTCCAGTGCAAGCCCCTGTTCTGCCAGATCATGGGTCATCATGATGCGGATAAGGCCGTCCAGGTCTGTGCTGGCTTCCCAGCCCAGCACCTGTTTCGCCTTGCTGGCGTCTCCCACCAGCAGATCCACTTCTGCAGGACGGAAGTATTTCGGACTAACCTCTATCACTACTCGGCCTGTTTTGCGGTCTATGCCCTTCTCATGTTCATTCTCGCCTTCCCACACCAGGTCAAAACCGGCGTAGCGAGCTGCCCTGTAGGCGAACTCCCGGACAGAATATGTTTTGCCGGTAGCCAGTACATAATCATCGGCCTGGGGTTGCTGCAGCATACGCCACATGCCCTCTACATATTCCTTGGCATAGCCCCAGTCTCGCTGCGCGTTCAGGTTACCCAGCTTAATACTGCCTTCTTTGCCGGCTGCCAGTTTGGACAATGCCGTGGTAATTTTGCGGGTGACAAAGGTCTTGCCCCGGCGCTCCGATTCATGGTTGAACAGGATGCCGTTGCTGGCATGTACATTATAGGCTTCGCGGTAGTTTTTGACGATCCAGAAACTGTAGATCTTGGCTACTCCATACGGGCTGCGGGGATAGAACGGCGTTGTTTCCTTCTGTGGGATCTCCTGCACCTTGCCATATAATTCACTGGTAGAGGCCTGGTAGAAGCGTGCTTCGGGGCAATGATTCTGCATCGAATCTATGATACGGAGTGTGCCCAGGGCGTCCACCTGCGCAGTGTATTCCGGCACTTCAAAAGAGACCTGCACGTGGCTTTGCGCTGCCAGGTTATAAATCTCATCCGGCCGGATGGTGGAGAGCAGTTTATTCAGGTTGGCGCTATCCGTCACGTCTCCGTGGTGAAGCTGAAGGCTCGGGTGATTGAAGATATGATCTATACGGTCGGTATTAAATACAGAGACCCGGCGCACCAGGCCATGCACCTCATAGCCTTTTTCCAGCAACAGTTCTGCCAGGTAGGAACCATCTTGGCCGGTTATCCCAGTAATAAATGCCTTTTTCATGAAAAGAAGTATTATATTGGTTCCTGATACGAATCGCAAAGATAATAGAATATCCTGGCGCATTCTTTGATTGGGTACATGATTGAGATACTCCACGCCAACCACAGCCTCATGATATCGGGCTTATTAGATGGCGATGATATGTCTGTGCTTAAGGAAGCCTTTGCCGCCTCAAACCCTGCCGATACGCTGCATGTGCAGTTGCATGAGCTGGATATCGAAGAGGGAAAACCTATGGCAGGATTTACTGCCTTGCTCAAGAACCTATTGCATACAGAGGTATATGTGCGCCTGGATGGCCCCCCCCAGCTCCTGGTGCATAACTTATACCGCGTGGGTTGTTATCCGCATCCTTGCCTGCAGGTGGATAATATGCGGGAGGATGAGCCTTATGGCTGAAAGCTGAGCCTGCAACCGGTAGCCGTGACCGCCAGTTGTGCCGGTATTCCTAATGGCAGGGGACGGTTATCCGTCACATGCCCCGCCGGGAAATCCAGCGCCAGCGGGATATGGTACGGAGCAAAGGCACGGTGGAGAATCTCGTGCAGGGTCAGCCCGAAAGGTTCCGGGTTGTCATGAATGTCACTAAAGGTGCCGGCCACCACCCCTCGGATACCCGCCAGCCGGCCGCTGCGATGCAGTTGCAGCAACAAGCGGTCGATCTGGTAGAGATACTCATCCACATCTTCCAGGAATAGCAGGCTGTCTTCCCAGGGAAACTCCCCCGGACTGCCCACCAGGTGCGACAACAGGCTGAGCTTGCCGCCTATGAGTGTGCCGGAAGCCTGCCCCGTAATTTGCCCTGTGCCTGCCGGCCAGCTATACTGCGGCCATTTGCCGGAGAGCAGGTCCAGTGTGTCTTGCCAGGCAGCCGCCCCGTCGGCGCTTTGCGCAAATATGCCCAGCGGACCATGTATGGCTGCTATGCCGTGGCGCACCGTCTGGGCCAGCAAGGCGGTGACATCTGAAAACCCGATGATCCATTTGGGGTGTACCAGGAACCCTCGCCAGTCTATGGCATCCAGCAGGCGGGTGGTGCCATAGCCGCCCCGTCCGCACCAGATGGCGCGTATATCCGGGTCATCCAGCGCACGTTGCAGGTCTGCTGTCCGCAGGGTGTCATCCCCTGCAAAAATATGGTGCCGGGCTTTCAGGCTTGCACCCACCACGGGCCGGTAGCCTGCGGCCTTCACTGCGGCGACTAGTCCGTCTGCCTGTTCTGCACTCAGGGCGCGGGCCGTGCTTAGCAGGTATACCGGGTCGCCCGGCTTTAGCACAGGAGGTATGCGTACATTCATTTACCTGGAATTGCGCTCAAACTCCAGGAGGTAACTGCATTCACTGGCCGCCTCCTGGTAGAAGCGTGTTCTCTTCAGCGCCTGCAATTCCGCAAAGTGTGTCTGGTACGCCTGTTGCTGGGCGGGTCGGTCTTGATAGTAATACAGGTTGTAGAGCAGGTTGCGTTCGCATTTGGCGGCCATAAACAGCGCTTCCGCTTTTTGTTCGTCCACCTGGCTCAGTGCTGCCGCTTTGCGGTAGGCATTGCGTGCCGGTTCACAATCCATAAACCGGTTAAGCATCGTGTTCCCTGCTTCGTAGCCTGCATAGTAAGTTTCCCTGCCGCTTTGCCCCCTGTAAAAGCGGGTGATCCTCCAGCAGTGGCCATAATAGCTCATATTGTAGAAACCATGACCCAGCATCAGCCAGGCGCTGGGCGCCAGCTTGGGGCTGGCGGTTTGTTTTTGCAGGGTAGACATCCGTTGCGCAAATTCCAGCCGCGTCAGCAGTTTTTGGGGTACGTTGCTGCTGCAGTTCTGGCAATCTGTTATGTGCTGGCGGAAGGGGTCTGTGGGCAGTGTTTGCCGGGTGCCTTTTTCCAGTACCGGAATGGCTTCGTCAAAGCGGGCCTCGGCCAGCAGTTCCATGCCCAGGGCTTCGTGCAGCTCTTCCATGCTGGGGGTATACATGGCATCCATCCATTGCTCAAAGCCGTTGAGGTCCTTGCGCTGGCGGAAGACAATGATCTGGCGCAGCGTAGGGACATCCAGTTCTGCCCTGTCCAGCGGCGCGTTCTCCATTATACGTTGTTTGGCAATATCTCCCTGCCGGGCATATTGGCTGGCCATGAGCTGGCGGGTGAGGGCTATGGTGCGCTCATGCACGTCGCTTGCCTGCCAGGGGTGCAGGATGGTTTCCATTACCCTGATCTCTTCTTTGGGACCCACATGGTTGAATTGCCCTAGGGGAACTGCTACATTGAGCAGCCGGTACAGTAGCCTGCCCTGGTAGCTTAATTGCGCCTCTTGCACTTTTTTCAGGCTGGCTTCTGCCGCTTTATACTCTTTACGGATGAACTGCAGGTGCGCACAGGCCAGTTGCCAGAGCGCCGGGTTCAGCACTTTGCGTTCGGAGGCGGCCTGTTGCACAAACCGTATCAGTCCTTCATCTTTGGCTGTTTCCTGGGCAGTCCAGAAGTCGTTTCGGTATTCACCGGGCAGGGGTAGCTTTTCTTCCGCTTTCTGCACTTCCCGGACCAGTAATAGCTCCAGCATGGTGCTTTTCGGGTTTATCTTATAAATCTGCTGCATTTCTTCCAGCGGCAGCCCATAGGGTTGCAGCGCCCGCAGCAGGTATAGGGTAGCCTGCACTTCCGGGTCTTTGGCCAGTGCAACCGCTTCCTGCCAGGCTTCATCCGACTCTATGCGGTAACCCCTGGTGCATACCACCCGCAGTTCCGGGCAATAGGCAAATACCTCTGCATAGGCTACTGCGGCTTCCGCTTTGCGCCCCAGTCGGCGCAAGGCGCCTGCTTTATTGGCCAGGCTCCAGTAGCGCAACCGGCTGGGAGTTTGCAGCGGGGCCACCATACGGTCATGCAGTGCGATACACCGTTCAAAGGATTCCTGGTAAAAGGCCATGCGGGCTGTTTGGAAGCCTACCCGGGCTTTCAGGAAATCGTTAGGCATAGCCACATACAGGCGCTCGCCTTCTGCTATCAAGCGCTCCATTACGGCTTCCTCCCGCCAGGGTTTGTCCTCTTCCCAGGCATGTTCCTCATCAAAAACAGCCAGGGGTTCACAGGTTTTGGCAAATACCAGGTAATCCAGTACCGGCTCCCGTAGCTCGGGGTGCTGTATGAGCCAGCTCAGTATGGTGCCGGGTATGGGAGCGCCCTGGTTGGGTTTTAAGCCATCCTTGCCGGACTCTTTGCGCAGCTTGGCCAGGTCTTTCAGGGTATAGGTATAGACCACTCTTTCCAGCTCTTCGGGCTTCAGGTCTTTACCCGTTAGGGATTGCCAGTCTGCCAGGTTGGCTGCACTGCGGTCCAGCGTATCGGTAAAAGCACTCCAAGAGAAGGTAAAGGGACGCAAGCCTTCGTCTGCAAGCATATCCGGGGCAAAAAGACCGTAAGGCTCAGGTTCTTCAAACCAGCCGCAACCGTTCATTTGCGTGCGGGGAAACAGCAGCAGGCTAACGAAAGCGATCGAAAATAGCAGAGATGGGCGCATAGCGGTGGAGATTGGGCGAATGTAGATGATACAGCAGCAGGCTCAGGCTGTCAGAAGGGGGCAGGTGTTCCCGGATGGCGTCCGCCGCCTCCCGGATGGTAGCGGCTTCCGGGTATTCCAGTTTCAGCATATCGCCTGCATACCAGTATCTACCCGAAAAATAACCACTTTTTTGTACTATCCATGTGTTTTTTTCTGCCTCTGTAAAGAGGTTGTCCGGGGGATTCTCCATATCCGGCATGAGTCCCAGAAGTTTGCCTGTGCGGTAATGGGCTCCCCAGCCGAAGATCGGTAACGCCACATCCAGCGGTAATGGATAGGCGGATAGGTAGCCCAGGTAGTGCCGCAGTGTGGGCAGGTGCAGGATACTGTTGTTACGCGATTGTGTGCGCACGTCCTCCAGGTTATAGGCCATGAGCAATGCCCTGTCTGCGGGCGGGATGCCGTTGCTGGCAATATCTTTGGTCTGGTGCAGGCGCAGAGTAACGCTTACCCTGCAACCTGACCGCGCCTTTACCTGGCGGATCAGCCGGAAGTAGCGGTCGCGCGTAACCGGGGTCCAGTCGCTGTCCAGTTGTATCTGCCGGAATGGAATATTCCAGCGCCCGGCCATTTGCTGCACCTTATGGCAAAGCCGTGCGGCCAGGGTGTCTACCTCTCGCATGTCCAGTGCGCGGAGGGCCGGCTGTGTGATAAAGATGACCGGTATCACTTCCGTTGCACAAGGCGCGGGGGAATAGGAGGCCGTTACCCCCACCGGCACAGGAGGCTCCCCGGTACGGGCGTGAAGGTCAAAAAAACGGAGGTAAAGTACCGGGTGTTCACAGAGCATCCGGGTTTCCAGGCTGTCGGGTGCAAAGCGTCCTTTCCAGTGGTAAAAGCCGGTACTTACCCTGGGCGTTTGTTCACAGCCTGCCAGTGTCCCCAGCAGCCAGCAGCAGGTCAGCAGCCAGTGGAATTGCAGGGCGGGGTGACGTACGGACATAAAGCAGGGGGTATTTATTAACGCTTACGGCGCATGCGTGTCCTTCTCAACACTTTTCGTGCCAGATATTTAAGGAACAGGGTTTTCAGTGAGAGGCGGACCGGGTAGGGCGGGGTCTCCAGGTCCACGCGTTGCAGGCAACGGGGGTGCACATCCTGCCGGATACCCGAAGTGCCAAAGGTGAGGTCTGCAATGGGCTCCATGCCCCATACCAACTGGCGCATAAAGCTGCGGGTTAATCCCCTGTCTGAGAACGGGAAGGCAAAGGCACGATAAGGTAGCGCCAGCTGTGCTTGCACGATATCCAGGCTTTCCCGTATCTGGCTGAGCCGTTCCTCCAGCGGGAGCGCCTGCAAGGGGGGGTGATCCATACTATGTGCACCAAAGTCAAATCCCTGCTCCCGCATTTCCTGCACCTGCTGCCAGGTCATGTAAGGCTGGCGTTCCTGCAGAAATCCGGCAAAGTCCACCTCCAGTGCCGCGGCCAGTTGCGCCAGCTGGGGCTGCTGTTCATAGCGCATCTCCCGGATAGCCACCTCCGGGGGCATGGCGCCCCAGCCCATCTCCTGCAGGCATTTCTGGGCTGTCTCCCGCAGTTCCGGCCTGTGCACCAGCCGGGCTATCAGCAGCCCTGCCTGGTGCCGGTACATGAGCCGGGTATTGTCCAGGAAAGCGGGATTGAGGAAGAACGAGGCGGGCACGCCTTTGCGTTTCAGCATGGGGGTTATCATGGTTGCACATTCCTTCAATCCGTCGTCAAAAGTGAGCAGCATAGGGCGGGGAGGCAGGCGGTCGCCTAAACGCAGGTGGCGCAATAGTTCGGATAAGGTAATCGGCATAAATTCGGCAAGCAGGGCTTCCAGGTCTTGCTCAAACTGTATGACGCCCTTATGGGGATATAGAGGACGTATGTGCGGGAGCTCGTCATCGCTCACCGTATGGTAATACGGGATCAGCAAGGGCTGGCCTGACAGCAGGTATAAGCTGTCCAGCCGCTGCACACGAGCCACGGAACGCCACAGAGCCTGCATGGTTACCGTCCCCGGGTTTTGAGGTGCTGCAGGATTTGTGCCGTTACCAGCGGCACGCCTTCGCTGGCCGGTAATTCATACCGGGTGATAGGGTAGGCCCCCATTGCAGGGATCTTCCGGTCTATGATGTACTTGGGGGTCTTGTCCGGCACATAGTCTATAAGCCCGGCGGCCGGGTAGACTGCCAGTGAAGTGCCGATGATGACAAAAAAATCTGCCTGGGTGCAGAGCGCTGCTGCTGCAGTAATGTGCGGCACTTCTTCTCCAAACCACACAATATGCGGCCGCAGCTGGCTGCCGCGCTCGCAAAGGTCTCCCAGGTAGACGGGGTTGCCCTGCCGGTCATATACTAGCTCGGGATGGGCAGTGCTGCGTACTTTACGCAGTTCGCCATGCAGATGCAGCACGCGGGTGCTGCCTGCCCGCTCATGCAGGTCATCCACGTTCTGGGTGATGACCACTACCTGGCCATGCTGTTCCAGTTGTGCCAGCGCCAGGTGCCCGGCATTGGGCTGTGCTTCCCAGGCCGCTTTGCGCCGCAGGTTATAGAACTCCAGTACGCGCTCCGGGTGGCGCACCCACCCTTCCGGACTGGCCACGTCTTCCACGCGGTGGCCTTCCCACAGGCCGTTGGCATCTCGAAAAGTGGGGATGCCGCTCTCGGCACTCATGCCAGCCCCTGTGAGCACCACCACCAAGGGCTGCTGTTCATCCAGGGCAAATGCATGTATCGCCTCAAGCATGCTGTAATTTAGCCACAATTCCTGCAAAGTCCACTGCTTGCTGCGCGCCGCTCTGCATATCCTTGAGGGTGGCCTTGCCCGCAGCACGCTCTTCATCGCCCAGGACCAGGCACCAGGGAATCTGCTTCTTGTCGGCATAGCCGAATTGTTTGCCCAGCCTGGCCGGCTCATGGTATACCTCTGCGGCAATGTCCGCCTGGCGTAAGCGGCTCAGCAGGGTAAGCTCTTCTGCCTCACTGTCCGGTGAGAAACGTATGATAAGCACTTGAGTGCCGCTATGCGGTAGTTGGGCAAAGAGTCCCAGCTCGTCCAGCACATCATATACGCGGTCTGCCCCCAGGGAGATGCCTGCACCGGGGATACCGCTTTTGCCAAACATGCCGGTGAGGTCGTCATATCGTCCGCCGCCGCCTATGCTGCCTATCTGCACGCCCCCGGCCCGCACCTCGAAGATGGTGCCCGTGTAGTAGTTGAGGCCGCGTGCCAGTGAGAGGTCTAGCCGCAGCTGTGCGCGAAAGTGGGGCATGACTGCATGGTAGGCCAGCATCTGATGCAGGTCTGCCTGCGCCGCTGACAGCAGGGCGTTGGGAGGCACCTGGGTTTGCAGCTGCGCCAGCACCTGGGTGGGGGTGCCTTGCAGAGCAAACCAGGGCAGCAGCTTCTCTGCCTGTGCCGGGGTAATGCCTCGTGCGGACAGTTCCTGGCGTACACCGTCAGGGCCTATTTTATCCAGCTTGTCTATCGCCACACACAGGTCTGTAAACTTGTCTGCGCACCCGGCGGCCTCTGCCAATCCGGCCAGCAACTTGCGGTGGTTGAGCATGATAGTGAAGTCCGTGAGGCCCAAAGCGGAGAGGATCTCGTCATAGATGGCGATAAACTCCGCTTCGTGCAGCAGGCTGGTGGAGCCGGCTACATCCACATCGCACTGCCAGAACTCGCGGTAGCGGCCTTTCTGAGGGCGGTCTGCCCGCCATACGGGCTGCATCTGGTAGCGCTTGAAGGGGAATTCCAGTTCATGCTGGTGCATGACCACAAAGCGCGCAAATGGCACGGTGAGGTCATAACGCAGGGCGCGTTCGCACAGCTGAGGGGCCAGCGCGGCACTGTTACGTGCTGCCAGCAGGCCGGCATCGGCTTTGGCCAGGTAGTCGCCGCTGTTGAGTACCTTAAAGAGAAGTTGGTCACCCTCCTCGCCATACTTGCCGGTGAGCACGCTCAGTTTTTCCAGCGCGGGAGTTTCTATGGGCTGGTAGCCGTATTTGGTAAATACGCGGGCAGCGGTCTGCAGGATATGCTGCCGCCTGCGGGTTTGCAGCGGCAGAAAATCCCGGGTGCCGGAGGGTATGCTGGGTTTTGGGGCAGACATGCTGGAGATGGGTGTTTAGACAGACTGCAAAAATAAAAAAGCGGGTAAGAATTTACCCGCTTTTTTGTAGAATAGGTTCCGTAAGGAGGGAGGGGTACTAGGCCTCTACCTGTTCTTTGTCTTTGGCTTCGCTATCGCCACCTTCGGTCTTCTCTTTCTCCTTGGTGAGCTTGCGCTCTTCCAGGCCCTCGATAATGGCATCGGTAATGGCCTTGGTGATGAGTTCGATGGATTTGGCAGCGTCGTCATTACCTGGGATGGGGAAGTCCACCTGGTTCGGATCGCTGTTGGTATCTACGATAGCAATGGTAGGGATATTCAGCTTGCGGGCTTCTGCTACGGCTATATCTTCCTTAGAGATATCTATGATGAAGAGTGCTGCGGGCAGGCGATGCAGGTCTGTAATGCCTCCTAGTACGCTGTGCAGTTTTCCTTTCTCACGGCTCAGCATGAGGCGTTCCTTCTTCTGGAGAAGGTCGATGGTACCGTCCAGTTCCATCTTCTCCAGGTTCTGGAGTTTCTTCACGCTTTTGCGCACTGTGGCAAAGTTGGTGAGCATGCCGCCCAGCCAGCGCTCGGTGACATAGGGCATATTCACGCTTTCTGCGTATTGCTTAATGATTTCGCGAGACTGCTTCTTGGTGCCCACGAACATGATCTTGCGCCCGGAGATGGCCAGCTGGCGCGCCACGAGGCAAGCCTGCTCCAGCATGCGCTGGGTTTTGTTCAGGTCTATGACGTGGATGTTGTTGCGCTCCATAAAGATATAGGGCGCCATACGGGGGTTCCACTTGCGAGAGAGGTGGCCAAAATGCACACCAGCTTCCAGCAGCTGTTCTTGGGAGGGGATGGCCATGGATTAACGTTTGGAGAATTGGAAACTTCTGCGGGCTTTGGGTTTGCCATACTTTTTGCGTTCAACCTTGCGGCTGTCTACCATCAGCAGGCCATCTTTTTTGAGGATAGAGCGATACTCGGGGTTATATTGCTCCAGGGCGCGGGAGATACCCAGGCGAATGGCTTCTGCCTGGCCGTTTACGCCACCACCGTCTACATTGACAATGATATCAAACTGCTCGCGGCTGATGCCCAGCAGCTCAAAAGGACGATTGACCTTCATCTTGAGAATATCGTTGTTGAGATAGTTCTCGGGGTCTCTTTTGTTGATGACAATTTTGCCACTACCCTGCTTGAGGAACACACGCGCTACGGAGCGCTTGCGGCGGCCAACGGAATTGATTTGTTCCATGCTAGTACTTCAGTTCCAGTGGTTTGGGATTTTGAGCCTGATGCTTGTGCTCGTTGCCGGCATATACATGCAGCTTGGCATACATCTGGTGGCCCAGTTTGGTTTTGGGGAGCATGCGCCTTACAGCGAGCTCTATAAGTTTTTCAGGAGTGCGCTCCAGAATGCGACGGGCAGATACATGACGCTGTCCACCGGGATACCCGGTATGGTACACGTGCATCTTATCCTCCCGTTTGTTGCCGGTGAGGCGCACTTTTTCTGCGTTGAGAATGATGACGTGGTCCCCGCAGTCGATATTGGGGGTGTAGAACGTCTTGTGTTTGCCGCGGATGATGCTGGCCACCTGGCTGGCCAGGCGTCCCAGAACGAGGTCTGTGGCATCCACAACTACCCATTCGCGCTGAATTTCAGCTGGGCTTATGCTTCGGGTTTTGTAACTAACTGAATCCATGTGCTTAGGGGCAACACGAGCGGTTTGTGAAAAATGGGCTGCAAGTTCGCACGAATATTGTTATCAGACAAATATTTTTTTCAAAAAATCAGTGGCTGTGGCCTTCATGCGAGTGTCCTTCATGTCCCTGGGCATCGCCTTTGGAATTTAGGTCGGCATCGTCCAATTTCACCAGTGCGGCGGCATTCTTCAGGGCGCCCTCGATTTTCTCTTTTACTTTCTGCACTTCGGCCCGCTGAACGGCCAGGTACTTCAGTGCTTTGGCCTTTTCATCCTTGACGGTAGGGATCTTGTAGTCTTTCATCCAGGTATCCATCGCCTGGCCGGCAGCCTCCAGTTCGGCTATCACCCGTTTCTGGGAGCTTTCCACTTTTTCTTTCAGGGAATCCGGGAACTGGGTTTTGATTTTCTCGGTATATTTTTTCAGGACACTGGTTTTGGGCATCACTTCGTCATGAATGCGCACTACTTCGTTGTGCTGTGCCTTCACTTCGCTGTCCAGTTCTTCCTGTGTATTTTCGGTATTATGGCCACAGGCGCTCACCAGCACCAGGGCCAGTAAAAGCGTTATGGATGAGGGGAATCGGTTTTTCATGGGAGAATCGATAAATGAGGTGAAAGTTCCGCAAAGATAACAGTAAAGGAGGATTGCTTATCAATTCAGGAGGTTTTTCATGGGCATGCTTATGGTTGCCCGGTGGTTCTTGCATTGCCCGGTGCATTGTGTAACCGGCATTTTGCCGGAGTAGGGGAGGGCTATACGCACGAGACCCTTCACTTGGCCTAAGCTGGCCCAAGGATGAGGAGAGCAGGCACTCTCCTTCTCCCGGGAAGATGCCGGCCGTATCATTTACCCGAAGAACTGCCCGGGTGTGGGCAGGGGCAAACCGCATTGCACATAAACGTCCGGCAACGCCCATAGCGGAGAATGGTGGCTGCTTGCCAGGTACAGCGGCAGGGGCCTGCCCCCGAACTTTTGCTTGAACCTGAACAGCCCTGCAGCAGCGTATACGGGAGACAACCACCGCCCGGCCGCTGCCACCCAGGCGGCAGCGGCATGATAGCGTTCTTTGGGCCAGAACGGTACTTCTCCTAAGGACAGGCTGTGGCCTTGTGCGGCCAGTATCTGGTGTATGTGCACAACCAGCGCTTCCATACAACCTACAGGCGCCTGCCTGTGCCGCACCCATTGTTCCGTGTGCCAGTAAGCAGCGCCATTGCGTGTGACGCTGATGGCTGCCAGGGGTTTGCGGCTATCCCGGGTGCGTGCCAGCCAAAGCCGGTCACATTGTCCTACCTGGCTGCGAAACAGGTAGCGCAACTGCTTTTTCCCTGCATGCGGGCTTTGTGCAGACAGTATGGCCAGCAGGTGTTCCGTTTCCGAGTTGACAGGTTCTTCCTGTATGTACACTTTGCGCATACCTCTGTCTACCAGCTTTTGCAGGCCGGCTTGCCGCAGGGGCTGGTGATTGGCATCCAGTACAAACTCTACTCCTTGCGGCAGGAGCTGCCAGCCGAGTTGCCGTAACCGCGCTGCCAATCGCCTGGGTACTCCGCGTATATATAAAGGAACATCCGGATGGATTAGCGGCTGCCAGAAATCTTGCTGGGGCCAAATATCCATCCAGGCAAGCCATTTTTGCCCGGATAGCGGCAATACCGGGCTGCATTGCTGGGCCATCTGCCCCGGTTGCTGGCGAAATTGCAAGCGCCAGCTCAGGGGCAAGCGGGCAGGGAATGTGAACGCAGGCGAAGAATTGGACAATATTATGTGCACAAGGCCAAAATTATCCCAACAAAAAAGAAAAAAAAGATGTGAGCAAGTTGAAACGTAAGTGAAAAGCTCCTATTTTTGCCGTTCTTTTTCCGGAAGTAGTCCCTGCTTCTGGCTAAAAGTACCTCATTTCGAATACTATACGGTCTTATGCCTACCATACAACAGCTAGTAAGAAAAGGTCGCCTGACTCCGGAGACCAAGAGCAAGAGCCCTGCACTGGACAGCTGCCCGCAGCGCCGCGGTGTGTGTGTGCGTGTCTACACCACCACTCCCAAAAAACCCAACTCTGCCCTGCGTAAAGTAGCCCGTGTGCGTTTGAGCCATGGCAAGGAGGTGAATGCCTATATCCCTGGCGAAGGACACAACCTGCAGGAACACAGCATTGTACTGGTACGCGGCGGACGGGTGAAAGACCTTCCCGGTGTGCGTTACCACATCGTGCGGGGTGCACTGGATACCGCTGGTGTCAATGACCGCAAGCAGGGCCGCAGTAAATACGGCACTAAGAAAAACCAGAAAGTTGCCGGCAAACCGGGCGGTAAGAAATAATCAAAGCATCCGAAAGAACGCATCTGCACTTTAGCATAATAATCTCATGAGAAACCGTAGGGCCCCCAAACGCAGAATTATTCCCGATCCCAAATTCGGTAATGAAGTCGTATCCAAGTTTGTAAACCGCCTGATGGTAGACGGCAAAAAGAGCCTGTCATACGGCATTCTGTATGGTGCACTGGATATTGTAGAGAAAAAGACGGGCGAGAACGGACTGGAGACTTTCCTGAATGCGCTTAATAATGTAATGCCCGTAGTGGAAGTACGCAGCCGCCGTGTAGGGGGTGCTACCTTCCAGA
>JAHBTG010000037.1 GCA_019638695.1 Bacteroidota bacterium | reverse complement strand
GAATCGCCGGGTAACCGGCAGCAGCCCCTGCCTCCCCGTGTGGCATCCTGAGTGCAGCGAAGGATCTCTGCTTTGCTGGAACAACTCTCCCCAATGCCTTCCACGGGCACGGGAATGCTGCCTACCTGAGGAGGGGGCGGTTGTTACCGGTGTAAACTTGTATATCGTTACCAGCGAGTTTGTGGTGACAGGAGGAGCCCCACCCGGTAAAGGCCTGGATGAGGCATGAGTAAGGTGGGTTCCGGTGCCTACACCTTCAGGTTCTTGGCCGCCAGCAGCCGGGTATACAAGGCGTCCATATCAGTGACCAGCCGCTGCCAGCTGAACTTTTGCAGGGCAAACCGCTGTCCGGTCTCTCCCATCTGCAGCCGGAGTTCCGGTTGATGCACCAGCCTGTGCAGCGCTGTGGCCAGCGCCTCGCTATCCTGGGTGGGGACTACCAGTCCGGAGCGGTCGGGCAATACGGTATCCCGCACGCCGCCCACGTCGGTGGAAACTACCGCGCGCGCACCGGCCTGCGCTTCTACCAGGCTCACCGGGTTGCCCTCGTTCAGGCTGGTCAGCGCAATGATATCCAGGCCGGCCACCGGCTCGCTCACATCCTGTATCCAGCTGGTGAATACGATATCGCTTTGCCCAGCCCCGGTGTCATAGCTCAGCCCCAGCTGGCGGCACAACGCCTCCAGCTCCGTGCGCAGCTCGCCGTCTCCAATGATAAACGCCCGTACCGGTACTGTGGCAGTGCGTTTCATCCGGGCAAATCCTTCCAGGAAAAGCGCGTGGTTCTTGATAGGTACCAGCCGTCCCACAATGCCCACTCCCACCACATCGTCCGTCAATCCATACTTCTGGCGAAATGCCGCCCGCTTGGCATTGGTGTGCATAGTGAAGGAGGTGAGGTCAAACCCGTTGGGGATGATCTGTATCTTGTTGCGGGGGGCAATGCGAAATACCTCGCTCAGTTCATAGGCCTGCAGGGGGCTCAGCGCAATGATGGCATCGGACAAGCCGGCCAGCATGCGCTCTATGCGGATAAAAGCCTGGGTCTTCAGAGGCGAGAAATAGCTGTGGAACACATGGCCGTGGAAGGTGTGCACCACCACCGGCACATTGTGCGCAAAAGCCGCCAGCCTGCCCCGCACCCCGGCCTTGGCCGCATGGGTATGCACGATCTGGGGCTGGTACTCGCGGAGCACCCTGGAAAGCTCGCGATAGCCCCGCCAGTCGCGTGTGGGGCTGATCTCGCGGTACATATAGGGAATGAGGCGGGGTTGCAGGCCCAGCGCCTCCACAATGTGGGCGCTGCTGGCCTCGCCGGGGCCTATCATGCCGCTGACCAGGAGGGTATCGTACCGCGGAGCCAGTTCTTTGCTCAGGATAGCTGCGTTATAGGTAGGCCCGCCGATATTCAGGCGGTTGATCAGGCGGAAGACGCGGGGCATAGGGGGCGTTAGTGTGGAAAGTATCGTTTATACCAGTGTTGAAACACGATAACGGCCCAGAGCGTCCATTCCTCTTTGGCGCTCTGGCCCCGCAGGATGGTGCGCCACAGGTCCTGTAATCCTTCGGGCTGAAAGATGCCCTGTGCCCGCAGGTAGTCTGCATCCAGTACCTGGGTCTCGATATAGGAGCGGAGCTGGCTGAGATACCACTGGCGCAGGGGCACCTCAAAACCTTGCTTGGGGCGGTTATAGAGTTCGGGCGGCAGGAGCGGCCGAACGGCATCCTGGAGCAGGCGCTTGCGGTGGGAGCCCAGCACTTTGTAGTCTGCAGGCAGTTGCATGGCATAATCCACTACGCGGTAGTCCAGGAACGGCACACGCACCTCCAGTGCATGGGCCATGCTCATGCGGTCTGCTTTGACCAGCATATCCCCGCCCAGCACCAGCTGGATATCTGCCCGCAGCACCTCATTGAGGTTGCCTTTGGCGGTAAAATGGCTGGTATAGGGTTGCAATAATCCCATGCTGTCCTGAGGATGGCGCAGCAGGCGCCTGAGCGAATCGGGCTGAGCTACACTGCACCATAACAGGTAGCGCTGTGCCGGTGGCAGGCGCAGTCCCTGCGCATATTTGCGGGCCTGGAAAAGCTTGCGGCCCAGGGAAGAATGGCGGTTGGCAGGCAGCCATCCCAATAAAGGGGAGCCCACCCGCAACAGTGCATTGCGCAGGCCGTCCCGGCGGCTCTGGTATTCGCCCACATGCTTGCTATAGCCGCCCAGTAGTTCGTCGGCCCCGTCGCCACTGAGCGCTACGGTCACGCGCTGGCGGGTGAGCCGGGACAGGATATTGAAGTTCAGTGCGCTGGCGTCTGCAAACGGCTCGGTCAGGCTCTCCAGCAGGGGGAAGACCGCTTCATAGAGATCCTCCATGCCCAGGCGAAATACGGTGTGCTCTGTGCCGTGCATGCGGGCAACCACCTGTGCGTAGTGAGTCTCGTCGTAGAGCTTATCCTCAAACCCTATGGAGAAGGTCTGGAGGTGCCGGGTGTGGCGGGCTGCCAGGGCAGCTATGGTGGAAGAGTCTATCCCCCCGCTCAGGAATACCCCCAGCGGCACATCTGCAATGAGCCGGAGCTGCACGGCATCTTCCAGCAGCCGTAAGAACTCCTGCCCGGCGGCTTCGTAATTGGGCGGCTGGGTCATTACCTGGCCGGGCAGGGTATACCATTGCCGGGTTTCCGTGCCGGCAGCGTCCATGCGCAGCCAGTGGCCGGGCAGGAGCTGCGCCATACCCCGGAACATACTGACCCCGGGCGGCAGGTAATTGAGCCGCAGGTAAGCGTTCAGTGCCTGTGTATCCAGTTCCGGTACATGCCCCATAGCAATGAGCGCCCCCGGCTCGCTAGCGAACTGCACCTGGCTGGCTTGTTGTACCAAGTAGAGCGGTTTAATGCCATAACGGTCCCTTGCCAGGAAGATCTGCCGGGCGCTGTGGTCGTAGACGGCAAAGGCAAAGAAGCCATTGAGCAGGGGGAGGCAACCGGGGCCCATTTTTCGGTAGAGGCGCAGGAGTACTTCTGTGTCCGAGGTGGTTTGCAGCGGCTCTTCTTCCGGACCCAGTTGCCCGCAGAGCTCGCGGTAGTTGAATATCTCGCCGTTGAAGACGATCGTATACCGCCCGCAGGGGCTGTGCATGGGCTGATGAGCGGTACTGCTGAGATCCAGTATGGACAGGCGGGCATGTCCCAGCGCTACCTGCGGCTGGTGCCACACTTGCTGGTGATCTGGTCCGCGGTGTTGCAGGGCCTTTATGGCTGCCTGCACGGCAGGCGCCGCCACAGGGGCGTCCGTTGCAAACCATCCGGCTATTCCACACATGAGAGACAGGCTTTGTGGGGCGAAGTTAGCGGAAAAAGCGGTGTGGAGGGGCAGGGGCGTTTGGGTCTACCGGATACCCTCATATACACCCAGTCCGAAGAGCGCAAAGTCATATTTCACCGGGTCCTGCGGATCCAGGGTGCGCAGTGTACCCGTAAGCGCCTGCACCGCCCGCCAGTCGTCCTGGTTGCGGGATAATAGCCCCAATGCGCGGGCTACCCTGCCTGTGTGCAGGTCCAGCGGCAAGAGCAGGCGCGCGGGAGAGATGCTGTTCCATAGTCCGAAATCCACCCCGCGGCTATCCCGGCGCACCATCCAGCGGAGATACATATTCAGGCGTTTGGCGGCGGCCCCCCGGCGGACGTCAGGCACATGCTTACGGGTGCGGGGGATAAACCCGGGCGCTGCCAGCATGGTTTCATGGTAGGCAATGAGTCCGGGCATGAGATCTGTGCTGCTTTCGGTATTCCGGGCAAATACCGCTTCCAATCCCCCGTGCCGGGTATAAATATGCCGGAGTCCTTTCACAAAGCTTTGGGCGTCCCAACCGTTGAACGTGCGGTGCACAAAGGCTTCCAGCGGCAGCAGGTCTGCTTCGGTGGCCTGCATGACAAAGTCATAGGGCGCGTCCTCCATCAGGGCCATCAGGCGCCGGGCATTGCGCAGGATAGTGGGTCTTTGTCCCCAGGCAATGGTGGCCGCCAGCAGTCCGGCTATCTCAATATCCTCCCGGCGGGTGTAGCTGTGCGGGATGCAGATGGGGTCTGGCTCAATGAATGCCGGGGTATTGTAGCGCAGATAGCGGTCTTTCAGGAGTTCCGCTACCTCGGCGGATGGGGTGGGGACATTCATGACCGGCAAGATAATCTATGAGGGGGGTCCGTTCCCCTGACCAGGGACCTGAAATGTGTACTTTTGCAGATGAAGCAGCTCCTCCCTATGCTCCGGCGCCCGTGGGTACTCCCGGTCGTAGTGCTGCTGGGACTGCTGAAGCTGGGTGCGGATTTCAGTATGGACCGCCAGCGGGGGTATGAGAACGTAGTGTTTGTCTGGGACCAGGAGGGGTATTACAAATACCTGCAGGGCGCATTTATCTGGGGCCGGCTGGATAGTATGGATGTGCGTTTTCCCCAGAACTACCCGGTGCACCCTGTTAGCGGCCGCATGGTGAATAAGTATACCTGCGGCGTGGCCATGTTGCAACTCCCTTTCTTTGGCCTGGCGCATCTCACCGCCGGCACTGCGGAACGCGAAACCCAGGGTTATGGTAACCACTATGCCATCTGGATAAAATACGCCGCGCTATGCTATGGTATCATGGGGCTGGCCTTGGTCTGGCTTATGCTATATCGTCAGTTTGGCGTGCGTAACCCGGCTGCGGCGCTTACCGTAGTTGGGCTTGCGCTGGGTACTAACCTGAACTGGTATGCTACCGGGGAGCCGGCCATGAGCCATGTCTATTCGTTCGCCCTTTTTGCCCTGTGGTTATACCTGACTCCCGCTGTGCTCACGCGCGGGCAATGGGGGCGCTGGCTGGGCTATGGCCTGATCCTGGGCCTGATCACCCTTGTCCGGCCCGTAAACGGCCTGATCATTCTTTACCCGCTGGGGTGGTGGCTGGCACACCGGAACCCGCAGCTTCCGGGGGTGCGTCCCGGCTATTGGCTGGCTGCCGTATCGGGTATGGCGCTGATGTGGTTGCCCCAACTGTGCTACTGGCATTATGTGACCGGAAACTGGCTGTATGATAGCTACGGAGCAGAAGGTTTCACCCACTGGTTGCATCCGCACCTTTCCAATGTCCTGTTCTCTCATCTCAACGGCTGGCTGAGCTATAGCCCGCTTATGCTTCTGAGCCTTGCGGGGATTGTCTGCCTGCTGGTGCGCCGGCACTGGGCGGGCGGTATCGTAGTCCTGGTTTTTCTCCTGCTCTGGTACCTGTGTGCTTCCTGGTGGATGTGGTGGTTTGGCGGTTCGCTGGGATATCGCCCGTTTATCGAGTTTTACCCTTTGCTGGCCATTCCTTTGGGCATACTGGTGCATACCCTCTTACAGCCCGGTGGCCGGTGGGCCTTCCGCATCCCGGCGGCGGCGGTCTACCTGGTGGGTATAGTGATTGCCCTGGGGCTGCTGGTCCGCTACAACGGGGAGTGGTCCGAAGGGAACTGGACGCAGGAAGCCTGGTGGCACCTCATCCGGCGCACCCTTACCTTCAGTTAAATGGAATAGTCCGTATCCTTATACCGCTGCCAGTGCCTGCTCCAGGTCTGCCAGCAGGTCTTCGGCGTCTTCTATGCCGGCCGAGATGCGAATGAGGCTGTTGCTCAGGCCGGCCTTGAGGCGCTCCGCTTCCGGAATGCTGGCGTGCGTCATAGTAGCGGGGTGACCGATCAGGCTTTCCACACCGCCCAGGCTCTCGGCCAGGGTGAAGATACGCAGCTTTTCCATCAGCTTAAAGGCATCCGCCTGGCTGTCTCCTTTCAGGGAGAAAGAAAGCATACCACCAAAAGCGCGCATTTGTTTGCGGGCTACCGCATGTCCCGGGTGCTCGGAGAGGCCCGGCCAGTTGACCACGGCTACCTTGGGGTGCCCGGCCAGGTATTGGGCCACGGCAGCGGCATTCTGGCAGTGACGCTCCATGCGCACATGCAACGTTTTAATGCCACGCAGCGTCAGGAAGCTGTCCATGGGGCCGGGTACTGCTCCGCAGGATTTCTGGATAAAGAACAGGCGGTTGCGCAGTTCTTCGTCATCGAGCATGATGGCGCCCAGTACCACATCAGAGTGGCCTGCCAGGTACTTGGTGGCGCTGTGCACCACGATGTCTGCGCCCAGCTTCAGCGGACTTTGCAGGTAGGGCGTGGCAAACGTGTTGTCTACCACCGTGAGAATGCCTTTGCCTTTTACCAGTTGGGTGAGGGCGGCAATGTCTATGATCTTGATGAGCGGGTTGGTGGGAGTTTCTATCCACAGCATGCGGGTAGCGGGGGTGAGCGCTGCCGCCACCTGCTCGGTGCTGCCCATATCCACAAAGCGGAACCGGATACCCAGCGGCTGGAAGATATGAACGAACATGCGGTAGCTGCCGCCATAGAGGTCGTTGGTACAGATGACCTCGTCCCCGGGTTTCAACAGTTTGATGATGGCGTCTTCTGCACCCATGCCGCTGGAAAAGGCCAGGCCGAAGCGTGCATCTTCCAACTGGGCGAGGGCGGTTTCCAGGCTGGCGCGGGTGGGGTTGCCGCTGCGGCTGTATTCATACCCTTTGTGCTGGCCGGGACTGGCCTGGTGGTAAGTGCTGGTCTGGTAGATAGGGGTCATTACCGCGCCTGTAGCGGGGTCTGGCCCGTTGCCGGATTGGACTGCTTTGGTTCCGAATTTCATGCGAAAAACAATTATGCCGCAAAGGTAGGCAGCAGGGATGGTGAAGGCAACCCCAATCCGGCTATCGCAATAAATGCCCGGCAGGTCAGCCTGTTATCTGCATAAACAAGCGCAGCAGCGCCTGGTCCGTCAGCCAGTTGAGGACGGCTGCTACCAGGCGGTCTTGGGTTACGGCGGGCAGGAAAAGCAAGGGTTGGGTGGTTGCGGGGGCTTCCCACTGTACGGTATGACTGGCCTGGTGGCCGGTGGTTAATTGAGTGAGGCGTATATGTAGACGGACCGTTCGCACCGCCCGGCTGTCTTCCACAATGCGATTGCTGATGACTACAAAGCTGCGGCGCAGTTCACTGTCGAAGCGCAGGCTGTCCACCGTAAGCACCCACTGGGTGTGCGGCAGCAGGCGGGCCGCTTCGCGGTGAGGCAGCGGCTGGCCGGGCTGGTGCAGCCTCAGGAAAGCGCGGGCTTCGTCGGGATAGGCACTCAGGTTCCAGGCGCGGGCCACGCCCATGCTGCCCAGCTGCCCCGCCAGGAAGTTGCCTGCCTGTGCCGTGACCGCCAGTTTCAGATTCTCTTCGGATAACTCCAGGCTATCACCCATCTCCACAAACGCAGCCAGGTGAGAATGCCACTGCGGGTGGATATACAGGTTCTTTTTAGAGACATAAATGGCCAGGTCCCCGCCGTCCATAGGCGTTTGCGCGGGCAGCCGGTTTCCATAAAAACCGCCCGCCAGTACCAGGCACCAGGCCCATACCAGTAGCTTAATTGTGCTCAACAAGGGTTTGGATGCGTATATAGCTGTCTGTGGTCAGGGAGCTCAGGTTGACGTCATCATAGATGATGCTGCGGTCATAGCGTTTGATCAGCCCCACACCGGGCGCATAGATCTCATAGGTATCTACATCAAACAGCAGTGTATTGCTCTTGCGCTGCCGGATAAATACACAGCGGGTATAGGTACGTCCGTGTACGGTTACCGTAGTATCTGTGTTCACATAGGTATAGAGCTGCTGGTCCGGCCCCGCATTACGCGTGTTGTAGGCATTGCCGTCCCAGCGGCGGTTGACCCGTATGGGGAATGCCATGACCTGGTAGCGGATATTGGCCTCTATGCGTTCTGCAAACTCATTGTTGCGGTGCAGGGTCCACAGCTCGTCAAATACAAGATGCTCCCAGTAGTTGGCTGCTGAAGTATCCGGGGTGCGGTAGGTCTCCAGCCGGGTGAGCGTCCTGCCCATCTGGTCCAGTTCCTGGCTGCCCTGTTTTTCCATGCGGTAATGGGGTTTCAGGTCCAGCGTGAGGCCATAGGGATTGGTCGTGGTCGTTGTGGCGGTGAAGCTGGTATCGATCACCTGGTACACCCTCCACAACCCTTCCTGCAGGGGAAAGTACTCCGGCCCGGGACGATCATATTTCAGTTCGCGCGTACAGGCTCCCCATACCAGGGCCAGAAATATCCAGGGGAAATGCTTCATTCTCGGCAGAGGATAGCACAAAGTTAACTGATATCCGCAGGCAGATATTGCAATGGCTACTGAACGTGCGCAAAAAAAGTGTGTATACTCACACACTAAGGTCAAAGCCCCTTAATTTAGATGGCGATCTGTCTATGCAAAAAGCAGCATTCTTTCTCCTGATCCTGTGCCTGGTGCCGCTGCGGCATTGGGGGCAGGCCCCTTCCCGGTCTGCCACGGTTCCTGCGTCTCGTGACCGGGAGGCGGCTCCGCGCCCGGCGCTCCTGCTGCCCGCAGCGCTGGACGGAGAGCGCCTGTTCAGCCAGGATGCCTGGCTGGCCTGGTATCGTACCGAAGGTTATGCGAATCCCCAGGCCGGTGCACTGGCGCAGGAACACATATCCGGTACCTATGCAGCCTATTATATCAGCGGCATGAGCAGCACAGACCCCCGCGAGCGGATGCAGGCCCTGGAAAAAGCCCGGGATATAGAGCCCCGCCGCCCCGAAGCCTGGCAGGCGCTGGCAGTTACCTATGAGCTCCAGAACGGCCCGGCAGCCTATGCCCTGCACCTTGCGCACTGGAGTACCAGTGCCGCTCGTTACCCGGCCCCGGTCATGACCTATGCTGCCAATCAACTGGCTACCCTGCCCCCGCAGGCGGTGCTGCTGGTGCGCACAGCGGAAGACCGCTGGCCGCTGGAACTGGCCCGCCAGCAGGCCGGCGGCCGGCAGCTCCTCCTGCCCATACAAGACGTGCTGCAAATGACCCCGCTGGCAGAGAAACGCCTGAAGGCCGCAGGTATTACCTTGCCCAATGGGATGGCAGATGTGGCGGCACTGTGTCATTATATGACCCGGCAGTACCCGGCCTGGCCGGTGTTCCTGGCCATGGACTGTAACCCCCATGACTATGGTATGGCCGACAAGTGCTACCTCACGGGACTGGCCTGGAAGTACAGTGCCGCGCCGCTGGATAACCTCAGCCTGCTGCAGCAGAACTGGCACAGCCGTTTGCAGCCTCCGCGGTTTCACACCCAGCTGGAACGCAGCCTCTATCCGCAGGAACTGCGCTATTTCTATCCTCTGGTATTGCTGGCCCAGGCCAGCGCCCAGCAGGGAGATGCCCGCGCGGCCGAAGACTACCGCCGGCAGGCAGAAGCCATTGCCCGCCTGGCCAACCGCACAGACCTTCTTAACTACCTGCCCCGGTGAGACCCAAGCACCTCCGTTCGCTTACTGACGCACAGCTGGCTGAGACGGTGAGGGCCGGTCAGCGGGGGGCGTTTGATGAGCTCTATCGGCGCTGGAGTACCAAGCTCTACCATTATTTCTGGAAGATGCTGTGGCAGGATGCCGAGCGTGCCACCGATGCGGTGCAGGACTGTTTTATGCGGGTGGTGGAGAACCTGGAACGGTATGACAGCACCTACGCCTTTTCCACCTGGATCTACACTATTGCGTATAACATGTGCAAGAATACCTACCGCAAGCAGCAGAACGACCGCAAGGCCATGGAAGACCTCACGCAGGAAGCCAGCCAGCGCTGGCAGCAGCCAGAGGCCGTGGAGATGGGGCGCAGCCTGGACCAGGCGGTGTATAGCAGTCACCTGAAAAGCGCCTTGCAGACGCTTACCGAGGAGCAGCAGTGCTTGCTTACCCTGCGTTTTGAAGAAGAACTGGAGATCAAAGCCATTGCTGAGATACTGGATATTCCCGAAGGGACGGTCAAGAGCCGCCTCCATTATATACTCAAGAAACTGGCCCTGCAACTGGCTCCGCTCCAACAGATCTAGACATTCTTCTCCCTCGTTCCATGACCCCCATGAATACCCTTGAAACTGATGCCTATGAGCTCTTTTTGCGCCTGGTGAGCACCACGGACTGGGCCATGCTGACGCCGGAGCAGCAGGCGCTGGCCCTGCAGTTTGTGTCTGGCGAGGCAGAGTACACAGCTTATGCCGCCACCCTGGCCGGCATTCGCCGCACCCTGCCCACTCTTCAGGCACAACCCCCGCATTCGCTGGAGCCTTCTGCAGCGTTGCGTGCGGCAGTAGCCCGCAAGTATGGTAAACCGGCCGGCGGCGGTGCGTCCATTCACCGCCTGTGGTGGCCTTTGCTGAGTGCGGCGGCGGTGCTCCTGGTGGTTGCCGGTTTCTGGTTCCTGGGGCCGGGCAGCCAATATACCCAGGAGGCTACCGAAGGTACTACCAAACTGGCAGATGCAGGTGCAGCATCATCCAAGGAGGCCGCACCTGCCAAAGAAGTGCCCGGGGTACAGATGCCGCCGCAGGGTACCGTTGGGACTGTTACGGAAGCGCATGCGGCAGAAAGTGAGTCCTGGATATCTGCAGATAACGAGGGTCTGGCGGAAATGCCTGCCAATAGCCGGGGGGCAGAGTCTGCCCCCGCTACAGCGGCTCCCTATCATGCAGGTGCTATACCGGATGCACCCTTGTCTGCAAAGGAATACAACGCTGCAGAATCCGTGGCTGGCAGGAGCGATGACCACGCATTGTCTGCCAAGACGTCTGCCAGGAAAGCCAATACCCTGCCGGTTGCCTTGTCCCCCCGGGCGGCAGCACAGGATAAGACATTGTTGTCTGCTTTGTACCGCTAGGTATTTGCCGGTATCCGTTCTAATACGGATATCAAATCCCTCGTGTTAGTCCAATGGGGTATTTTTTGGGGTGAATGCACATTTTTTTTAGACGAATACTTGCGCGTTCCAAAAATTATGGTGAACTTTGTTCCGTTGCCTTACTGAAAAGTCAAGGTTATCATAGTAGTTAGTTTAGTTAGTTTATTGTTGAACCGGTCCCGCTTTGTCGGGACTGGTTTTTTTTATGCCCCATGGTTAATGGCTGGCATACCCGTCATCCCGGGCTGGTTATTCGGCACAATGATTACACCGGGCATTACAGGAGCCCCCTGAGACACGCTCAGGGTGATAGGGATGAGATGGCATTGCACTGGGGGGGACACAGCACACACACTGCGCCCCTATGGTCGGGCAGTAGCTATGCGGGTTGCCAGCTGACCACCAGGTCGCCGGCCTGCACGAGCTCTCCTTCGGCCAGGGCCACTTCCCGGATGACCATGTCCTCCTGGGCGGAGACGTGGGTCTCCATCTTCATGGCCTCTATGGTAAACAACTGGGCGTTCTTAGCCACCTTGTCCCCGGCTTTGACATGTACCTTGGCCAGCTTGCCCTGCAGGGGCACGCCTATCTGGTGGGCGCCGCTGGCTTTGGCGTTCTGGGGTTTGATGTCCTTGATGCTGTAGTCCCGGGCTTCTATGGCGCGGGTCTGGCCGTTCATATCAAAGTATACCTGCCGCATGCCGTTGGCATCGGGCTCGGTTGTGTACAGAAACTTGATGATCAGGCGTTTGCCTTCGTCAATATCAAAGCTCACCTCTTCGCCTTCCCGCAATCCGTAGAAGAAGATGGGTGTGGGCAGCACGCTCAGGTCACCATATTGTTCCTGGTGCTGCTGCCAGTCTTCATACACTTTGGGATACATCAGCCAGGAGAGGTAATCCAGTATCGTTTTGCCGGCACCAAACTTCTGGCAGAAGGCTGCAAAACCGTTGTCTGTGTCCAGGGCAGGCAAGTGGGCGTTGGGGCGGTCGGTATAGGGTTGGACGTCCTTGAGGATAATGCGCTGCAAGTCCTGCGGGAAGCCCCCGGTGGGCTGCCCCAGGTCTCCGCGGAAGAAGCTGACCACGCTGGCCGGGAAGCTTAGCTGGTCTCCTTTGGTCATCACGTCTTCTGCCGTCAGGTTCTGGGTGGTCATAAAGAGCGCCATATCGCCCACCACCTTGGAGCTGGGGGTTACCTTGACGATGTCGCCAAACAGGTCATTGGCCACGCGGTAGTTGTGCTTGATCTGCTCCCATTTATCGCCCAATCCCAGTGCAATGGCCTGCGGGCGCAGGTTGCTGTATTGCCCGCCGGGAATCTCATGGTCAAAGACCTCTGCCGTACCGGCCTGCAACCCTGTTTCAAAGGGGAAATAATATTGGCGTACTTCTTCCCAGTAGTTGGAATACCCGTTCAGGGCCTTGAGGTCTATGGAGGGTTCGCGTTCATGACCCTGCAGCATGGCCACCACGCTGTTGAAGTTGGGCTGGCTGGTGAGGCCGCTCAGGGAGGAGAGCGCGCAGTCTATCACATCCACCCCGGCGTGGATGGCGTTGAGATAGGTAGCTATCTGAAGCCCGCTGGTGTCGTGGGTATGCAGGTGGATGGGTATGCTCAGGTGTGCCTTGAGCTTTGGAATCAGCAGGCTGGCGGCTGCAGGTTTCAGCAGGCCCGCCATGTCCTTGATGCACAGGATGTGCGCGCCGGTATCTTCTATGCGGCGGGCCAGGTCCAGGTAGTAGTTCAGGTCATACTTTTGGCGGCCGGGGTCGGATACATCCCCGGTATACCCTATGCAGACCTCCGCCAGGGAGTTGGTGCCTTTCACTACCGTCTCTATGCTGGTGCGCATATTGTCCAGCCAGTTGAGCGAGTCGAATATGCGGAAGATGTCCATGCCGTGCTCTGCCGACTTTTCAATGAACAGCGAGATGACATTATCCGGGTAGGCCGTGTAACCCACCCCGTTGGAGCCTCGAAAGAGCATTTGCAGGAGCAGGTTGGGCATGGCTTTGCGCAGCAGCTGCAGGCGTTCCCAGGGGTCTTCTGAAAGAAAACGCATGGCCACGTCAAAAGTGGCGCCGCCCCATACCTCCATACTGAATACGTGGGGGTTGGCTTTGGCAAAGCTCTCGGCTACCCGCAGCATGTCATAGGTGCGCACGCGGGTGGCCAGCAGGCTCTGGTGGGCGTCCCGCATGGTAGTGTCTGTAAACAGCACCTGCTTCTGGTCTTTCACCCATTGGACAAAACCCTCGCGTCCCAGTTGTTCCAGGCGCTGGCGGGTGCCGTCGGGGTAGGGGGCATAGGGATTGAAGTGGGGTACCCGGGCCGGTGACATATCGGGGCGGTTGGGTTGTTTGCCCACGCTTTCCTGCCCGTTGATGATCACATGGGCCAGGTACCGCAGGGATTTGGTACCCCTGTTCTGCCCCAGGCTGAACCTGAGCAGGCCCGGGTTATCATCGATAAAGCGGACAGTAGCTTTGCCTTCCTGCAGGGTTTCGTTGGAGACCACGTTGAGCAGGAACGGGATATTGGTTTTGACCCCCCGTATGCGAAACTCGCTCAGTGTGCGGGCCATGCGCTGGCAGGCTCCCTTGAGGGTGCGGCCACCGGCAGTGATCTTCACCAGCATGCTGTCATAGAAAGGGCTGATGCGCATGCCGGGGTAGGAGCTGCCTTCATCCAGGCGGATGTTCATGCCGCCCGCATTGCGGTAGTGGATGATGCGGCCATAGTCCGGCTGAAAGCCATTGGCAGGGTCCTCCGTGGTGATGCGGCACTGAATGGCATATCCGTTGGCCCGGATGGCTTCCTGGTTGGGGATAAAGATCTGCGGATGTTCCAGCGGGTATCCCATGGCTACCAGTAACTGGGTGCGCACAATATCTACACCCGTGATCGCTTCGGTCACCGTATGTTCTACCTGTATGCGGGGGTTGACTTCTATGAAATAGATCTGCTCGGTCTCATCTACCAGGAACTCCACCGTGCCTGCATTCTCATAAGAGACCGAATCGGCCAGTTGCAGGGCATAGCCATAGAGCTTGTCTTTGGTGGACTGGGAGAGATTGGGCGCCGGGGCGATCTCCACCACCTTCTGGAAACGGCGTTGCACAGAGCAGTCGCGCTCAAAGAGGTGCACCCGGTGGCCGTGGGCATCTCCCAGTATCTGCACCTCTATGTGCTTGGGATTGCGCACATACTTTTCGATAAAGACCGTATCGTCTCCAAAGGCGGTCTTGGCTTCTCCGCGGGCTTCGGGGAACAGTTTGCTGAGCTCGGTGTCAGTATTCGCCACCCGCATGCCGCGCCCGCCGCCGCCTGCCGCAGATTTGATGATGACGGGGTATCCTATGCGGCTGGCTTCTTTCAGGGCAATTTCCACGGTGGTCAAGGGCGCTTCGTTGCCCTCTACCATGGGCACCCCCAGCTTCTTCGCCTGGGCTTTGGCCGATACTTTGTCGCCCAGGGTGGCCATGGCTTCCGGGCTCGGCCCCACGAACTTGATACCTTCCTCTGCACACCGGCGTGCAAACTGCACGTTCTCTGCCAGGAAGCCATAACCCGGGTGAATGGCGTCTACCTCTTTCTTCTTGGCCAGGGCAATGATCTCTTCAATATCCAGGTAGGGACGCAGCGGCTCCTTTTCATCCCCTATCTGGTAAGATTCGTCTGCCTTGAAGCGGTGCAGCGAGAAGCGGTCTTCATGCGTGAAGATGGCCACGGTGCGCAAGCCCAGTTCTGTGCCGGCCCGTAATACCCGTATGGCAATTTCCCCACGGTTGGCGACGAGTAATTTGCGAAAGCCTTTTATTGAATGAGACATAGTCAAAGTAGTTATTGTTTTGAATAAAAGGTAATTAATCTGGTTGAATAATGGGGAAATTGTATCAGTAGGGCAAAATTAGGGATAAGCCTGATGTATAGCAGCAGCCAGCTCAAAAAAACCGTAATTATTCAAAGCGGAGGGCCATTGCCTTGGTCTCTGTTTCGGCAAACTCAGCCTCCATATCACTGTCCCAGGTAATGGCCCCGCCCACGTGTGTACTGAGAGCGCCCTGCATAGGATTGTACACATAGCTGCGAATGACCACGTTAAAATCAAAGTCCTGGTTAGGCGCTATATACCCGGCTGCCCCGCTGTACAAACCCCTGTCGCGGGGCTCCAGTGCATGGATCAGCTCCTGTGCGCGCACTTTGGGAGCGCCCGTCATGCTGCCGGGTGGGAATGTGGCCCGGATGGCTTCCCAGGGAGTGACCTCAGGGGAACGTATGCCCAGCACCGTGCTGACCAGGTGGTGGAGGGTACTGAGGGTCAGCGGCTGGCAGGTGAGTGCGGTGATGGTGCCGGGCACACAGCTGCGGCCCAGGTCGTTCCGGGCCAGGTCTGCGATCATCAGGTTCTCGGCACGGGCCTTGGCGTCGGCCTGCAGGGCGTGCAGCTGCCGGGTATCTGACGGGGCATCCGGCAGGCGGCGGGCCGTGCCCTTAATGGGCTGGGTGACCAGCAGGCGGTCCCGGTGGAGCAAGAAGCGTTCCGGGGAGGCGCTCATCAGCACAAACTCTTCGCCCATGCGCAGGTAGGCTGCCATGGGGACGGGCGAACGAAGGATCAGCTGTTCCCACAGCGCAAGTGAATCCAGTTGAGGTACGCATGCCGTCAGTTCGCGGCAGAGGTTCAGTTCATAGACCTCTCCGGTGCGGATGGCTTCCCGCACCTGCGCAAAGCGTTCCCGGTACAGGGCTTTGTCCATCAGGTCCGTCAGCGGGAGCGAAAGCGGGACTCTGGCCCCTAGGGGGGCCGGGGGCAGGTCCGGCATTCTGCCCGCCAGCAGCAGGACCCGGTTGTGGTCGCGGGGGATGCCCAGCACCGTTTCTGCCCTGAAAAAACACGTGGGGGCAAAAGGCACCGTAGCCTTTCGGGGCTTGGGCAGCTGGGGTTCAATCACTTGCCCATAGGCATAACCTATGCCCCCAAAATACCAGGCGCCGGGTACGCAGGCTTCTGCGGGCAGGGTTGCGGCATCCTGCCGCACGGCTACCAGCAGCCGCCAGGCGCCGTAGGTATCGGCACTTCCGCAGCTGTCCAGCACGGCTGCCTGGGCAAAGCCCGATGCCCAGGCCAGCAGCCGGGCCCGCAGGGTGGGATATTCGGCGTCGGTGAATACCATGCTGCAAAGCTAGCCCATGCCACTATGTAACCAGAAGCGATTCACTTTATCCGTTGGGGATAAATTTTATACCGGCCCGACCGTCTCTTGGTAAACACTACACATTCTCGTTTATTTTTACCTTCAGTAATATTTTCTTAACGTAAGGCACCATTTTAGCTCCTTCATGCGAATTTTAAGCAGGCTTCTATTTGCGCTGTTCCTATGTGTATTGGGTAGCAGTTCTCTTTTATCTCAAACTGCTGCGGATTGCAGATGCTCAGCCACTATTTGCGGCTTGTGCGGTTTCTCACCTGGCTTGTGCAGTGCGTGTGGCGGGTGTGCTGCTTGTGCACCCGGCAGCACTTTGCTTGCTGGCACGGGAGGTCTGTGTTCTCAGGTGACCTTTGAGAAAGAGCTTACCGCGGGCGTATGGACACCGGTGGTGAGTTGCGACGGCAGCCGGATCTGCGTTGCTGATAATGATATTTATAGCTATCGATACGTATGTGCGGCTGCTGTGGTGAATTTCCCCTGCACCGGCGGTACTTGCCCGGGGGTCCCAAGTGGCTGCACGTCCCCGGCTACGCCTCCCGCCATTTCGGCTTCCCCGTCTGCGGCTATCTGCTCTGGCACCAGCACCAGCCTGAGCGTAACCGGGGCGCCTGCTGCAGGTGTTACCTGGTACTGGCAGACCAGCGCTTCCGGTACGGATCAGAGCATGGCTTATTCCGGCGCGCGCAGCGTTACTACGGCAGGTACTTATCACCTGCGGGCTTACCAGAGCGCCAACGGCGGTTGCTGGAGCGCATCTACGGCTTCCCTGGCGGTTACGGTCAACTCCAATCCTTCGGTAAGTACCACTTCGCTGACCGACCAAAGCTTCTGCGGCACCAGCTTCACCCTGTCAGGTACTACCGGTAGCGGGGGTTCTACGGTACAATGGAGCGAGGACCAGACTGCCATTATTCCCGGTGGAGCTTCTCCTTCGGTGACCATTGCCACAGGCACCACCCGCCAGTATTATCACCGTTCGTTCAACAGCACCACAGGCTGTTTCAGCGCCTGGTCCGGTCCCCTGAGCCTGACCGCAGTGGCGGCCCCGTCTGCGCCCAATGAAATTACCAACCAGACGCGCTGTGGTAACGGCATGGTTACCTTCACGGCTAATGACCTGGGGGCAAACTACCAGGTAGAATGGAGTATTGACAATGGCGCTACCTTCCCGTTCACCGGCTATACCTTTGACCGCACCATCTCTGTAGGCTCCCCGGTTTCCGTGCGCGCCCGTGTGCGTAACCTGCTGATTACCAACTGTGTCAGTACGCTTACTACTGCCCGCACCGGGACGGCTTCTGCCATCCCGTCGGCGCCCACCGGCTTTGATGATGTTTCCCGCTGCGGGACGGGTAACCTGGACTTTCTGGCAGATACCCCCGGCCCCGGACTGTCACTGGAATGGAGCACAGACGGGACCACTTTCGGCAGTCCGGGCCCCGGGTTTTCGGTGCCCAGTGTGGCCGTGGGCACTCCTATCACCGTATGGGCAAGGGTAACCAACGGCACCTGCCACAGCACTGCTGTTTCTGCTACGGGCACGGCCGATCCCATTCCTTCAGATCCTGTTGCGGGCAGCGCGCAAGCTTGCGCCCCGGGCAATATTACCTTTACCGGCACCGATCCCGGCACGGGCTTTGAACTGAGGTGGGGTACGGACGGGGCTACCTTTGCCAGTAATGGCAATACCTTTGTCACTACCATTGCCGGTCCGCCTGTCACGGTGTACGTCATCAAGTTCGACCTGGCTACTAATTGTTTCAGCAACATCATCCCGGTTACCGGCAGTATCGTGGCTGCACCTGCGGCGCCTGCCGGCATTACCAGCCAGACCCGTTGTGGAAACGGCACGGTGACCTTTACCGCTGATGACCCCGGCGCAGGCTTTGAGGTGGTATGGAGTATGGATGCCACTACGTTTAGTAGCCCGGGACTCACTTTTGCACCCAATGTGACGATAGGCAGCCCGGTTACCGTCACCGCCAAAGTGCAGCAGGCAGGCGGCGGCTGTGAGGGCCCCACCGTTACGGTGACGGGTACGGCCTTTGCGAACAGCCCGCTTCCCACAGGAATTGCCAATATTACCCGTTGTGGCAACGGTACGGTTAGCTTTACGGCCAATAACCCCGGTGCGGGTCTTGTTGTGGAGTGGAGCGCCGATGATATAACATTCGGAGATCCCGGCCTCACCAGTCCCGCTTATGCCGTAACTATCGGTACGCCCGTTACGGTCTATGCACGCACCCGCCGCACTACCGCGCCGGCTTGTGCCAGCGCCAGTGTGAGCGTAACCGGCACCGCCCAGGCCGCACCCGGCAGTCCCGTAGTGGGTAATGAGGTACGCTGCGGGGTTGGTAATGTCGCCTTTACGGCTGCAGATCCCGGCGCAGGCTTTGAGGTACAGTGGAGTACGGACGATATTTCCTTCGGTACCCCCGGCCTCACCAGCCCTTCCTATGCGGTGAGTGTGGGGACACCCATTACGCGCTATGCCCGTGTGCGCAGTACCGCCAGTCCCTTCTGCACCAGTACCAGTATCAGTTTCACCGGCACGGCCCATGCCCTGCCTGCTGCCCCCACTGGCGTTGTGAACCAATCCCGTTGCGATGACGGTAGTGTGACCTTTACGGCTAACGATCCCGGTGCAGGGCTGGAAGTACAATGGAGTACGGACGGCGTGACGTTTGGCAGCCCCGGACTTACCTTTGCGCAGGCCGTAGCTGCGGGTAGTCCCGTGACAGTGCATGCCCGCGTGCGCAATACCGGCACCGCTTGTTTCGGCAGCTCGGTATCTGCCACCGGCAGTGTATCAAGCGCTCCGGGCGTGCCCGGCGGCATCGTAAACCAGGCGCGTTGCGGGGATGGTAATGTGACCTTTACGGCGAATAACCCCGGTGCGGGCCTGGAAGTACAGTGGAGCACAGATGGCGTGACGTTTGGCAGTCCCGGCCTCACGTTTATGACGGGCATCACCGTGGGCAGCCCCGTGACAGTACACGCCCGCGTGCGCAATACCACCAGCACCTGTGCGAGTACGGCCGTCACTGCTACAGGCACCGCCACTGCTACTCCGGCTGCGCCTGCGGGTGTGGCCAACCAGGACCGCTGTGCTGATGGCAATGTAACTTTCACTGCCGATGACCCCGGCGCAGGTTTTGAAGTGCAGTGGGGTACGGACGGCGTGAGCTTTGGCACCACAGGCCTAGCATTTCCCCGGACGCTGGTGGTGGGCACCCCGCAGACCGTTTATGCCCGTGTGCGCAGTACCGCCGCTCCGTTTTGTGCCAGCACCCCTGTCAGTGTTGTCGGCACAGCGTATGCAGATCCTGCGGCGCCTGCCGGGCTGGCGAACCAGCAACGCTGCGGCAACGGCACAGTAACGTTCTCCGTGAATGCGCCTGCCGCTGGTCTGGAAGCTCAATGGAGCACGGATGGCACCACGTTTGGCAGTCCCGGCCTCACCTTTAACCAGGCTGTGGTCGTGGGCAGTCCGGTGGTCGTGTATGTGCGGTTACGCAATACCACTACCGGCTGTGTGAGCACCGTGCTCAATGCTACCGGTACTGCAACGGCGAATCCGTCGCCCCCCTCCGGTGTGCTGGACCAGCTTTTCTGTGGGGCCGGCACGATAACCTTTACTGCGGATAATCCCGGCGCTGGCTTTGTGGTGGAATGGAGCACAGATGGATTAACCTTTGCCAATCCCGGTCTCACCAGTCCCGGTTATGCAGTGGCTGAGAATACAAGTATTACCCGTTATACCCGTGTGCGCAGCACCACAACCCCTTTCTGCGAGAGCAGCGTACTTACGCTCGCCGCTACTTCCCAGCCTTTGCCTGCTGCACCCACCGGTATCGTCAACCAGACGCGCTGCGGAAATGGTACCGTCACTTTTACTGCGGATAACCCCGGCGCCGGCTTTGCGGTAGAATGGAGCACCAATGGAGGGGCCTCTTTCCCTGACCAGGGTCTGACCAGCCCAGCCTATGCCGTGGTGGTGGGCAGTCCCCTTGCTGTAACGGCCCGTGTGCGGAATACCGTTACCAACTGCTTCAGCAGTACGGTGAACCTTACCGGTACGGCTACCGCTTTGCCTGCTGCCCCCACCGGCATCACCAACCAGACGCGTTGTGGAAATGGTACCGTGACCTTCACAGCCAATAACCCCGGCGCGGGCCTGGAAGTGCAGTGGAGCACGGACGATGTGACCTTTGCCAATCCGGGCCTGACCAGCCCGGCCTATGCCGTTACCCAGGCGGGAGGTCCTGTTACGGTGTATGCGCGTGTGCGTAATACGGTAAGTACCTGTGTGAGCCCCAGTGTTTCCGTGACGGGTACTGTGATCCCCGAACCTGCCAGTCCCAATGGACTTACCGGCCAGGTATTTTGCGAAAGCGGCATTATCCGCTTTTCTGCCAATGATCCCGGCCCCGGTATTATCCTGCAGTGGAGTGGTGATAACGGGGTGACGTATGCTGCTACCGGAACCACTTTCGATATGAGCATTGACCCGGGTAACTCGGTGACGGCGCATGTGCGGGCGTATAACACTGTCACACTTTGCTACAGCCCTCATCCGCATGCTTCGGTCACTTACTCGCCATTGCTGCATCCTGCGCCTCCCACAGGGTTGTCTCCTCAAACCATTTGCGGGGATGGCAGTGTAACCTTTACTGCGGATAATCCCGGTGCCGGATATATTGTCCAGTGGAGCGATGATAATGTGACCTTTGGTACGCCCGGCCTCACCAGCCCGGTCTATAATCTGACCGCAGGCACTACCCTTACCCGTTATGCCCGCGTGCGGCACAGCACCGATCCGCTGTGTCCCAGCGCCTCGGTAGCCGTGCAGGCCACGGCCCATACTTTGCCGGGTGCACCCACCGGGATCACCGATGTTGAGATCTGCGGAGATGGTAATCTTGTCTTCACGGCCACAAATCCCGGTGCGGGGCTGGAGGTGCAGTGGAGCACCGATGGTGCGACCTTTGCAAGCCCCGGCGCTACTTTCACCCTGTCGGGTGTGGTGGCAGGCAGCCCCTATACGGTGTATGCGCGTGTGCGCAATACCACTACTGATTGCCACAGCACACCGGTTACCGTTGCAGGCCGGGTGTATGCCATACCAGCCGTCCCCACCGGCCTTGCCAACCAGCAGGCTTGCCATAACAGTACGGTCAACTTTACGGCCAATAACCCCGGTGCGGGCTTTGAAGTACAGTGGAGTATTGATGGTACCACCTTTGGCACGCCCGGGCTGACCAGTCCGGCATACACAGTGGATGTGGCAGCGCCGCTGACGGCCTATGCCCGTGTGCGCAATACCACCACCGGCTGTGTAAGTGCGGCGGTCTCCGCCCAGGGTACGGCCTACAGCCTGCTGACTGCGCCCACGGTAAATTCCCCTGCCATTTGCGGTGCAGGCACCATGAACTTTACCGCTAATGATCCCGGTGCGGGACTGGAAGTGCAGTGGAGCACGGATAATCTCATGTTTGGCACGCCCGGGCTGACTAGTCCGTCCTATACGGTGGCTGCAGGCAGTGCACTAACCGCTTATGCCCGTGTACGCAATACCGCAACCAACTGTGTGAGCACAGCGACCACTCTGCAGGCCACAGCCCATCTGATCCCGGCAACCCCCGCTATGCCCACCGGCAGCCCCATTTGCAATGCAGGTAATGCAACCCTGACTTCCAGCCCGGGAGCGAATGGTAACCTGGTACAGTGGAGTTTTGACGGAGCTACGCCGGAAGCCGCTACCGGCAATACGTTCTCTGTACCGCTGACCTCCGGGCAGACCCGCCAGGTATGGGCGCGTACCGTGAATACGGCGCTCACACCTGTATGCGAAAGCGCATGGGTGGGACCTGTGACCGTAATCTCCCATGTGCCGCCAGCAACGCCGGCCGTTCCTACAGGTGACCTCTTTGTCTGTGAAGCGCGCACGGTGGCCTATACGGTGCCCGTGGTGCCTGCGGCTACAGGCTATGGCTGGAACTATCCTGCCGGGTGGGCGCCTGTGGGCGCCACGAATGGCAATACAATCACGCTCATGACAAATGGTACCGGAGGAGATGTCTCTGCCTTTGCCATAGGCGACTGCGGGAACAGCCCTGCCGGTCCGGCCGCTTCGGTGCTGGTATTTACTACGCCTTCTGCAGTCATTACCCCGCTTTTCGATACCAACCGCCCGCAACAGGCAATAGGCGCGCCCAGTGTGTATGTGGGCCGTTTCAATGGCAATGCGGGTGCTGACGTACATCTGTGGGAGCTTAACGCACAGGTGATAGGTACCGGCTCCACCCTGTCTTTCCCCTTTGAGGTGGGGGTGCATGCCGTGCGATACACTGCCACTACCGTCACCCCGGACGGAGACCAGTGTACGGCGCAGTCCAGCGTGCTCTTTACGGTGACTGTAGAACCGCAATTGCTGCTGCCCAATGCCATCACACCCAATAATGACGGTATCAACGATGTGCTGGATTTTCAGGTGGCAGGTATTACAGAGATGTCCTTCAAGGTGTATAACCGCTGGGGCTTCCAGGTATTCAGCCAGGAAAACTCTACCCGGGCCTGGCGGGGCACGGATACTAATGATCAGCCTTTGCCCGAAGGTATTTATACCTTCTTCCTCACCTACCGCGCCAGTCTTAATGGCCAGCAGTTCCAGAAGCAAGGCACGATTACGATTATCCGCTAGGCTTCATATAGTAAAGGCCCTGTTAACCGTTCAGGTTAAGGGGCCTTTGCTTCGGGGGCTTTCGTAACTTTGGCCGTGCGACGTCTGGCAAATACCTGTTGGGTGATTCTGGGGCTGTGCCTGGCATGGGTTGGCAGCCTATGCGCCCAACCCATTTATACAGGCAACGACCCCAATATTACGGCCAGCGATTCGGTCAACTTTCATATCCGCCTCACCCAGGGCTTTGATGTCACTATCTATAACCCCAAAGTGCAGAGTACCCGGGGATACCGGGTGAAGAACGGGTTCAGCACCTATTACCTGTATGTAGTAAAAGCGGAGAAGATCCTGGTGAACGGGCATTTGCTGGAGAACAACGGCAACCGCACATTCCTGGTGGTGTATTCCGATAAGAAACGGGTAGTTAAAGACCCGGATAGTATTCAGAGCCGGGCGCTTTACCTGCTGGGCATGATAGATACCATCGGCGGGACCACTATGCGGGAAGAGTCTGAGCAGCAGCAGAAAGAGGCTGCAGCTAAACCCCGCTGGGGAGGGCTTTTTGATAAGAAGGACAGTACCGGAACGGACTCGGCCAAAACCGTAAAACCGGATAAGCCGCGGAAGGATAAGGATAAGAAGTCCAACGGGAAAGAACCCGGTAAGGAAAAAGAGAAGGACAAGGCAGCGGCTGATAAAAAAGGGCAACCTCCTGCTAAAAATACCACCCCCGCCAAGACAGATCCTGCAGACAAGGGTAAGAAAGGGAAGAAGGGTAAGAAAGATGTGGAGTCTGCCGAGGCGCGTACCTATGTAGATCCGGAGGCTGAAGCTAAGGCTAAACAAGAGGCCCTGCAGAAAAAACAGGAGGAGCAGGCCAAGAAGAAGGCAGAGAAGTCCGCGGCCCAGAAAGCCAAACGAGACCAGAAATCAAGCGAACGGGAGAAGCGGGTGCTGCGCCAGGATAGCCTGAAAAATGTACTGGCAGATAGCCTGGCACGTGCAAAAGCCCTGCAAGACAGCCTGGCCCAGCTGCCCCCGCCGGAGCCTGTGAAAAAAACCTATGAGGAAGTGCAGTATGAGCGGATGATAGCCGCTTTTAAACGGGCCAAGGGCAGTAATGCCCTGATGTCCTTTTTCCTGGGGCCTTTCTTTTATACGCGCTCTTTGCAGTATAACCTGGAGAACTGTCCGCACGGGGTGCCCTTTATGCCGTTGGAGGGCAAGAAAAGGAAGGCCAAGCCTCGCAAACCTAAGAAGAAGAACAAGCAGCGGATGAAATACAACCCCAATACCGGTTTGCGCTATTGATGGATGCGGTAGTGCTTTCCCGCCGCATTCAACTGGAGGCCATGCGCCTGGGGTTTGCAGCATGCGGCATCAGCCGGGCAGAGACCCTGAGCCCGGAAGCGCACCGTATGGAGCAATGGCTGGCAGCCGGCAAGCATGGGAAGATGGCTTACCTGGAGAATTACTTTGACAAACGCATAGACCCCCGTTTGCTGGTGCCGGGTGCGCGCAGCGTCATCTCGGTGGTCAAGAATTATTATGCGCCGGAGCCCTGCCAGGTACCGGCTAAGATCTCGCGGTATGCGCTGGGCAAAGACTATCATCATGTGATAAAAGAGCAGTTGCAGGCGTTGCTGGACTTTATAGGCAGCGAACTGGGTGCTATGCCGCAGGCGCGCATTTTTGTAGACTCTGCCCCCGTGCTGGAGCGCGCCTGGGCCACCCGTGCCGGACTGGGCTGGATGGGCAAACATACGCTGGTATTGAACCGCAAGATGGGCTCTTTCTTCTTCCTGGGGGAGATTATACTGGATGTACCACTCCATTACCATGAAGGCGCGCCTGCGGACCACTGCGGTACCTGCACCCGGTGTATAGACGCCTGCCCCACCCAGGCGCTTACGCCCTATGAACTGGACGCCCGCAAATGCATCTCATACCTGACCATAGAGCTGAAGGAAACGATACCCCCGGAGCTGGCCCCCCAACTGGAGGGCTGGGCGTTTGGTTGTGACATCTGCCAGGAAGTATGTCCCTGGAACCGTTTTGCCAGGCCGCATGAAGAGCCGGCCTTTAAGCTCACGGATTTCCTGCGGGAAACGGACGGCCCCGCCTGGCGTGCGCTTACCTCCAGCGCCTACCGCAAGCAGGTGAAGGGCAGCGCCCTGTCCCGCGTAAAACTGGATAAGCTGCTGGATAACCTGGACAAGGCTAGTCGTTCGAAATGATCTCAAACTCGGTGCGGCGGTTGTTCTGACGCCCCTCTTCCGTGTCGTTAGTGTCTATGGGGCTGCTTTCTCCTATGCCTTTGAACTCCAGGCGGGCCATGGGCACACCCTGTTCTATCAGCCAGCTGACTACGCTTTTGGCACGGGCCTCGGACAACTTCTGGTTATAGTCATCCGAACCTTTGCTGTCGGTATGGCTGAGCAGCCGTATGCGCATGCGGGGATTTTCGCCCAGTATCTTGAGCAGGCGCTGCAGTTCCGCTACGGATTCCGGGCGCAGGGTGGCTTTGTCAAAATCATAGAAGATGTTGCGTAGCACGATCTTCTGCCCCACTTTCAGCCGGTGCAGCTGCAAGTCTTTGGTCACTTCATGGTAGCCATCCATCTTGGGGATGGTGACGTTCTCTGAGGTGAACAGGTACCCTTCAGAAATGGCGGTGATCCCATAGTTCTTGCCGGCCGGCAGTGTGATGAGATAGCGGCCGGTTTCTTCGTCGGTCTCAAAGATACTCAGCGTGTCATTTTTCTCATTGTCTACCAATACCAGTTTGGCAGAGAGGGTTTTCCCGGTTTCGGCATCTGTTACCGTACCTTTGAGCAGGGTGAGGTTCACTTGGGGGATGATGGGGGTGTAGTCATCATCCGGTACGATAGCTATGAGCGTATCCTGTTTCTTGGGCTCCAGCCAGCTGATCTTGTAGATGTCGTCATCGCCAAATCCGCCTTCGCGGGCGCTGGAATAGTAGGCTGTGCGGCCGCTGGCCGAAACGACTATGTAAATGTCGTCATCGGGGGTATTGATGGGATATCCCAGGTTGGCCGGGCTGGTGAAGGACTTGTCTGCCCGCCAGGTGGTCTTGAAGATGTCATAGCCCCCCATAGAGTTGTGGCCTTTGCTGGAGAAATAGAGCGTCTGCCCGTCGGGGTGCAGGAAAGGGCCGTCTTCGTCAAAAGCCGTATTGATCTTGGGACCCAGGTTAACGGCTTCTCCCCAGCTGCCGTCGGCCTGCTTCTCGCAATAATAGAGATCCCTGCCGCCATATCCGCCGGGACGGTCGCTTTCGAAGATCACTATCCGCTCATCTGCACTCATGCAGATGGAGCGTTCGGTGTATTTGGAGCGGATGGGCTTTTCAATGGCCTGGGGTATGGACCATACCCCCGCTTTCTTGCGGGTCATGTAAATGCCTCCTTTGTTGGAATCGCGGTAGATGAACATGGTGCGGCCATCCGGCGCCAGGGCTATGCTGGCATCATGGGTGCCGGTATTGATGGGGTCTCCTATGTTTATGCCGGGTGTCCAGTTGCCGTCCCTGAATTCGGAAATATAGATGTCTTCGTAGGGCTTGTTGTCATAGGCAATCGTGCCCTTGTTGCCCGGGCGGCGGCTGGTAAAGATCAGGATGGATTCATCCGTGGTAATCACGGGCGCAAAATCGCTATAAGGGGTGTTGATGCTGCCTCCCACATTCTCAATGCGCACCTCCACCGGATTGGCCACCAGTTTGCCGGCATTGTCGCATTGTCGAATGCGGTTCTCCAGGTCGGCATACTCCGGGTCTGTGATCATGTACTTGGCAATCTCCTTCAGGTAGTAGGTCTTGGCTTCCTGGAACTTGAGGTTGAAATGCAGGGTGCGGGCATAATAGCTGTTGAGCCGCGCGTCGTGCAGCGGTTCCTGTTTGACCACAAAGTCAAAATGCTCCAGCGCCTTGTTCTTCTGCCCCGCTTCAAAATAGGCCATGCCCAGCAGGAAGCGGGTTTGCACCCGCGCCGGATTCTCCACATAGGCATTCATCAGGTGGGTAATGGCATTGTTGTATTCCTCATACTTGAGAAACTCTTCCGCCTTTTTCAGCTCTGCTTTCTCAATCTTGCTGACGAATTTCTGGGCCCAGAGAGGGGAGCACAGACAGGAGCAGAAGACTGCTACCAGAAGAGATTGTCCTATGCGCATGCCGCCGTAACAGTTAGGTGTAGAATACGAAGGTACTACACACCCGGAACAAACCAAAATACCCGGAAAGAGAACCCCGGGATGCTTTATTTGAGGATGATGTCTACCTCTATGCGGTTGTTACGGGTGCGTCCCTCGGGCGTGTCGTTGCTGTCTACCGGCACTTCGCTGCCTTTACCGGCATATTTGAGGCGGGATTCTTCAATGCCCTTGTTCAGCACGAGAAAGAGGACCACCTTCATGGCCCGTTCTTCACTGAGCTTGCGCAGATAAGCAGCCTCTCCCTGGTTATCCGTATGGCCGGTAATCAGCACCTGCATGCCGGGGTTGGAGATGAGCAGCCAGAAGAGCTTGTCCAGGTCCTGGGCGGCTTCCTTGGTAAATCGTGTGGTGCCGGGTATGAATTCCAGGTGATCCAGTACCAACCGGTCTCCTTTGCGCAGCCTCACTACTTCCGGGTAGGTCTTGGCTTTTTCCATGGCGCGCTCAATGAAGAATTCCGGGAAGGTGGCCAGTGTGGCTGACATAGTAGTTTCCAGCTCCTTGTCGATATTCAGTTCGTCTTCCGTGTCTTCTTCGTCATCCAGTCCCAGTTCCTTAGTGGCGGAGATCACGTCTTCGTCATCGCCTTCGGGAGAAGATACCTCCGAACTGTCTATCAGGTGGCTGGGGTCGTCCTCCAGGTCTTCTTTCAGGAGTGCATCGCCTTCTGTGTTCAGGGCCATCATGAGGCTGTCCGTATTCATCAGGCCCATTGCTTCCACCTCTTCATAGCGGCCATCCAGCTCTGCCGCCATACGCTCAATATCAGTGATGTTGGTCCGCACAAAGAAGATATCCAACCCCCCTGCGGTGCCTGCGCGGGAAGATGCCACGAAGGCGCTGTCTGTGCCTATGGGGAAATAGTAGAGATCATGGCCGGGAGAGTTGATGGGCAGGCCCATGTTCCGGGGCTCGCCCCACTGGTGGTTGCCTTTGTACTGCACGCTAAAGACATCATACCCTCCCATGGCATCCAGTCCCTGGCTGGAGTAATACAGGGTTTGGGTGGGTACATCAAAGAACGGAGCTGCTTCGTCCTGCGCAGAGTTGATATTTGCCCCCAGGTTGACCGGGGTGGCCCAGGCGCCTTTTTCCGTTTTTTCACTCATCCAGATGTCATATCCTCCCTGTTTGGGGCCCCGCAGGCTGCAGAAGAACAGGTAACGTCCGTCTGCGGACAGGTGGGTGTCCTTATCCTTGTATTTGCCCATGATCACTCCGGGCATGGGCACCGGTTTGCTGCCCTGCTGGTCCAGCATCCGCAGCCACTGGTTGGCATAGTCGCTTGCCACGTGGGAGGTAATGGTGTGTAATGACGGCTGGTCGTCTACACTGTATACTATACTGCCTGGCAACATGCCCGCTTGCAGTGTCTGCTTGTATTGGGCATTGGGGAGCTTGCGTACGCGTTTGGGTGCAGTGACATAGTCATGGCCCACTTGCACGGCAAACAGGTCCGGCCGGATGATATGTTTGTCCTTGAGTACCCCGCGGGCGCTGGTGAAATATAATGTCTGGCTCGCCGGGTCATACACCGGGCGGTAATCATCATAGGAACTGTTGATGAATCCGGAGATGGGCTCCACCAGCGCATTGGTGTCCGGTTGCTGAGAGACGATGGGGCCGTTGAGACATTGCAGGATGGCCAGGTCCAGGGCTTTGTACTCCGGATCCGTCTCAGAGGTAGATTGCAGCACCTTGGTGAGGTATTTTTCGGCCAGTGCGTATTCCCCGGCATGGTGCAGGGCGCGTGCGTACAGCGGCAGTGCTTTGGGCTTATAGATAAAAGACAGGGAGTCCGTGTCGTCCATACCCATCAGGAACTTGAGGTGGGGCATGGCGGCATCATACTGACCATTGAGCCCATAGTATTTGGCCAGCAGGTAATTAAGCTCCGGGTCGTTCTCCTTGCGGTAGTAATGATAGATACGTTCCAGCG
>JAHBTG010000036.1 GCA_019638695.1 Bacteroidota bacterium | reverse complement strand
CTATGCCTATATGAAGTTCTGCTTCAATAGGCCCCTCCTCGGTATAATCAAACGTGAGTATATCCGTAGGATAATCATGCTGCAAATGTTCCATATTCATTTGATGAATGGAGGCATCTGCCCTGAAAACTACGTCTATAAAACGAATCTCTTTGTCATAATGTCCGGCGATACTCTGCATCCACTCAGCAACTTCATCCGCCTGGCTCAGCTCAAAGCCACAATCGCTGTCAAAGGAGATCATACGGAGAATCTGAGTTCCACCACGTTGCCGCGTTCCTTATAGATGACCTCATCTGCCAGGTGCAGCATGACAAATACACCGCGTCCATGCTCATCCAGCAGGTTCTCTGGAGAAGTAGGGTCTTTAATGCACTTGAAATCAAACCCTTCGCCTTCGTCCGTTACCACAAAACTAACCAGGTAATCTGTGATGAAAGAGCAGGAAACTTCTATCTTCTTGCTACCGTCATTCTGGTTCCCATGCAAAATGGCATTGTTAACGGCTTCTGTCACAGAAATGAGAATATTCCCATACACATCTTCCCGAAAATGGTGCTCCTGGTGTATCTCATCGATAAAGTCCTCTACCAGCGAGAGCTGCTCTATCTTAGTCTGGATCACCAGGTGTTTTTGCGTATGGGTACTGGGTGTGGGCATATGGGTACGCGTCATCTTTCCATTATGTTAAAATAGTCTTCAATAAGACTCTTATACAACCGCGAATATTGAAAACTCTTGCTATTATACAATTCTTTTCTGAGTCTGTCCTTAATTTCCTGTTCGTTAAGAGCTGCGGGGGATTTCTTCTCCACGTCCGATGCCGTGGTTCCCTTGCGTTTTTCCTCCATTTCCCGCTCTCTGAGAGACTTGTCAAAATCTAATAACCTAGATAGTATACGCTGCTGACGCAGCAGGGTTTCAGCATTAAGTTCCATTCTTCTCAGTTCATCCTCTGTTTGTTTCATGTCCTGCTGCACTTTCTCCATATCTCCCATACCGCCTTCACCTTCTTTCTTCATTTTGTCAAAGGCTTCCTTGAGGCGTTTGCGCAGTTCTTCCTGCTGATCTGCCATTTGTTGCAACTTACCCTGGCGGCCTTCGCCAGGTTTATCCATCAGCTGCTTCATCATCTCATTGAGCTGCTGCTGCTCCTGGCTGATCTTCTTCATACCGCCCTGGCCGGGAGATTTAGGATTCATACAGGCTTTGCCCTTACCCTTCATTTGTTGCATGTTCTGTTGCATCTGGTTAAGAGACTCTACCAGCATATTGGCCAGTTTGTTCAGACTGGACATGGTATTGTGCTGCTCCACACCGGCATTGGGAAAACGGCGCTCGGCCATATAAGTATTCGTGCGTTTCAACCGGGTCTCTATCTCATTCAGTTCATCCGTCACAAACTTGTTGATGGCAAAGTTGCGCCTGGCCAGCGCTTTAAGGCTGTCTGAAATGATAACCATATCATCCGAGACCTTCTGCTGATCGCGCAGGAACCTGACAGCCTGGGGGTCATTGGGCTGGATAGACTTCACTTTATCGCGGAGGTCTTCCTGGTCAAAAGAAAGCTTCAGGAGATTCTCAAGCAAATACCGGAGCAGTTTGTAATCTTCCTGCTGCTGTTGCATCTCTGCATCCATCTGCATCTCGCTCAGCTTGTCAGACATTTCCTGCATCTTCTGTTCGGCCTGCTTCTGGTTCTGCTGGCTTTGTGTCTTCTTGTTCTGCTGCATTTGCTGCTGCGCCTGTTTCATCTGCTCGCCGGCCTGCTGCTTATCCTGCTGCATCTCTTCGATAGCCTGCTTCTCCTGGGGAGTATCGGAGAGCTCCTGCAGTTTCTCCAGGTCCTTGTCCAGCTTATCCAGCTGCTGCTGGAGTTCGGCCTGTTTTTCAGACAACTCTTCCTTATTGTCCTTGTTCAGCTCCTGGGTATCGTCCCGCAGGTTCTTCTGCTGTTCCTGGAGCTGTTGCAACTTATTGACCATCTCCTGTACCTTCTCCTCTTTCTCCATTTGCCTGAGCAGGTCCAGCGTGCGCTGCAAGTCTTCCTTAAGGTTATCAGACTTCTGTTCGAGTTGCTCCATCTTAAGCTTCATTTCCAGCTTACTGAGCTCATCCGCCTTTTTCTCCAGCTCCTCCAGCAACCTGCGGGTCTCCGGGTCATTCATTTGTTTCAGTAAATCCTCCAGCTGTTGCTTCTTCTCCAGAGTTTCTTCGGTAAGCAGGCTGTTTTCCCTGGAAAGGTTCTTTTCCTGATTGAGTAAATCCTTAATCTGATCCAACTGGTTGAGGAGCTTATTATGCTCCTGGGCCATGTTCTTCAGTTGTTGTTTGTCCTCAAAACCCAGCTGGTTCTTGTCTACCAGCTTACGTTTCAGCTCATCCAGCTCCTTCATCAAACGCTCGCTTTCCTTAAGAGTATTTTCCAGGGAGGTCCTGGATTCCTCAGCCAATTCATCCTTACGGTCATATAAATCCTCCAGGGAGCTGTATTTGATCTTGACCACGGCGCTGGTTGCAGACTTGGGTCCACTCACCAGGTCATTGTCCCAAACCTCCACATATAGATCAATAAAGTTACCTTCTTCTACTTTAAGTACCTGTAAATCAACTTCTTGCAATAAGCTCTGAACAGCTAATTGCTTATCTAGCGGCAAGGACAACTGCTGGTAAGGCAAGTTACCCGGCTGCGACTTGGCCGGATAAGCACGGTAGTGAAGAACCACCCGGGTAAAGCCAAAGTCGTCAGCCACATCTGCGTGCACCACAAACACCCCGGCACCGGAAACCTGCATCTCCGGGAAAGGCTCTCTCAGAACGATAGAAGGTGACTTATCACCTACTACATCCACCTGGTAAAGAACCGTATCTTCATTCAAAATACCTTTTGCATTCTGTGCCAGGAATCCATAGGTCAGCGGTGCCACCACGGTGCGGGTCATGCGATAACCTTTGACTGCCGAAGAAAAGGGGAACTTGTCTTTACCGGCGCGAAGCCACACGGTTTCGGGCGCACCTGCAAACTGCACATGCCAAGTGACCTGGCTACCGGCCAATACCCGGAAATCTCCCACACCCAAAGGCATTACCTCGGCAGGCAAGCCGGTGTAATAAGGAGGCTGGACCTCGGCATAAAATTGCTGCAAACTGGGACGATAACTGACCGTAGTGGCATACATCTCCGAGCCATGCAATTCATTGCCCACATAATAAGTAAACGACTGAGTAACTTCCCGGAACTGGTAGTGGAAAGTCACAGCATTTTTCTTCACCAGGGGAAAAGCTACATACTGGGCAGCCTCCTGGCGTTTGATATAGATGTACAGCTCATTGGGAATATCGGACCCCTTCAAGTGAACAGTTATCTCAAAGCCTTCACCGGAAATCAGCTCCGGTTTATGACCCTTAATGGAAACCGTATAAGGCGGAGGCGGTACGAACCGGGTATTGAAAGCCAGAAAACGCTCTGAACCACTCCTCATAAACCCGGGCGCTACCAGGAAAAGCAAGACCAATATCGTCACCGGCAAGACCAAATATTTACCCAGCCTGCGAACGGACTGCACATCGATTGCCAGCTGAAAAGGGATAGGGCGAATAGTAGCCTCTTTCTGGGCAATAGCAGCCATTGCCAGTTCCTCAGAGGGAGTCTGTACGGAAACAACCTGCAGCTCCAGCAGATTCAGGAGCTTATCCGCTATCTCGGGAAAATGCCGGCCTATGATCTGGGCAGCCTCCTGGTTAGAAAGAAAAGCATCTACCCGGGTATATTGATAAAAAGGCCAGATCACCCGCCAGCTCAGCAAGACCAGACCCGTAGCCAGCCATAACAGGAAAAGCGTGGTCTTGAAAGCAGGAGATAAATAGAAGAACCCTTCCGCCACAATGAACAGCAGAAAAGCAGAGAACATGACCACACCCCACAACAGCGTACCCTGGAGAAACTTGTTCCAGTAATACTTACGCTTAAAACCGGCAAGTTTGGCAACTATAGAAACAGGGGCAGCAGACATAGAACTAGAGGTCAAGAATAATTTCGACCGGGCAATGGTCACTCATCGCTACGTCTCCCAGGATACGGCATTCGCGTAGCTTAGGTAATAACGCTGTACTCACTGCCTGGTAGTCTATCCGCCAGCCTTTATTATTGGCCCGCGCATTGGAACGAAAGCTCCACCAGCTGTACTCCCTGCTGTCGGGATATAACCGGCGAAAAGCATCGTGCATATCCTTCTCAAAGAAATCCGTAAGCCATTCCCGTTCATGAGGCAAAAAACCGCTACTGGTCTTGTTCCGCACCGGGTCGTGGATATCCAGGGCCGTATTAGCCACATTGTAATCACCGGCCACCACCAGGTTCGGATTCGTGCCGCGCAGATCCGCCACCCACCGGGTAAACCAGGGCATAAACTCATCCTTGACAGCCTGCCGGTGTTCCCCGGATGTACCGCTTGGAATATAGACATTGACTATCGTCAGTTGCGGATAGCGGGTAATCACAAAACGGCCCTCGCTGTCATATCCGGCATGACCGGAACCTTTGATAACCTCCAGCGGAGCTTGCTTGCACAACGTAGCTACCCCGGAATAACCCTTCTTTTCCGCAGAAAAAGAATACCAGTGATAGCCGTCGAAAAGATGGGAGAAACCGTTAACCGTCTCGGCATCTATCTTGATCTCCTGTAACAGGTAGACATCTGCATCATGAGCCAATATCCACTCCCGCAAACCCTTATTGAGCGCAGAACGCAAACCATTGACATTAAAAGTAACAATGCGCATAGAAAGACAAGTTACGATTTATCCTGAAAATGCTGGAAGCCCAAACGCTCTACCCGCTCCACCACATTCCCTTCCGCTTTCACCATATCCACTAGTCCGGTACCTTCCTGTACATGGCCTATGACCGTAACGCCAGGCAACTGCTTAACCTTGGAAACATCTTCGGGAGAGACTGTAAAGAGGAGCTCATAATCCTCGCCCCCATGCAAAGCTGCATACGTGGGTTCTATGGAAAAAAGCTCTGCAGCCCGGGCAGTCTCAAAATCCACAGGAAGCTTATCCTCAAAAATGCGGATATGACAATTACTGGCCTTAGCTATATGTAAGAGCTCACTGGCCAGCCCGTCACTGATATCTATCATGCTACCGGGCACTATGCCTGCCTGCGCCAAAGCATCCACAACACTGCGGGTAGAATGTGGTTTCAATTGTCTGCCCAGCACATACTGGAAACCGGAGAAATCGGGCTGCACCCCGGTGTTCTGCAAAAACACCTGCTTCTCACGCTCCAGCAACAGCAGGCCCATGTAAGCCGCACCCAGGTCTCCGGTCACACAAACAAATTGGCCGGGCGCTGCTCCCGAGCGGTAGGTGATCTTCCCGGGGTCCACTTCCCCAAGGACAGTAACCCCTATTACAATGGCGTGTTTACTCCCAGTGGTATCCCCCCCTATCAGCTGAATATCATGTTCCCGGCAAGCCTGGTGAAAACCGCTCATGAAGTCCTCCAGGAAAGCACTGCGCACCCGTCCGGGGAGCGAAAGCGAAAGCAGAACGGAATGCGCTTTACCGTTCATGGCATGCACATCACTGATATTCACCATAGCTGCTTTATACCCCAGGTGTTCGGCGGGCACATACACCCTGTCAAAATGCACGGATTCCACCAGGGTATCGGTAGAAATCAGTTGCAAAGTACCGTTTCTACCCTCCATCACGGCACAGTCGTCTCCAATCCCTTTATGAACAAAAGAGTGCTGCTGCACGACACCTGTAGCAATCGCATCTATAAGAGCATGCTCGCCCAGCTCATCCAGGAATGGTCCTTGTACGGAAAGATCGTCCAGCATATCTCTACAGTCCTAGTTCTGCACTTAGATCCAGCATCCGGCGTATGGGAAGATAAGCCCTGGAAATCAGTTCCTGGGACATCTCCAGTTCGGGTGCCTCATACTTGAGCGACAGGTAAATCTTCTCCAGCGTATTCAATTTCATATGCGGGCAGTTGTTACAAGCACAGGCATGATCACTGGGGGCCGGAATAAATGTCTTACCCGGGTTCTTCAGCCGCATCTGATGCAGGATACCTGGTTCTGTAGCCACAATAAAAGACTGCCTCCCAGGCTGGGAAGCGTATCGCAACAAGCCTGTGGTGCTCCCAATATAATCAGCAAGCGCCAGCACGGTTTCTTCACATTCGGGATGCGCGATCAGTTCCGCTTCGGGGTGCTGTGCCTTGAGCTCTGCAATGCGACGGTGGTTAAAAATCTCGTGCACCATACAAGCGCCGTCCCAAAGCAATAAAGGACGCTGGGTCACCTTGCTGACATAAGCGCCCAGGTTCTTATCCGGGGCAAAAATAAGAGGCTGAGACTTGGGGAAGCTGTTAACTATGCTCACGGCATTGGAGCTGGTGACGATCACATCGCTCATAGCCTTGAGCTCTGCCGAACAGTTGATATACGAAACTACTTTGTGCTGCGGGTACTTTTGCTTGAAAAGCGCAAACTTGTCTGCCGGGCAACTTTCTTCCAGGCTGCAGCCTGCATTCATATCAGGTACCAGCACCTTCTTATGAGGATTCAGGATCTTGGCGGTCTCCGCCATAAAGTGCACGCCGGCAAAGAGAATGATATCGGCATCCGTCTCGGCTGCCCGCTGGCTGAGGCCCAGGCTGTCTCCTATATAATCGGCAATATCCTGGATGTCTGCATCCTGGTAGTAATGGGCCAGGATAACCGCCCGCTTGCTTCGTTTCAACTCGGCTATCTCGGCAAACAGATCCAGCGTGGGATCCACCTCCTCCTGCACAAAACCCTTGCGCCGGGTTTCTGCCACAATATCTTCCACACTGCTTATCTTCATATTCTCTCTCTCTTTTTAAAAGGGCTTGTGGTAGTAAGAGCTGTTGATATGGGCATAACATTTGTCTCGCGGGCTTGCGTTTCCCGTTATCCACAAATTTTCAAGAGTGCCTGACTATCCAAAAGTCTTCAAATTTAGGGAGAAAACGCCGTTTTTAGCCGGACTTCTACTTCCAATTCTGAGTAAATTCACATGGTTTCTGTGCATACTTTTGTAGCCGGAGTGCTGTGGCTATGCACAATCTGCCCTGGGGATAAGGCGTGGAAGTAATCTTCTTGACAAGTGTTTTGTCTTTACAGGGTATGGGTTGTGTTTTAATATCCCCTGTTCTCCACACGTTATCCCCACTCTTGTGCGCATACCCGAACACGTAAAAGATCTTATCTACCAGGCTACAGACATTGTGGACGTGGTGGGTGATTACGTGCAGCTCAAGAAGAAGGGCGCTAACTACTGGGGGCTTTCCCCTTTTCGCAATGAGCGTACGCCCAGTTTTTCCGTGCACAGGGAAAAGGGTATTTACAAGGATTTTTCTTCTGGGAAAGGCGGTACTGCGGTGGGTTTCCTCATGGAGCTGGAAGGGTATACCTATACGGAAGCCCTGCTGCACCTGGCCCGCAAGTATAATATAGAAGTTCCCCTGGAAGAAGGAGATACTGCGGAGCGCAGCGATGCCAGGGAGAGCCTTTCCGCTTTGAATAACTACGCCGCCCGGTGGTTTCATACGCAGTTGATGGAATCTGCGGAGGGCAAGTCGCATGCGCAGACCTATTTCCGCGAAAGAGGATTTACAGAAGAGACGCTCACCCGCTGGCAGCTTGGGTATAGTCCCGAGAGCTGGGATGCTTTTACCCAGCATGCCTTGCAGCAACAGTACCAGGAGAAGTTTCTGCTGGATACCGGGCTTTCATTGCGCAGTGAAAAGACGGGTAACCTCCTGGACCGTTTTCATGGCCGGGTGATGTTTCCTATACTGGACATTACGGGGAAGGTAGCCGGGTTTGGTGCGCGCATATTGGGCACGGATCCCAAGGCTGCCAAATACCTTAACAGTCCGGACAGCCCGGTGTATAACAAGAGCCAGATGCTCTACGGGCTCTATTTTGCCCGCCAGAAAATCCGGGACCAGGGCCGTGCCATTCTCGTGGAAGGCTATACCGATGTGCTGGCATTGCATCAGGCCGGTATCCAGACGGCAGTAGCCAGTTGTGGTACCAGCCTGGTAGAAGATCAGGTGCGCATCCTGGGCCGGTACACCCGGGAGATCGTCATTCTGTATGATGGGGATTCCCCCGGTATACAGGCTACCCGCCGGGCCATTCCCCTGATCCTGGCGCAGGGGCTTACTCCGCGTGTTCTGCATTTGCCGGAAGGACATGATCCGGACAGTTACCTGAAGCAATACGGCCCGGCGGCTTTTGAGACCTATGCTGTGGAGCATACGCAGGGATTTTTGTCTTTCCTGGTGCAGTTGTTGGTCCCGGCAGGCTCTGATACGCCCGTGCGCGCCCGTGCTGCCGAGGAGCTGGCCGAGCTGGTGGCGCTTATTCCGGATGCCATTGCGCAGGATTTATACCTGCAGGAGCTGGCGGGTTTGCTGCGCCTGGAACAGGACCTTCTGCGCAATGCCGTCCAGCAAAAAACACACGAACAGGCAACCCGTTTGCAAAAACGGCAGGCGCGTGAGCATCGTAACCAGGTAGAAACGGTGCAGCCCGCAATTGCTCCGGAGGATTCGCAGGTGACTGTTAACCCCCTGGAGGTGCATGAGCGGGAGATCCTGCGTTTGCTCATCAACTATCCTCAGGAAATGGTGGAGTATGAAGGGAGAACCCTCTCGGTATTTGAACTGATGACGGAATATGTTTCTGAGATCACCTTCGGTTCCGAGATTTATGAGCAGATACGCCAGTATTTTTTTATTTACTATCCCCAGCGCCAGGAAGCTACCCTGGCATTGATGCAGGACGAATTACCCCAGCCGGTGGCCTATGCGGTCAACACCCTGTTGGGAGAATCTCACCACCTCAGCGAACACTGGCAACGGATAGATGTCAATACACCTCTGAAGGATGCCAACCTGAGTGCCGTTGTAGACCAGGTGATCCTGTATTACAAGCGTGCCCGTTATCTCCGGATGCAGCAGGAATTGCTCGCCAGCCTGCGTGCACAACAGGAAGGGGACCCTGATGGCCATGCCCCTGAAACCCTGGTACTGCTGCAGCGCAGTATGAAACTGGATGTCCTGCTGCAGCAGGTGAGCAGCCAACTGAAGAATGTGGTCTATTAGGTGGCGTTTCTTCGTTTGTTACTTTATCTTGTGCTTCTGTTTTATTTATTGATCTACTACTATGCAACTTGAGAAGAATGTGGTCTCCTGGTTTGAGATCTATGTGCTGGATATGGACCGGGCCAAAAAATTCTATGGTACGGTCCTGGGTGTTGAGTTTACGGATGTCCCGGATCCTGAAGGAAGTAATGGTATCAGCATGGCCTTTTTCCCCGGAGCTCCTGACGGGCCCAATGCCTGCGGCGCCCTGGTGAAAATGGACGGCGTTAAGCAATCGGGCGCTGCTACTATCAGCACCATGGTATATTTTGACACAGAAGACTGCCAGGCAGAAGAAAGCAGGGTAGTCAGCGCAGGCGGACAGGTGCATAAACCGAAGTTCTCCATCGGCGAGTTTGGGTTTTGCTCTATTTGTATGGATACTGAAGGCAACACCTTTGGATTACATTCGCTTAAGTAGATCAGGCTGCATTTGTGTACTGGTACCGGCGGCTTTGCGGCGCCCGGCCGGATATGGCTGCACTAGCAGTTTGCCGTATACTGCCCTGAACCTCCGGCGCTTTGGTGTGTAGTATTTCTCTATACCCTAGTTTTGTTTCTACTAACCCTTTTCCTTTTTTATGAATCGCCTGTTATTTCTGTTGCTGAGTTTTCTGGCTGTTAGTGTCCCTGTATTTGCGCAGGTCCCGGTAGGCGGGGACGGAAGTACCGTTCGTGCAGAAACCTTCTTTGAGGGGTCCATCAGTTTCAACGTACAATTAACGGGCCCGGAGGCTGCCCAGCTCAAGGAACTGAACGACATTGTGCAGATGACCTGGCACCTTAAGGATGATAATTATATTATCCAGCAAACGCCCTCTATGGCTGCCTTGCAGGACAAGGAGCGTAATGCAGTGTTTACCACCCGCTTATTTATCGGGGATAGTAACCAAGTGTATTCCCTGGACCTGGAGAACCGCAGAGCTTTCAGAAAAGAAAGAGGTGTTAATTACAAGCCTGAGCGTCCCCCCGTGGTGGAGCCTTTGGGAGACAGTATACTGGTGGCAGGGGTAGTGTGCTATGGATATAAAACGGTGAAAGGAGATCAGACAACCTTTTATTACGTCAGCCCTAAGTACCGGATGAATACTGCCCTTTACCGGAAGAAATACCAGGCCAAGATCTCTTATCTCATACCGGGTCTCAAAGGATGTATTCCGCTCAAAACAGTGATCAAAACACCAGGCTATACAGCCACTGTAACGGCTGTGAAAATAGTACCGCGTAAGCTGCCCCGCGAGGAGTTTACCATTCCTCCCGGCTTTACTATAGAGGGCTACGATTACCGCCGCTAGGGTTTTTGCTCCAGCTTGCGGATGCTTTCCAGTTCACGGATAACGGCCTTCTCCAGGTTGTTCTCGTTGTCCTTCATCTTCCGCAGGTTATAGTTGTCATATACCAGGCGGCCGGTTTCTATGTCGTATAACCGGGTGTTAAAAGAAGTGGTGTAGTCTGCAGAGCTGGCGTAATATACACCAAAGGGTAGCGCCGGCAGCGCAATGACAGTAGCTGCCAGTACCGCACCTTTATTTTGCCTTTTGGCAATCGTGCGCACTACATTCACGTGCCCGAAGTACCGGGTGGCATATTTACGTTGCAACAGTTCGGCGTGGCTTTGATCCACACTCAGCAGCTCCACATCCTTGTGCAGGCCGCGTTCGTCTATCCATTCGTTCAGGAAACTGAGGTCGTTATACTGTGCCACCATTTCTTTGCTGAACAGTTCTGGGGTGAGTACAACGGCTTCTATTCCTGCTTTAGCGGCCACGTTTTCGAAGATGCGGCCCAGGGTGGCCTGGCCCTGCAGGTCTGTGCTCAGCCGGATGTCTGCATTAGGGTTCGTACGGTCCATCACCTGGTAATCCGGTTGATTGAGCACGATCTTTTCTATATTCAGCAGGTTGGCGGGGGCTGATTGAGCAGGTGTTTTGGGTTTTTTGCTGCCCGGTTCCGTGTAGCCCGATTCTTCATTGAGCCGCACCTCTACCCAGCTGCTGGATTTGCGGTAATACTCAAACATCTCCACAAACTGTGGTTCTTTCTTGATGTCTACAAAGGCATAGCGGATAAAGCTGTCTTTTCCGGTCTTGTTGCTGCGCAGATTGGTGCCCCCCACAGGCGTTCCGCTGGAGGTAGCTCCCGTGTTGCCGGATTCTGCAATGGCAGGTTCGTCGTACAATTCGCTCAGGCTCAGGAAGTGATTACCGGTGAGCTCGCGAAACAGCTCCCGGGTGATGGCTTCCAGCTCGCTGTCATTGGGGAAGCTCTTGCGGGCGTTCCAGGCAGTGACCAGCGCCAGGCCGTTGAGCTCTCCGGGTGTTAGCTTGGTAAGCAGATGGTGCAGTTGCTGCCAGTAGCCGTCTGTTTGCTGCCAGTCGGGCACTACCATGTATTTTTTGTTGCGGTTGGCATACAGCGCCAGGCCATACAGGCTTTTGACCTGTACTTTTTTCAGGTAAAGGTTATGGGGGTCATAGAACTGGAGCATGTATGCGGTATATAGGGCTTCCACATACCGGCGTTGCAGGAGATACTGCCGGCACATTTCATAGCGGGCCAGTTTGCGGGCAATTTCAAATTCGTTCTCTGAGAGTTTGAACCAGATCTTTCCCTGGTCGAAGATAGGACCAGCTTCCTGGTTTACATCATTCCGCCGCTGCTGGATGCTGGGGTGCACTGCCCGCACAGGGTCAAAGAGTTCTTCGGGGATCAGTGGTCTTGTTTTATCCAGCAGGTAAGCCTTGGGAAATTGCAGGTGGTCTGTTTCCAGTAACGTATGTGTGAAGTACATATCGTCGAAAGGATAAGCCGCATACAGCAGGTAGTCGAACACATAGTTGGGGGCAAACATGTGATAGCCCGTTTCCTTGTAGATTTCAAACCCGTAGAGATCTGCCGAAGCGGCCTGATCCGCCTTGTACATGCAGCGGGAGAACAACCGTTCTTCCAGGGTGGGTTTTACAAATTCGTTCTGGTTCGCTCCCAGGCGGAGCCCCTCTTCATAGTTTTCCCAGGCATGCTTCAGCTCAAAATTAGCGGCTTCGCGGCAAATGATGTAGGCCAGTTCGGCCTCTGTTTCCAGCTGGCCTATCAGTCCCAGCGTAATGTATACTTCGCCTTTCAGGCTGGTGAACGAGTTGACGGAGGGGCTTTTGATCACAAAGAATGTGAGTTGCCTGCGCAACGCGGGCTGCTTGGCCAGGGCTTTGTCCGCTACCTTGGTCATGTAAATGCTTACCGGGTCATTAAAGAGGATCTTGCCGCTGGCTTTCAGTTCTGCCAGCAGGGCATAGTTGTCCTGTGAGACCTGCAGACTGAATTCTGCGGAGGTGTCCTCTGCAAAAGGATTGGTGTCCTTGTCGCTCAGGCTGGGGATTTCCGGATTCAGCACCACATCCGGAATGGGGTTCTGGCTCTCCAGCGGAGTATAGTTGTTAAAATCCTGAGCCTGTGCACAGGAGCCCATCGCTAAGAGAAAGAAGCAGGTAATGGTCAGGCGCATGCTGCGTAGGGTAAAGGGGCACAAATTGCCCAATGCTCAAAATTACCTAAAAATGTACGCATAGAACGCAGGGAAAGATGCCTTCTCCCTGGTTTTGCGCCCTGTTTCCCCTCTAGTTTTTAACGTCTTCCTGTGCCTGACCCAGCCTACTGTGTGGAAGAAAACCCTTTACAGGGTATCTTGATGCACATTACACGTGTATGATTCGCCTGACGGCGCGGTGCTCAGCTGCGGCCTTGACCGGTCAAAAAATATGCAGGAAATTTTCCACTTTATTATGTAAAACCTGATTATGTTAAGTAATTAATAATCAGTACTTTACATAACATATTACTGGCGCTTTAGTTTGCCAGGTTTACCTTGCACTCCGGTGTAAGTGCAAAGAAAGCATCCAGCTCCCGCAGGCGGGGTATGGCCATGAGGTCTTTAAGGTTAATGACCCCCACTACGTAGTTGAACCCCGTATGCCGTTCCTGGTGACGTTCTATGATGTCCACGAATTTGAACTGCTTCAGCACTTCTTCTGATCCGTAGCGCAGGTATATTTCTATCAGTACATCATTGGTAAACTGGAGCTGGCTGTTCTGCCCTTCTTTTTTGTACTCGTATTTATAGTGATAAGTAGTGGCGCTGATATCCGAGAGCACGGCCGAGCCCGTGGGGTAGCTACCTGCACCCCTGCCCTGGAAAAATTGTTTGTCAGAAAATACCCCTTCCACCAGTACGGCATTGTGTTCGTCTTCCACGTTGAACAACAGGTTGTCATGACGCACCAGCATGGGCATTACAAACAGGCAAAGCTTGTCGCGGATCTTGAGCCCGGTAGCCAGCAGTTTGGGTTTGTAGCCTTTCTCTTTGGCCAGGCGCACATCGTGCGGCAGGATCGTGGGGATCCCATAGTTAAAAATATCTGCCTCGTTCACCCGCAGTCCGAAGGAGTGCATGGCTATGATACAGAGCTTGAACTTGGCATCAAAGGCATGCACATCCCAGTAAGGATTGCTCTCGGCAAACCCCAGTTCCTGGGCTTGTTTGAGCGCCGTGTGGTAGTCCTGCCCGGAGGAAAAGATCTTGGAGAGAATATAGTTGGTAGTGCCGTTAAAGATACCTTGTATGCTGTTGAGCAATTCATTATCGTAGTATTCCTCCAGTGTGCGGATGATGGGGATACTGCCGCAGGCAGCGCCTTCATACAGAAAACTTACCTGGTGCGTATGCTGCAGGGCTACCAACTCGTCAAAGTGCTCGGCTACCATCTTTTTGTTGGCAGACACTACGTGCTTGCCCCGCTGCATAGCTTCTTTGACAATGTCAAAAGCCTCGTCTGCATTGTCTATGAGCTCCACGACCAGGTTAATGCTATCGTTGTTGAGGATATCATTCTTGTCAAACGTAAAGTGGTCCATACTCAGGCGGCGGGGCTTGCTGCGGTCTTTGACGCAAATGCGCACTACGTTCGCCTGGATGCCTTTACTGCTGTTGAGCACGTCATACAAACCTTGTCCCACCACCCCGAAGCCAAACATGCCTATCTGGATGTCGCGTTTTTCTGCCATAAATCGAAGGGTCCGTTTTTTATATCAGCACTTTGCTTTTTCGTAAAAATAAAAGCGGCATATGTTCCCAATATCCTGCCCGTATCCGAAAAAAGTTCTGCAAAACTACAAAATACCTCATTCTATGACAGGGGGAAATCGCAGCTAAAGTTTGCCTGTGGTTTAACGCCGGCCCTGCCGCACCTTTTGCCCGGGAGAAATATACAGCGAGAACGTGAGAGACTGCAGGCGGTCATTGCCCGGGCGCGGTCCCAGGTCGCCGATATTATCCAGGTAATCCGTGGAAGTACCCTGATGACAGAATTCCACCCCTATGGCGGTGATGTCATTTACCCGGTATTGAAAACCCGCTACAAGGGGGAATTGCACGGCCAGGTTTCCATAGCTTTCGCTTTCCATCCGGGTATTCAGGTTGGTCACCAGGGTATTTCCGCCGGTGTCCTTGGGATCATAGGCCAGCAAACCCAGTCCTATCCCCACGTGAGGGCGCAGCCTGCTGGATCTGAGTATGCGGATGAGGATACGCACATCTGCGGCCATGAAGCCGGTCCGCACATAGGTGTTGGGCTGTACGCCTTCGGTAGCACCCAGGCCCCGGTTCTCTGCAGAGAACCGCCCCAGCAGGATGCCCAGCTGCGGACTCACCCGCTTTTGGTTGTCAAATTGTGCGGAAAGCCGGAAGCCCGGGTACATCCGGTAATAGGTTTCCTGTTTCCAGTTCAGGTCGCCCTGGTACGTAAGGCCCGAAAACCCCACGCCCACCTGGAGTGCCGGAACCCGCCGTAAGCCGCTAGGGTTCTCCTGCGCTTGTACCCCGGCAGGGGCTCCTGCCGTGAGGATGAGCAGGCATAGGAAGATGGCAAGGCTACGCATAGGGCGAAATATACGAACAGAACGACAATACCTGCATGCCTGGTACCCATACCCTACGTTGCAGAAAGCTGATATGCTGTATATTGCAACTCTTTCCATTGCTATAGCGCACAGAACTTCCCCCTCATGAATTTTACTGTTGGGCAAATTGCGGAACTGGTGGGCGGCCAGGTAGTTGGTGATGCCGGCCTGGCTATCCAGGGGCTTTGCAGAATAGAAGAAGGCGCGCCTGCCCTCCTCAGCTTTTTGCATTCAGACAAATACTTCCATCATTTATACACCACGCAGGCTACGGCTGTGCTGGTGCCGCAAACGTTTCAACCCGAGAAGCCCGCGCACCCCACCCTTATCAAGGTACAGAACCCTTATTTCGCTTTTAATATCCTGTTGCAACAGGTATGGCAGGAAAGCCTTGCTTCACCAGAACATGAGCAGCCCAGTTTCATCCATCCCTCTGCCCGCCTGGGCAAGGATGTGTATGTAGGAGCGTTTGCCTATATAGGTAAGGATGCTGTGGTGGGCGACGGCGCCCGCATTTATCCCAACTCTTATGTGGGGCCCGGCACCCGCATAGGTGCGGAGACGATCCTCTATGCCGGGGTTACCGTTTACCACGGTTGCGAAGTGGGTGCACGCTGCATCCTGCACAGCGGTGTGGTCATCGGGTCAGACGGTTTCGGTTTCCTGCAAACTCCGGGCGGGGAAAGTATCAAAATTCCCCAGGTGGGCAATGTGGTGCTGGAAGATGACGTGGAGATAGGCGCAGGCACCTGTATTGACCGCGCTACACTGGGCAGCACAGTCATTCGCAGGGGAGTGAAGCTGGATAATCTTATCCAGGTGGCGCACAATACCGAAATAGGAAGCCACACGGTCATAGCCGCTCAGGCAGGTATTAGCGGTAGCAGCAAGATAGGAAGCTATTGCATGATAGGCGGGCAAACCGGGATGGTAGGCCATATACATATAGCAGACCGCACCCAGGTGGGTGCCAAGAGCGGCCTGAGCAAACACATCACGGAACCCGGAATGGCTTACAGGGGCGCCCCGGCACATCCGTTGCGCGAACAATTAAAAATGGAGGCTGCCCTGCGCCAGCTGCCTGAGCTGTTACAGCGTGTAAATCAGTTAGAACTGCTGCTTAGCCGTTTGCAAGTGGATAATTCGTAATTTGGCGCGGCCAAAACCTCACTATGTTCGAGAAACAACATACCCTGAAGGCACCGGTCTCTGTTCAGGGTCCCGGTTTGCATACCGGGGTCTCCTGCACCCTCACTTTTCTGCCTGCGGCAGAGAACGCCGGTGTCGTCTTCCGGCGCACAGACCTGCCGGGTAATCCCGAGGTGAAAGCATGCCTGGAAAATGTGGTGGACCTGCAGCGCAGTACCACTATACAATCCGGCCAGGCCAAGGTCATCACCGTAGAGCATTGCCTGGCTGCGCTTGCCGGCCTGCAAATAGACAACTGTATTATTGAGCTGGACGGCCCCGAACCCCCCGCACTTGACGGTTCCAGCCTGGAGTTTATCAAGGCGCTCAGGCAGGCCGGTATCGTGGAGCAGGACGAAGCCCGTGAGTTCTATGTCATTGAAGAGGCTATTCATTACACCGACGATAGCAAGAAGGTGGATCTGGCTGCGTTGCCCTACCAGGACTTTCGCATCACCGTAATGGTGGATTACAACAGCCAGCTGCTGGGTATACAACATGCCACACTGGGCAAAATAGATGAGTTTGAGAAGGAAATCGCTCCCAACCGAACCTTCTGTTTCCTGCATGAATTGCAAAGCCTGTGGAAGCATGGTCTTATCCGCGGCGGTTCTCTGGAAAACAGCCTGGTATTTGTAGAAAATACCGTAAAGGGCAATGAGCTGGAAGAACTGAAACAAATGGTATCCACCGTCCAGGTGAGCCTTAACGGTGAGGTGGCTCCCGGGGTGCTGAACAATACGCCCCTGCGTTTTGAGAACGAGCCTGCCCGTCATAAGCTTCTGGATCTTGTGGGAGATCTTACCCTGCTGGGTAACCCCATCAAGGCGCAGATCATGGCTATTCGTCCCGGGCATGCAGGCAATATTGCATTTGCCCGCCAGATACAGGAAAAACTAAAAAAACAGAGATTGATTAAGAAGTACCAGGGAAATGGCAGCACGGATGTCATATTCGATATCAATGCCATTCAAAAGATACTGCCCCATCGTTATCCGTTCCTGCTGGTGGACAAGATCATCCACTTCCAGGACAATCATATAGAGGGCGTCAAGAATGTGACCATTAACGAACCCTTTTTCCAGGGTCATTTTCCCAATAATCCCATTATGCCCGGCGTGTTGCAGCTGGAAGCGATGGCACAGGTGGGCGGTATTTTGCTCCTGAATATCGTGGATGACCCGGATAATCACTGGGTCTATCTGCTGGCCATTGAAAATGTCCGGTTTAAGAAACCGGTGATTCCCGGGGACCAATTACACTTCAAATTGGAACTGGTATCTCTCAAAAGAGGTATCTGTAAAATGTCTGGCAAGGCGTTTGTAGATGGTACGCTTGCCAGCCAGGCAGAATTGGTAGCCAGTCTTGTAAAGAAATCTTAGCGCATGACCCAAGTATCTCCTCTTGCGAATGTACATCCCGGTGCCCAGATAGGTAAGGATGTGACGATTGAACCTTTTGTGACTATACATGAAGATGTAGTGGTGGGCGATGGCTGCTGGCTGGCATCCAATTGTATTTTGTATAACGGCGCACGGCTGGGCAATAACTGCCAGATCTATCCCGGTGCCGTGATTTCTGCTGTGCCCCAGGACCTCAAGTTCCAGAATGAATACAGTACTGTGGAACTGGGAGACAACGTTTCCATACGGGAATACGTCACTATCCACCGCGGCACGGCCTATAGCCACAAGACAGTCATAGAGTCCAATGTATTGATCATGGCCTATTCACATGTGGCCCATGATTGTATCATTCGCAAAAATGCGGTGGTAGCCAATGCCGTTAATATAGCAGGCCATGTACATATAGATGAACATGCCGTGATTGGCGGAGTGGTGGCTATTCACCAGTTCAGCCGCATAGGCAAGCATAGCATGATCGCCGGGGGTTGTATGGTGCGTAAAGACGTACCGCCATTTGTTCTGGCCGGCCGGGATCCCATCAGTTACGCAGGTATCAACCACCGCGGCCTCAAACGAAGAGGCTTCAGCAGCGAGAGTATCCGCGAGATACAGGAGATTTACCGCAGTATCTTCCTCTCCTCCAATAACATCACCCAGTCGCTGGAGATCGTGGAAGAGAAATTCCCGGATAGCGCCGAGCGCGATGAGATCCTGAACTTCATCCGTAGTTCGGAGCGTGGTATCATGCGCGGGTACAACTTCATGTAAACCTCGCGCTGGCCATGCTTCACCTGGTAGCTACCCGGCTGGGAAAGCAGTATGGCAATCAGTGGATTCTTCGCCAAGTCTCCCTGGACATTCCGCCGGGCAGGCACCTGGCCGTTACCGGCGTCAATGGCAGCGGTAAGTCTACCCTGCTGAAGTTGCTGGCAGGCGCTGCCCAGCCTTCTGAAGGCAGCATGGAGTATACCTCTGCAGGCAAAAAAATACCTGTCGAAAGCGTATACCGCCATATCAGCTGGGCGGCTCCTTATGTACAACCGCCTTTGCAGCTCAAGCTGGATGAGTTATATGCCCTGCATTTTCGTTTCAGGCCCTGCCGGCTTGCCCAGGCTCAAGCCTGTCTGGAGGCGCTGGAACTGGCACGCCACACCTCCAAACGGTTGTCCGAACTGAGCAGCGGTCTCCTGCAGCGGGCGCAACTGGGTCTGGCGTTGTTTACAGATACACCTGTTCTGTTGCTGGATGAACCTACCGGTTTCCTGGATGAAGCCGGCAGGAGCCATATGCTCCGCCTGATCGGGGAACACAGCCAGGGGCGCACCTTGTTGCTGGCCAGTAATGATCCCCGTGAATATGCTCATATCTCTGCCCGTATACAGATCGTTCAGGGCCGGGTCAAGGCACTTTGAAGGCAGGCTTGCTGGCCAGCGCATCCTTTACCGTGGAGAATACACGGGGATCATACACTTTGGCCAGCTGAAAGCCGTCTCCGTAGTATATCCAGTATTCCGTAAGGTAGCCGCCTTCTTCGTGGGGCGTCACGAAACAGATGGCTTTTGCCCTTCCCAGCTGCACGGGTCTCCGGGCTACAGCCCCTTCCCGCTCTGCCCGGTCGGGGAATAGTTGCTGGCGTTCCCTGCTCGCCAGGATCAGGTGCGGTTTGCCTTTGCCGGTCTGCCACCAGCCTCCCAGGGGGTTCATGTCTGCACTAAGCTGGGGAAGGCTGCGTACGTCGGCTATCTCGTTTTCCTGTATCCAGATGCTGTATTGGTAACCTAGCCCAAGCTCTATCTTTTTGTAGGTAACATCGGCTTTTGCAGGCTGCGTTTTCTCCGGTGCGGTGCGGGCACCGGGCATGTCCTTTTTGGCCGTTGCAGGGATTTCCCCTGGTATGGCTTCACCAGTACTCGCAGCTGCCGGTTGTTCTGTACGCTCGTTGGCATTTTGTTCTTCCTTACGGGTTTCCTGCGAATCTGTAACGGGTTCTTCCGCAGGATTCTCCGGACTAGACATGCCTTGCGGTTCGGGCAGCGCTTTTGTAGGCGGCTTATCCGTGCTGTCCTTTTGAGGTTCCTGCAACAGATTCCGGTCGGCAAATCTTATAGCTTGCCGGGCGCCGCCAGCTTTGGGGGCAGGGATGACAACGGCTGCCGCCAATGCCCCTGTTCCCAGTATGCCTGCGGCCGCCAGTGCGCCCACCGGCGCTTTGCTGAGAGCGCTTATTGCCCAGCCCCCTCCGCTGACCAGCAGCAAACCGCCTCCCAGGCCCGCGCCTGCTGCCAGCAGGAACTTCAGCACGGAAAGGATACTCCAGTCCGGCGCCAGGCCATAACGGCGTACTACCCAGAAAGGCAGGGCCAGGATGAGCAGGCAGCATACCATCAGCACACTGTAGTAGGTTTTCTTCCGGGTGCGGTTCATGGCCATGTCTTATTTGATTTCATAAATGTGCGCCATCACCAGTACCACGGCAATGATTCCCATCAGGTTGGGAAGGATGATTCCCCGCCACAGGTCGGGTTTCTGTTCATCCGTGCGTCCGAAGGTGCGGATCATCACCACCATCAGCATCAGCAACGCACACAGACAGCACACGATCACCCACAGGGCAGAGGAGGTCAGTTCCATCTGGATCAGCTGGCTGTTCAGGCTTTGCTCCAGGCCCTGTGGCAGCAGGCTGGTGCGCACCGCGAGCATGGCGTGGTTTCCGGCATCTGACAATGTCACTAGCTGTTCATGGATCATTTGCCGCTCCCGGTTGATCTCTGCCAGGTTGCTGAGCCCAAAGGAGATAGCTATAAATACGAACTCCACACCGAGATCATAGGTCTCCCGGCGCTGCAGTACCGCCCGCTCGCCTGTGGTCATGGCTTTGAAGACTACAGACAACGCCGTCACCAGGAACGTGAAGGCATATTCGTCCAGTAGCAGTTGTTCTAGCCAGGCGTACATGCTGCTAATTTAAGAGGTATGTACGTTCATAAAGTAACATAGCCAGCTGTGCCCGCGATACCTCGCTCTATGGCCTGCATCACTGCCATCTTGGCACCGAAATCTGGGGTGGCCACATAGCGGTCCAGTTTGTTTGTACACAGCTGTATCTTCATCTCGCCTTCCAGCGGAAAGATGTCCAGGGTTGCCGTTTTGGAAAAGTATGGCCCTGTGCTTTTATGAAAGACGAAGCGGTTGTTTCCCCGCTCCTTATGCACTTCATAGTTCAGCTTCCGCAGTTGCGCTTTGATGCGGGGCCAGGCTTCTGCGAACTGCTCTTTGGGCAGACCGATTTCCAGTTTGCGGGATAACCCCCAGCGATTGTAATACCGCTGCCATCCTTTGGGCAAAGCCCAGGCGTGATATAGGGCTGCCAGGGTTGACAGCGTGGCGAAGATATAGAACGTTCTGCCCGTGTTTTCCCGGTAGGCGCCTCCCATCAGCCACGACAGGCCCCATGCCAGCAACAGCATGGGTACTCCTGTGAGCACCAGTGCCGTAAGGAATACCAGGCACCGGCTTATCAGTTCTCTGGCAGGTCTCATGTACAAATTCAACCTAGGCAATATAGCAAAACGCAAGACAAGCGGCTATCTTTACCCTATGCTGCATATTCAGGGTTTTACCGTTAACCCCTTCCAGGAAAACACCTATCTGCTGTGGGATGATGCCCGCCAGTGTGTCATTGTAGATCCTGGCTGCCTGTTCCCGGAAGAAGAGGAACTGCTGGCAGACTTCATCCGCACCCGGGGACTTACCCCCGTGCAACTGCTCAACACCCATTGCCACCTGGATCATGTGTTTGGCAATGCCTGGGTATTCGATACCTATAGATTGAAGCCCTGGCTGCATGTGGGCGAACTGAAGGTTCTGCAAAGTATGGAGCAGACGGCGCGTATGTATGGGATCCCTGCGCTGCGGCCCAGCCCGGAACCCGCCGGTTTTCTGAACCCGGAACAGCCCTTGACTGTAGGCACCGAAACACTCGAGATGCGGCTGGCGCCCGGTCATTCGCCTGCTTCGCTGATCTTTTACCATGCCGCCAGTGGTCAGGCCCTAGTGGGCGATGTGATCTTCCAGGGCAGTATCGGGCGTTATGATCTGCCCGGCGGCAGCCTGGAAACCCTCATGCGCAGCATCTATGAACAGGTACTCACTTTGCCTGAAGATACCACTCTTTACCCGGGTCATGGACAGCCCACCACGGTGGCTCATGAGCGTGCCACCAACCCCTATCTGCGTTAGGCTTGCTCCTGCGCCGCTTTGGCTTCCCGCATGCGGGTGATCACCTGGGTCAGCAGTTCGTAGAGGGGGATCAGTTCGGGGGCAACGTCTCTTAGCAGCGCTTTCTGGGTAGCCACCGTTTCCTTGTCACCGCGCATGGCAGGGCCGGTCTGCGCCATCATGGGGCTGAAATCCGTGAGCTTTTCTACCACTTCCCTGGCCAGCGGCAGGTAGATCGTGTGGTCCAGTCCCAGCTCCTGCACCACGCGGCTGCTTTGGGCCAGCAGCGCATTGACAAAATTGCTGCCCAGCACGGCACCCAGGTGCACTACCTTGCGGGCATCGCTGTTCATCTCGTGGACTTGTCCGCCGGTCAGGCTGCGGGCCAGGTCCGTCACCAGCGTTTCGGCGCCCTGTGCGCCTTCTGCAAAGACAGGAATATCCTTCCAGCTTACCCGCCGCATGCGGCTGAAGGTCTGCACCGGGTAGATGACCCCTATAGGGCCTTTATGGGCTGCCAGTGCGCTCAAGGGAACGCTCCCGGCACAATGCAGCAGCAGGGTCTCGTCTTTGAGCCGGGGCAGTAGCGCCTCTACTGCCGGTGTTATCTCCCTGTCGGGGACGGCCAGTACCACAGTATCGGCTTCCGGGTGCAGTGGTGTATGGGCATCCCCGGCTTGCGCTGTGGAGATGAGAAAGGCCAGCTGTTGGGCGGTGGTGTGGCTGCGGCTCAGGATCTGGCACACCGTGTGCCCTCCCTGCACAAATGCCGGAGCCAGGTTCCACGCCAGGCCGCCTGCTCCCAGAATAGATACTGTGCGCATAGTAGCTGCGAAATTAACCGGTAAATACGTAGGCTCAATAATGGTCAGCCTTCCTCGCTGTCCTCTTCTTCTTCTGCAAAGGAGAGACCACCCAGGATATCGCCCAGCATATCGCCAAAACGGGCGCCTCCTCCGGGCAGCGTGTGCTTGCTCAGCTGGCTGCATTCGCTCAGGCCGTAGAGTACCAGTTCCATCAATACCAGCTGGGTCTCCTTGTCAGTGCCCGGGTGCAGCTCCTGCACCAGCCGGGCCAGTTGGGGCACCTGTCGTAAGACGGTGGCATAATCACCGGTGCTGAGGTCGTTCAGCAGTTCCAGGCTGTGGTTGCTGTTGAACCACTGGATGATGGGTTCATAGACATTGGCTGCTTTGGCTTTTTTCAGCTTTTCGGGGTCCGGGAAACGGTGGAGGAATGCCTGCCGCAGCGCCTGGCCTATCAGCATATAGGCTACTTTGTAAGGGCCTTCCTGTTCCCCTTCATATACCAGTTCTATTTTGCCGGTAATGGCCGGTATAGCGGTATAAAGGTCTCCCACCCGGCTGAAATCCTGCTCCATGCCATTCTGTAGCAGGCGCAGTTCCACAGCGCTGTAGAGATGTTCCAGCGCGCTGATGGTCAGGCGGGCGGAGACCCCGCTTTTGGCATCCACATATTCGCTGGTGCGCGCTTCGGCGGCTACCCGTTCGATCAGTTCCTCCAGCAGGGGCAGTACCTGCACCCGCTTGCGTTGCGGGGCGATGTGCCGGGCTTCCTGCCGGGTAATGGCCTGCCCCACTTCCAGGCTTTCGGGGTAGTGCGTCAGTATCTGGCTGCCAATGCGGTCTTTGAGCGGGGTCACTATGCTGCCCCGGCTGGTGTAGTCTTCCGGGTTGGCGGTGAAGACGAACTGCACGTCCAGCGGCAGGCGCAGGCGGAAGCCCCGTATCTGGATATCCTGCTCCTGCAGGATGTTGAAGAGTGCCACCTGGATGCGCGCCTGGAGGTCCGGCAATTCGTTGATCACAAACAAACTGCGGTGCGCCCGCGGAATAAGCCCGAAATGGATGGCCCGTTCATCTGCGTAGCTGAGCTTCAGGTTAGCGGCTTTGATGGGGTCCAGGTCGCCGATAAGGTCTGCCACCGTAACATCCGGTGTAGCCAGCTTCTCCACATAACGGGCCTCGGCGGGCAACCAGTCTACGGGAGTATCCTCCCCTGCCTGCACCACCAGGTCGCGCCCGTACCGGCTGAGGGGCTGCAGGGGGTCGTCATTGAGTTCGCTGCCGCTGATGACCGGTATCAGGGGATCCAGCAGCCGCACCATCTGGCGAGCCAGCCGGGTTTTGGCCTGACCGCGCAGTCCCAGCAGCAGGATATTCTGCATGCCCAGGATGGCGGTTTCCAGCTGAGGGATCACCGTGTGTTCATAACCCATGATACCGGGAAATGGATTCTTGCCCGCTTTCAGCTGCAGGATGAGGTTTTCCCTCAGCTCCTGTTTTATACTGCAGGGCTGGTAGCCGCTGGCCTTGAGCTGGCCCAGGGTCTGTATCTTTTCGGGGGAGGTTTTCATATGGTATCGGTCAGGTGGTGCGAAGGATGCCAGAAGACGCGGTCCATATCCTGTACCTGGTCGTCCTGCACCACTACACCCTCCGCCTCCAACAATTCCTGCATGCGGTTAGGTTCGCCAAAGTGGTGTTTTCCGGTGAGTAATCCGTTGCGGTTCACTACCCGGTGGGCAGGCACATCGTTCCGCTGGTACAGGGGTAATGCGTTCATGGCGTACCCCACCAGCCGGGCCGCGCCCTTGCTGCCCAGGAATTCGGCAATAGCGCCGTAAGACGTTACCCGTCCCGGGGGCACGCACTGCACCACGGCGTATACGTCCAGATAAAAGTCCTCCTGGTTGCGGCGTGGGGTCTGTGGCATCTGGCATCTAATTTACCTGAAATTGGATTCTGACCAAAGGATATGCACATCCCGGCGAGTGGTGGATGTCCTGTCCTGTGCACACAAATGCCGGTAGTATACGGGTATTTGGCAGGGGTCTTGCGTAATTTCACCTGTCAAATACCGTTGAGTCTATAGTTCATAAAAATCCGTCCATGCAGCTTTTTGAGTCTACCCTTGACAATCGTGCAGCGGCGCTCAGCGCCCACCGTGCGCTCCTGGATCGTGCCATACAGGCCATTCATGAGCGTACTTTTTATGCAGCCTATGACGAAAACCCCAAGGCGTATGCAGAAGATGGGATGAAGACAGGCGCCGCCGCTTATGAAGCTTTGCTGGGCAAGCCCTTTTCCCTCAAACAAGCCAGTGATACCCTGCTCCAAGCGGAGGAAGTTTCCCCCTATACCGGCCAGCCGCTGGGCATCACTTATCCGGCTTATCAGCAGCCGGAGGGATACCTGAAGGCAGCACAGGCGGCTTTTACCAGCTGGAAGGCCACCTCGCCCCAGACCCGTGCGCTGTTGCTTATGGAATCGCTGGCACGCTTTAAGGACGGGTTCTTCCTGCAGAGCTTTGCCACCCAGCATACGACTGGACAAGGCTGGATGATGGCTTTCCAGGCCAGCGGGCCGCATGCAGCAGACCGCGCACTGGAAGCCATAGCCCTGGGCTATGTGGAGCAAAGCCGCTTCCCCGAATACCAGCAATGGGAGAAACCCATGGGTAAGGTCAGCGTGCATCTCAAAAAGCACTTCCGGATAGTGCCCAAGGGCATTGCCCTCACTATCGGATGCAGCACCTTCCCTGTGTGGAATACCCTGCCCGGGCTGTATGCCAGCCTGGTAACCGGTAATGTGGTGATCGTCAAGCCTCACCCCGGCGCTATTCTGCCGATTGCACTGGTGGTCAGGGACATCCAGGAAGTATTGGCCCAGTATGGATTCGATCCCAATATCGTACAGCTGGCCCCCGATACGGCCGAACACCCCATTACCAAAACCCTGGCAGAGGATGCCCGTGTGAAGATCATCGACTTTACCGGCAGCAGCCAGTTTGGCGACTATGTGGAGCAGCTGCCCGGTAAGATCACCTTTACCGAAAAGGCCGGGGTCAACAGCATCCTACTGGACAGTACACAAGACCTGAAGGAGACTATGAACAACATTGCCTTCAGCCTGTGCCTCTATAGCGGACAGATGTGTACCTGCCCTCAAAATATCTTTATCCCGGAGGGAGGTATCCGGGTGGCCGGTGAGCAGCTGCCTTATGACGAAGTGGTCAAGGCGCTGGTGGCTGCCGTGGCCGGACTGGCAGGTCATGAAAAGGCCGGGCCGGCGGTGCTGGGCGCCATTCAGAACCCTGCGACCGCCCGGCGCGTGCGGCAGGCCAGCCAGCTGGGAAAGGTACTGCTGGAAAGCCGCACGATCGCCAACCCCGAATTCCCCGATGCCCGCACGGCCAGCCCGCTGATCCTGGAAGTACCCGCCAGTAAGCTGGATGTCCTCAAGCAGGAATACTTTGGCCCCATTGTTTTTGTGGTGCCCACGAAGCATACGGAGGAGAGCATCCGCCTGGCGGCTGAGATCGCCGCCGAAAAAGGTGCCATCTCCTGTGGCGTATGGTGTACGGACGGCCCCACCCTCCACCATATCAGCGATGTGATGAGTGAAGCCGCCACGCCGGTCTCGGCAAACCTGGCGGGTCCCATTTATGTGAACCAGAACGCCGGATTCAGTGATTTCCACGTAACGGGCGGCAACCCCAGCGGCAATGCCAGCCTTACCGACCCCGCATTTATCGTCCGCAGGTACCACCTGGTGGGCATGCGCATATTGTCTAATTGATCGGAGATATGAAACCATTTGCTTTACATTACCTGCTTATCCTGTGGACGGCCCTGCTCCTGCAAGCCGCACCCGGATATGCCCAACTGGGCTTTACCCAAACCGGAGAGGCCAGTTTTTATGCAGACCGCTTTCATGGTAAGAAGACAGCCAGTGGGGTGAGGTATGACAAACAGGCCCTTACCGCCGCCCACCGGGAGCTACCCTTTGGCACCCGGATACGGGTGCAGAACCTGGATAACGGCAAGTCTGTCATGGTAGTGGTGAATGACCGCGGTCCCTGGCGCAGCCACCGTATCCTGGACCTAAGCCGTGAGGCGGCCCGCCAACTGGACATGGAGCAGTCCGGCACGGCTAATATCAAACTGGTGGTGATAGGAGAAGGCAGTACCGCACCTGTTTCCACTCCCCAGGAGGAACCTGTGGTCTCTACCGAGAAGAAGCCCGCAGAAACCTCTCATCCACCCGAAAGACGCGTGGACCCCAAGCCGCAGCCTGAGAAGAAGCCGGAGCCGGTACAAACCAAGCCCCCCCAGGAACCTAAGCCCGAGGTGAAGACCCCCGAGAAGAAACCGGAGGTAAAGCCCGAGGTCAAAACCCTGCCGCCTGTAAAAGCGGAGCCTGCCAAACCCAAGCCTTTCTCCGCTGCCGGTACCTGGAATATGTATGGAGAAAAGGTATCTCCCAAAGGATGGGGCGTGCAACTGGGCGCTTTTTCCAGCCAGGAAAAGGCCGTGGCCTTCTGTGAAGAGGTGAAGACCAAAGGTTACCAGCGCCTGTTCATACAGATGGTACCCCAGGGCGAGTCGCATACCTACAAGGTACTGCTGGGCGTATATGACTCTGCAGACCTGGCACGCGCCGGAGCTACTGAGCTCAAGACCAAAGGACTACCGGGCTTCCCCGCCCAGCATATCCCCTAGGCTGCCCTCTTAGCTCATCAGCTGTTTGAAGCTGAGGGCAGACTGCAGGTGATTGCGCAGCAGGCGGATGGGGATCCGCTGTTGCTGCATACTGTCGCGTTCCCGCAGGGTTACGGCCTCATCTTGCAGCGAGTCGTGGTCTATGGTCACACAGAAGGGAGTGCCTTTGGCATCCTGGCGGCGGTAGCGGCGGCCGATAGCGTCCTTATCGTCATATTCTGCCTGCATAAACCACCGCAGGTCATTCAGGACCTCCTGGGCCAGTTCGGGCAAGCCGTCCTTTTTGACCAGTGGTAGTATGGCTACCTGCACGGGCGCCACCAGCGGATGCAGGCGCAGCACGGTGCGCACCTCGGATTCACCCTTGGCGGTGGGAACCTCCTCTTCCTGGTACGCCTGGCTCAGGTGAGCGAGGAACAGGCGGTCCAGCCCCACGGAGGTTTCCACTACATAGGGAATATAGTTACGGTTCTCTTCGGGGTCGAAGTATTGCAGTTTCTTGCCGCTCAGCTCCTGGTGGCGGCTCAGGTCAAAGTCCGTGCGGCTGTGGATGCCTTCCAGTTCGCGGAAGCCGAAGGGGAAGTGGAACTCTATGTCCACGGCGGCATCAGCGTAGTGGGCCAGCTTGTCGTGGTCATGCAGGCGCAGCCTGTCGGGCCGGATACCCAGGCGGTGGTGCCATTTAAGCCGTTCGCTGCGCCAGTATTCATAGTGTTCCTGTTGGGTGCCGGGTTTCACAAAGAACTGCATCTCCATCTGCTCAAACTCCCGCATGCGGAAGATGAACTGCCGCGCCACGATCTCGTTGCGGAAGGCTTTGCCCGTCTGCGCAATGCCAAAGGGCAGCTTCTGCCGGCTGGTCTTCTGCACATTAAGGAAGTTTACGAAGATGCCTTGTGCCGTCTCGGGCCGCAGGTACAGGTCAGAAGCCCCTTCTGTCGTGGCGCCCATTTGCGTCTTGAACATGAGGTTGAACTGTCGCACTTCGGTCCAGTTGGCCGTGCCGCTCACCTCGCATACGATCTCCAGCTCTTCGATCAGCTCCTTGAGGCCGGCCAAGTCACCCGCTTGTAACAGCGCTGCCAGTTTGGCTTCGGCTTCGCGCGCCTTCTGCCCCTCGCGGGCATTGCGCATGAACTGAGTGTGTTCCTCCCCGCCGGTTTCCCAGCCTTCTTTGGCTGCCTTCTTGTCAGCATCCTTACGGGCTTTGTCCCAGCGTTTGCTGATCCAGTCTTCTATAAGCTGGTCGGCCCGGTAGCGCTTTTTGCTGTCCTTGTTGTCTATCAGGGGGTCGTTGAAGGCGTCTACATGGCCGCTGGCCTTCCACACCTGGGGGTGCATCAGGATGGCGGCATCCAGCCCCACAATGTTGGGTTGTAACTGCACCATGCTTTTCCACCACAGGTTGCGCAGGTTGTTCTTCATCAGCACGCCCAGCGGACCGTAGTCATACACGGCGGGCAGGCCGTTCTCATAAATTTCGCTGCTCTGGAAGATATAGCCATGCTCCTTGCAGTGGGAGATGAGCTTGGGAAACACCTCGGTATAGTCCATGCGGGCAAAGATAACAGTTGAAACCAAGTGTCTGATTTTTCGGACACGCTTGTACTCACATCGGACACCTGAGGAGGAAAGCCGTCGCTTTATAAGCCATTTTCGGGTCCTGGGAGCGGGAGAGTTGT
>JAHBTG010000035.1 GCA_019638695.1 Bacteroidota bacterium | reverse complement strand
GTAGGTTGTATGATGCTCATTGAGAATGATGACTCCAGCACGGGTAAAGTATCGAGGCATATTGTATCAAAACTCAACAAAGCATTATTTAACACCTCTTCAACCGGCACAGCCGTCCCCAAAGAAAACATTGCATTTGGCAACAGAACTGCACTGGCCAATACGATGATCAAAGCTATGAAGGACGGCTTTAAAAGCGGGCGTAGTACTCCATTTTATGCAAACAGTGATGACCTGATCAATGTGGTGGAATTTATGGGCCCTGACTTTATCAGTGAACAGGCTTTGCGATCTGTGCTGGTACAAGGAGGAGAACCCCAATTCATTACTATACCTTTTAAAGGAGGCGGGGCCGAATATGAAGTGGTCCTGAAAGTATCCGGCCGGATACTGAATGTGAGCTGTTAAGCCAGTAATTAGCCCATGTACAATCCCAAAAGGCACTATTCAGTGCCTTTTTTTATAGCTTTAGGGTTTCTATATCACCTGTTATGAAGCTTCTCAGCCTCTGCTTACTCAGCCTGCTCTGTTTACCCTTATCTCTGGGAGCACAAACCGTGCACCCCCATTGCTGGGATGGCTCCATCTATCTGCGGGTGGCCGGCAGCACCCCGCAACTGCGTTTGCCGGAAGGCAATGACGGCCCCGGGCTATTGACACAACTGGCCGGCTACCCGGCTTTGCAACAGGTGTTTGCCCGCTATGGCCTCCAGCGCATCGAGAAGTTCGGTATCCTGAAGGTAGACGAACTGCAACGCACCTACATTGTAGACATCCTGCATATAGAGCGCATAGAAGCTTTTATCGCAGACCTGGAAGCGCTGCCGGAAGTGGAGCTGGCCGAAAAACGGCCGCTGGACCGGGTGCTGCACACCCCTAATGATCCCCAAAGCACCAGCCTGTGGCACCTGCAAAAGATCCGGGCATTTGATGCCTGGGACCTGGCCCAGGGCAGCACAGAAGTGAAAGTGGGGGTAGTGGACGATGCTGTGCGCACCACCCACCAGGACCTCAGCGGCAATCTGCTGACAGGATGGGACATTGCAGACAATGACAACAACCCCAACCCCCCGTCTTCTGCCACCAGCTCCAGCTTCTCGCACGGAACCCATTGCGCAGGAATCGTATCGGCCCGGACGAATAACGGGGTAGGGATAGCGGCCATAGGCTATAATGTAAAGATCATTCCCGTGAAGGCATCCTACAGCAGCAGCGACGGCAAATCCATCCATGCCGGGTACCAGGGAGTGCAAAAAGCGGTGGAGCTGGGCGCCAATATCATTTCCATGTCCTGGGGCAGCTCTCAGTACAGCGCCACTCACCAAACGGTGATGAACGCTGCCCACAATGCCGGCGTCATGCTGGTGGGCGCCGCAGGCAACGAAAGTGTAAGTACCCCGCTCTACCCGGCGGCCTATAATAACGTCATTGCCGTGGCAGCCACGGCTCAGTCAGACGCCAAGGCTAGTTTTTCCAACTACGGCAGCTGGGTGGATATTTCCTCGCCCGGGGTCAGCATATACAGTACGGTAGCGGGCGCCAACGGGTCCAACAATTCCTACCAGTCTTACAACGGTACTTCTATGGCCACTCCCCTGGTAGCCGGGCTGCTGGCCCTGGCGAAGAGCTACAAACCCACTGCTACCAACGCAGAGATCATCAGCTGCCTGTATAGCAGTGCAGACAACATTAACAGCCAGAACCCCAATTTTACCGGCCAGCTGGGGGCCGGGCGGATCAACGCCTATGCCTTGCTGCAATGCCTGGGCGCCACAGCACCCGCACACTGTAACGGACAGCAAACCTTTACTGCCACCAGCGGCAACCTCTCCGACGGCAGCGGCAGCAATAACTACCAGAACAATGCCAGCTGCTCATGGCTCATCCAGCCGAATGACGGCGGAAGGGTGCGCCTGACCTTCTCCGCCATGAGCACGGAAAGCGATTATGATCTTGTGCGGGTATACGACGGCGCCACCACAGGTGCCAGCCTGCTGGGAAGTTACTCAGGCACCAGCCTGCCGCCCCAGTTAACGTCTGCAGGAAATGCCCTGCTGGTCACCTTCACCTCCGATGAATCCAACACGGCGGCAGGATTCTCAGCCAGCTGGACTTCCATTGCACCGGCAGTAGGGCATTGCAGCGGCAGCCAAACACTAACGGGCAACACAGGCACTATCTCCGACGGCAGCGGCAGCAATAACTACCAGAGCAATGCCGACTGCTCATGGCTTATCCAACCCTCCAATGGCGGCCGTGTGCAGCTGAGCTTCTCTGCCTTCGGCACAGAAAGCTGCTGCGATTTTCTGCGGGTATACGACGGCACCTCGGCCACGGCGCCGTTGCTGGGCACTTACTCGGGGAGCAGCCTGCCTCCGCAGCTGACCTCCACGGGCAGTGCCCTGTTTCTGCGGTTCACCTCAGACTTTTCAGTCACTGGCGCCGGCTTCTCGGCCAGCTATACCAGCCTGACGACTACACAGCAATGCAGCGGGCAGCAAACACTCACAGAAAACAGCGGCAGCTTCTCGGATGGGAGCGGCTCCGGCAACTATGCGCATAACGCGAGCTGCAGCTGGCGCATACAGCCGAGCAACGGAGGCGTGGTTCAGCTGAATTTCACCAGCTTCCGCACGGAAAACGGGTATGACTTTGTGCGCATCTACGACGGCAGCACCACCAGCGCGCCCTTGCTGGCAACCTATTCCGGCACTACCCTGCCTGCCAGCGTTACCTCCACGGGCAATGCCATGCTGGTCACATTCAGCAGCGATGCCTCCCTGGCCGAGGACGGATTCACGGCCACGTGGACCAGCATCCCGCTGAAGTGTAACGGGCTGGTGGTGTTGCAGAACAGCCATGGCACTATCTCGGATGGCCCGAACAACTATGATGCATTTGCAGATTGTTCCTGGCGCATCATTACCCCGGGCGCCACGGGCATCCAGCTTACCTTCACGCAGTTCCAGACCGAATCGAGCTATGACTTTGTCAAGGTATATAATGGGGCTAACGCCTCTGCTCCATTGCTAGGCAACTATTCCGGCACACCCGGCACGCCGTTTACGGTTTCGGCCAACAGCGGACAAATGTTCATACAGTTCTCCAGCGATGTCAGTGTGCAGTCTGCCGGTTTCACCGCCAACTATACAGCCCTGGGCGTGGCCACCTCCCGCCACAATGCCGAGATCGTAGCCTGCAAGCTATACCCCAACCCTGCCTCGGACGCGTTCATACTGGAGCTGGCAGGCAATGCCGACCTCATTTTATACAATACCCTGGGCCAGCCTGTGCGGACACAATCTCACCGGGACCGCACGCGTTTACCCGTAGCGGACCTGCCACCCGGGGTATATAGCCTGCGGGTAGTTATGGCCGGAGTACCGCCTTTTGCCCTCAAATGCACCGTGCAATAATCCTCTGCTGCCTCTGCACACTGCCAGGCACCGCAAGCCTCCTGCAGGCGCAGCCGGACCGCGCCCTGTTGATCCGCACCTGGCGCCTGGAAGATCTTTACCCGGGGTATGACCTGGCCGAGCTCTCCTCCAGCGACCGCGCAGATGCACTGATCATGCTGGAACAGATGAAACAAACCGCCCAGTTTGATTTCAGGGCAGACAGTACTTATCATTTTGTGCTGGACGGAGAGGAACGCGGGCGCTGGCAGTATGATGCCGGGCACAAGCAACTGCTTACTTATCGTATGGACGCCAGCCGCCCGGATACCTTTCGGGTAGAACGCCTGACGCCGGATACGCTGCGGATGGAAACGTATGACTGGGTGCGGGATGCCAGCTACCGGTATACGCTGGTGCCCATGTTCAGCCTGCCCACAGGCATGGCGCGCCATATCATAGGCGAATGGACCATCGGCCGCATCGAATACGATACCCGGCTGGTGCCGGATGAACGGCAGCAGGCAGCCCTGCGCCAGCAAATGGACAGCCTGCGCACGGGCAGCCGCTGGCAGTTTACAGCGGAAGGCGCCTTCTCCATTCAAATGCTGGGGGAAGAAACCACAGGCCGCTACAGCGTGACCAATGGCAATTACCTGACCACCGTGGAACCCAACGGGGCCCGCACCAGCTTTATCATTTCCGCCGCCTCTCCGGATGCCGTGCTGCTGGTGAGCAACGACACCCAGCGTACACCGGCCAGCGTACAGCTGGTCCTGGTCCCTTACCGGGCAGACGCCCCCATACGGACACCGGCCGGTGATCCCCAGACCGGGCCCTGGCGAAAGCGGTAGGCGGCACAAAAAAAAGCCCGGCTGTAAACAGCCGGGCTCTCCGATCTTTCAGAAATACTGCCTTAGTTGGCAGACTTGAGGTTGATGTTCAGCTCTACCTCGTTCTTGATAACAGCCTGCTTGGGGTTGTAGGTCATGCCCCAGTTGGTGCGATCAATAGTAGTAGTAGCTACCACGCTCACTTTGTCGCCTTCTACTTTTACATCGGCATTAAAGCTGTAGCTTTTGGTTTGGCCTACAAGTGTGAGGTTACCGGTCACTTTTTCTCCCTCAATGCTCACCAGCTCAAACTTGGCGGTGGGGAATTTCTCCGTATTGAAGAAATCGGGGCTGGCCAGGTGACCTTTGAGTTGCTCTTCTTTGTCTTTGGGCAGGGGTTGGGGATCGGTGATCTCCACTTTGGTCAGGTCAAATACCAGGGTAGCGGCGGTTATCTTGCCATCCTTCACGGTTACCTTGCTCTCATCTTTTTTGATGTAGAACTTACCCTGATGGCCGCCACCTACTTCTTTGGTAGCAATCCACTCCACGTAAGTGGCTTTGTCATCGAGGGCAACGGCCTGGCCTTCGCCGGCAGCGGCTTCTTTGGCATCGCCGGTTTGGCCTTTGTCACCTTCTTTTTTGTCGCCACAGGCAACGAGCAGGCCGGCTGTGGCCAGGCTCAGGAGAAACAATTTGATTTTCATGATGTGTATGGATTAAGGATTTAGTAAACTGATAAGTGCAAAACTAATGTAGGTACATCAAAGTTCCAAATGCGTGAAAGAAACTGAAAAATCACATGCCTAAATATAAGGCCAAAATCCTTTACAAGGATTCAGGTAATGTCAGATTCATTACCATTTATCCCAAAATGCGCTATCTGCATTTCTTAATTAGTATTTTGCCGGATGAAGTTTGCCAAAACAGTTATCTGGTGTTGGGGACTGCTTTGTTGCCAGTGGCTGCCGCTGGCCGCCCAGGTAGATACCGAGTTCTGGTTTGCGGCGCCGGATGTAAGCCCGCATAACCAGCGTTTTAATGAGCCTATAGTGCTGGTGATCACTACGCTGGACCAGGCCGGTACCGTTACTGTGCAGCAACCCGCCAACGCAGCCTTCTCTCCTGTGGTCAGGAGCATGTCTGCCAATGCCGTGGAGCAGATAGACCTCTCCGCCTGGCTGGCAGACATCCAGAATGCCCCCGCCAATACCCTACTGAACAAAGGGCTGTATATTACTTCCACGGCGCCCATCACGGCATATTATGAAGTACGCAGCAGTTACTGCAACTGCAACCCGGAGCTCTTCTCGCTCAAAGGCCGGAACGCACTGGGCACAGAGTTCTACACCCCCTTTCAGAACTGGCTGAACAACAGCGGGAGCTATAACCCCACGCCCTACAGCGCTTTTGATATAGTAGCCACGGAAGACAATACCACGCTCACCATCACGCCCACGCAAGCTTTGGTAGGCAGGGCTGCCAATACCCCTTTCAATATCACGCTCAACCGCGGGCAAACCTACAGCGGACGCGCCGCCGGCCAGGGAGCTGCCGCACATCCCACAGGCACTCATATTGTAGCAGACAAACCGGTGGCGGTAACCATGAAGGACGATCTGCTGGCCCTGGGAGGCTGCGCAGATCTGCTAGGCGACCAGATACTGCCCATAGACCGTGTAGGCAGTGAGTATATCGTCATCAAACATGAACTGACCTCCGGCGGAGGGGAACGCGTATTCATACTGGCCACACAGCCCGGCACCGCACTGGAAATCAACGGCGCCCAGGTGGCTACCCTGCAGGCCGGGGAGCAATACCAGCATGTGATGGGAGCAGCCATGGTGGCACACATCAGATGCAGCGCCCCGGTATATGTGCTGCACGTATCCGGGCTGGGATGCGAGGTGGGTGCGGCCCTGTTACCGCCCATTGTATGCACAGGAAGCAGCCAGGTGGGGATTGCCCGCTCCGGGAATTCTACCTACCGGCTATCCGTACTGGTGCCCGCAGGCGGAGAACATGATTTCACGGTCAATGGCAACCCCGGTATACTCACTGCCGCTGCTTTTGCCGATGTGCCCGGCACCGGCGGTGCCTGGAAATACCTTTCTACCGCATTCAATACCACCCAGTTTCCTATAGGCGCCCACCTGGTAGCCAACAACAGTCAGTCCTTCCACCTGAGCATGGTAGAAGGCGCCAACGGTGGCGGGGCAGGCTATGGCTATTTCAGCTCGGTATCCAAACTGGAGCCGGAACTGGACGAAGAGGTAAGCATCTGTCCCGGGGACAGTGCACTGCTGGACCCCGGGGAGTTCAGCTTGTACCTGTGGGAAACGGGCGAGACCAGCCGTACCCTGTGGGCCAGGCAGCCCGGTTGGTATAAGGTACAGGTGCGGGCAGGCAATTGTTTTGCCCTGGACAGTATAGAAGTGCTCCAATACGCGCCGCCAACGGTATCACTCAGCACAGACACTGTGCACTTCTGCAGCGGAGCAACCCCGCAGCTTACCGCCCCGGCCGAGTATGATACCTATACCTGGTTCTGGATAGATGCCATAGGACAACGCCACCAGGTGAGCGCCCAGCAGACCTTTGCACCCACTCCCTCGCTGACGGGCCGCTATATATTGGAAGTCACGCAGGGAAACCCCTGCCCGGTAACTGACAGCCTGTGGCTGGAGGCACACCCCATACCTGTGCCGAACGCAGTGATCAGCCCCACGGCTTGCCTGGGTAATGAGGGAGCGATTCACCTGGATGTACAAGGAGGTTCACCACCCTATACATTCCTCTGGGCAGACGGACCCGCCACGCCCGACCGGAATGACCTGGTGGACGGCGATTACCAGGTAACTATTACAGACGCGCGGGGCTGCGGTCTCTCCCGGACCTATACGGTACCCAATGGCATTCCGGATCCCCTGCAAATACACCTGAACGGTATCACCGCGGGAGCTGTGCTAATAGGAGAACCCCAGGCCATCACCCTGCAGGCACATACCAACCGGACGGCGGCTATCCGCTGGCGCAGCAGTGCCGGCGAACACACCACGGGAGAGTCTTTCAGCAGCAGCTACAAAGCCGGTGATTACTGCATATGGGCGGAGGCGGAGGATGCCGACGGATGTACGGCCAGCGACTCCGTATGCTTCTCGGTGATACCCCGCACACAACTGATTATCCCCAATGCCTTCAGTCCCAATCAGGACGGGATCAACGATGTATGGCAACCCTCGGCCGTCACAGGTATCGCTCACTACGAGGCCACCGTATACACCCGCTGGGGCACCCGGGTATGGTCCACTGCTGACATTACCGAAGGATGGGACGGCACACTCAATGGCCAGGCAGTGCCGGAAGGCGTTTACCTGTATCGCGTCTGGCTGCAAAACCTGGCAGGAGAAGAACTTACCCGCTCGGGCTCCGTTACGCTGTTGCGCTAAGCACCCACCTGGTGCGGCCATACACCATGCGAAAACCGAGCTTCAGCATATTCTGCTCTGAAACGGTTCCGGGACCGGTAACTACCGCCACCCGTTCCACTCCCTGCGCCTGCAAATGATGCAAGCGGGCAGCTACCAGGGCTTTCTGAAGACCTTTTCCGCGGTGAGCGGGCACCGTGCTGGCGCCGGATAACAGTGAATAGGCACCCTGCCGGAAGCAATTAGCGCCGGCCACCGGTTCGCCCTCATAAGTGGCCATCCACTGGGCGCTGCCCGGGCTGGTATACCACAAATACTGGAAACCCAGGTTATCCGGGGTAACGGGCAAGCCAAACCCGGTAAGAATGGCCGCCAAAGCAGGGGTACGGCAGGGTTCTGCACCGGGCAGGGGTTCAATGGCATAACCCGGCGGGAGTACCGGCAGGGGAGGGATGCCGTCACAAAGCTCGAGGAGTAATACCGATGAGTATTCCTCAGGCACAAACCCTGCACGGGCCAATGCAGCCGCCCACAGCGGAGAGGCCAGGTGGTTAAGCTCTATGGCGGGAGAAGCCCCCCGGGACAAGAAGAACTGCTGCAGCTGCTGCACATACCCGGCAATTTCCGCTGCTGTATATTCCGCTAACTGCACACCCATGCCTACTGCCTGTGTGAGCGGAGACGATACTCCGGTAAATGCCATGATTCCCCCTGCAAGGGACTGTTCGGCGGCGGGCAGTCCTTGTGCAAGACGCACCTGTACATAAGCGCCATGCAAGGCTACTTCCAGCTGTTCCATAGCCTGGGCCTGCAGATAAGCGCCCGTATGAGGAGTAGTTACGATCATGGTATAAAATTAGCGCCCGCGAGTTGTCCGGAAGAATGCAGATACTTACACAAAAAGAAAAATTAGGCGGCAGAGGGTCCCGGATGTTGGCAAAAAAAGGCTAATTTTGCGCCAGTTTTATCCCAAAAGTACTTCCCCTACGATATGTCCACCATTACTGCACAAGATGTAAACAAGCTGCGCCAACTGACGGGGGCCGGCATGATGGATTGTAAAAAAGCATTGAGCGAATCTGGCGGCGATTTTGACGGCGCGGTAGAGTTACTGCGCAAAAAAGGCCAGAAGGTATCTGCCAGCCGACAGGACCGGGAGGCTACCGAAGGCGGTATCTTTGCCAAGGTATCTGCCGACGGCAAAACCGCCGCGATGCTGGAGCTCAACTGCGAAACGGACTTCGTAGCCCGCAATGAAGATTTCCAGGGCATAGCCACCGGAATCCTGGAAGAAGCCCTGAGCAAGCAGGCCCCAGACCTGGCAGCCGTACAAAACCTGCAGGTAAAAGGCCAGAAGGTATCTGACCTGCTTACGGATGCCATGGGCCGCATAGGAGAGAAGATAGAGGTGAGCAAATATGTGCTGATACACGGAGAGCAGCTCTCTACCTACATCCACCCCGGTGCCAAAGTGGGTGTGCTGGTAGCCTTTGAGGGCGCTGCCGGTGTAGACCTGGCTGTAGTGGGCAAAGATATTTCCATGCAGATAGCCGCTATGAACCCCCAGGCACTGGACAAGGACGACCTGCCCGCAGACGTGGTGGCCAAGGAAATGGAGATTGCCAAAGAGCAGGTGCGTGCGCAAGGCAAGCCAGAGAACATGCTGGAGAAAATCGCCCTGGGTATGCTTAACAAGTATTACAAGGAGAACACCCTGCTGCAACAGGAGTTTGTTAAGGATCCTTCCAAGACCATAGCCCAGTACCTGAAGGAAACCAACCCCAATCTGAAGATCAAAGCCTTCAAGCGTTTCCACCTGGGAGCTTAGTCCGACAATATTTTTAGTAAGAGAGCCTTTACGGGCTCTCTTTTTTTTGCAAAATTCTTATTTTACCTTCTCATGAAATATCGCCGCATACTACTCAAACTCAGTGGAGAGGCCCTGATGGGCCAGCAATCCTATGGTATTGATACCGAAACCCTGCGCACCTATGCAGAAGAAATCAGAGAAGTAGTGCAACGCGATGTGCAGGTGGCCGTAGTGATAGGAGGCGGCAATATCTTCCGTGGGGTGCAAGGCGCCAGCAAGGGTATGGACCGCTCTCAGAGCGACAATATGGGCATGCTGGCCACAGTCATCAACGCACTGGCCCTGCAAGACAAGCTGGAGCAGTTAGGCATTTCCACGCGGGTGCAAAGCGCCATCGGCATACATGAAGTCTGCGAGCCTTTTATCCGCCGGCGAGCCATCCGCCACCTGGAAAAAGGGCGTGTGGTCATCCTGGCGGCGGGCACCGGCAACCCTTATTTTACCACGGATACGGCGGCCGGCCTGCGGGCGATGGAGCTGGGGGCAGATGTACTCCTCAAAGCTACCAAAGTGGATGGGGTATATACGGCAGACCCGGAGAAAGACCGCACGGCGGTAAAATTTGATACTATCTCCTTTGCAGAGGTATTGAAGAACCGCTACAATGTGATGGATATGACGGCCTTCACCCTCTGCCAGGAGAACGAGCTGCCCATCATTGTATTCAACATGAACAATACCGGCAGCCTGGTGCGGTTGGTAGAGGGTGAGACCGTAGGCACGCTGGTATCCTAAATTTGCTATTTTTGTCAACTATGGAACCGCAAGTAAAAGCAGTATATGAGCAGGCCGAGGCTGCCATGAAGAAGGCAGTGGCCCATTATGAAGCCGAGCTGGTGAAGATTCGTGCCGGCAAAGCCAGTCCCATGATGCTGGACGGCGTGCGTGCAGAGTTTTATGGCAGCCAGATGCCCCTGAACCAGTTATCCAACATCAGCACCCTGGATGCGCGCACCCTGCAACTGCAACCCTTTGACAAAGGAGCTATCCACGCCATTGAGCGGGCAATCGTAGAAGCTAACATGGGGCTCAATCCGCAGAACGACGGGGTGGTCATCCGCATCATCATTCCCACCATGACGGAGGAACGCCGCAAGCAACTGGTGAAGATGGCCAAGGAAGCTACCGAAGAATGCCGCATCGCGGTGCGCAATAACCGCCGGGACGCGCTGGAACAATTCAAGAAACTGGTAAAAGACGGGCTGGCAGAAGACTCTGCCAAAGCGGGCGAGGCGGAGATTGAGAAGCTCACCAAGAACTACAACAGCAAGCTGGATGGCATTTTCGCCGAAAAAGAGGCGGAAATCATGCAAGTATAGTTTTTGGCACAGCAGTTGCAAGCTTTGACCATAAACTACACTTATGCCCAGAATACTGATTATAGACGACGAACGTGCCATTCGTAACACGCTACGCGAAATTCTGGAGTTTGAGGATTTTGAGGTAGAAGAAGCCCAGGATGGCACAGAGGGCCTGGCCAAACTGGAAGGCGGTAGTTATGATGTCATTCTGTGCGACGTCAAGATGCCCAAAATGGATGGGCTGGAACTGCTGGAGCGATCTGCTGCGGCAAGAGGGGATGCCCAGGTGATCATGATATCCGGCCACGGCACTATAGAAACTGCTGTGGACGCTACCCGCAAAGGCGCCTATGATTTCATAGAAAAGCCACCAGATCTTAACCGGCTGCTCATCACCATCCGCAATGCGATGGACAAGCGGCACCTGGTACAGGAAACCAAGGTGCTGAAGCGCAAAGTGAGCGGGGTGCAGGAGATCATAGGAGAGTCGCAGGCCATTCGTCATATCAAGGATACCATAGACAAGGTAGCCCTCACGGATGCCCGAGTGCTGATCACAGGCCCTAACGGAGCGGGCAAGGAACTGGTAGCCCGGTGGATCCATGAGAAAAGTAACCGGGCAGCACACCCCCTTGTAGAGGTGAATTGTGCTGCCATCCCGGGGGAATTGATCGAAAGCGAATTGTTTGGCCACGAAAAGGGGGCCTTTACCAGTGCCATTAAACAGCGTATAGGCAAGTTTGAACAAGCGCATGGTGGCACGCTTTTCCTGGATGAGATAGGTGATATGAGCCTGCAGGCGCAGGCCAAGGTACTCCGCGCCCTGCAAGAGAACCGCATCACCCGTGTGGGAGGCGATAAGGACCAGACGGTAGATGTGCGGGTAATTGCCGCAACCAACAAAGATCTGCGCAAGGAGATAGCAGAAGGTCGTTTCCGAGAGGACCTGTACCATCGGTTAAGTGTCATTGTAGTAGAAGTCCCCCCCCTCAAGGACCGGCTGGATGACATCCCCCTGCTGGCAGAAAGTGTGCTGGCAGACATTGCCGCCAGCTACGGGGCTGCACCCAAAACCATAGATACAGATGCCCTGGCCCTCCTGCAACAAATGGAATGGACAGGCAATATCCGGGAACTGCGTAATGTGCTGGAGCGCCTGACCATCTTTAGCGGCCCCAGTATCAGCAACATGGATGTGCGCAAGTATGCCTTGCCCGGCGGAGGCAGCACAGCTGAAGCCGGTATTACTCCCAATGTGGCGGCAGCGCCGGGAAACGGGCAATCGCACCCGTCCCTTGAGGCACTGCTGAACCGGTTTGAGAGCTTCCAGGACTATAAGGATTATATGGAGCAGGCATTCATTGCCCACAAACTGGAGCAGCACAACTGGAATATCTCCAAGACTGCGGAAGAACTGGACATCCAGCGCAGCCACCTGTACAACAAGATTGAGAAGTACAGCCTGCAGCGAAAGGACAAGGCCTAACAGGCTGTCATCCGCACCAAAAAGGGAGGGATTATTTACCTCCCTTTTTTATTTCTCCCGGATAAAGATACTGATAGGCCAGCCCCAGAACCCATATCGCTGTCGGATCTGGTTTTCCAGGAAACGTTTATAGGATTCCTGCACCAGTGTGGGATGATTGGCAAAAAAGACAAAGGTAGGGTTGCGGCCTTCTGCCTGTGTCACAAACTTGATGCGAATAAGCTTGCCCCGCTGGCTTGCCGGGGGTTTCTCTACGATAAGGGGCAACAAGAATTCATTCAGTTCAGAGGTAGGGATCTTACGCTGGCCTTCCTTGACCACATCCTGCACCCGCTGCATCAACTGGTGAATGCGTACTTTTTCCTTGGCAGAAATAAACAGAATGGGCACATAGGAAAGAGGGGCTATCCGCTGTTCTATATGCAGACGGAAAGCATCGGCCTCCTTATCCGTTTTTTTCACAGCATCCCATTTGTTCACCGCAATGATCAGGGGCTTCCGGTGCTTTTGCACCATACCAATGATATGCAAATCCTGGTTCTGCAATTCGCCTTCTGTGGCATCTACCATGACCACGGCCACGGTACAGCTTTGCAGCGCTTTAACCGTGCGGATGGTAGAATAAAACTCCAGGTTATCCTGCACCTTGGATTTACGCCGCAGCCCGGCTGTATCCACCAGGATATACTCAAATCCAAAAGCTGAGTAATGAGTATGCACGCTATCCCGGGTAGTTCCGGCAATCGCAGTCACTATATTCACGTCCTTGCCCATCAGGGCATTGACGAGGCTACTTTTGCCTACATTAGGCTTGCCCAGTATAGCCAGCCGGGGAATACCGTCCCAGGGATCTGCATCAGGGTCTGCATCGGGCAGGAACTCCACCACAGCATCCAGCAGCTCCCCGGTACCAGAACCGGACATGGCAGAAATAGCATAGAACTCACCAAACCCCAGGGCATAGAACTCTGCGGCATCCTGGCTGCGCGCAAAATTATCTACCTTATTCACCACTAACAGCACATTCGCCTTCTGATGACGCCGAATGATATCGGCAATCTCATAATCGTCATGTGCCATACCTTCCTTGCCATCTACGCAGAAGAGTATGACATCTGCCTCGTCCAATGCAATCTCTACCTGCTCACGGATGGCAGCCTCAAATACATCTGAGCTTTCCCTCACATATCCGCCGGTATCAATCACCTCAAAGCCCTTCCCATTCCATTCGGAGGCTCCATAGTTACGATCCCGGGTAACGCCCGGCTGGTCATCTACTATGGCATCGCGTTGTGCCACCAGTCTGTTAAACAGGGTAGATTTACCCACATTGGGTCTACCCACTATTGCCACAAGTCCTTTCATAATAAAAAAATGGGGGAGCTTTCACTCCCCCAAAGATATTCTTTCTTTAGCAGCAGAATGCTAGTATGTCCAGAGATTGTGCTCGTACTCTACCATTTGGGTACGGCGCTTATCTGACAGGAGCAGGTTCTCAACTGTCTCGCCGCTCACATTGATGATGGTGCCACGGAACATGCGGCCATCGAGCATTTCAAGGCAGTTGCGCATTTCAGCATCATTGTGCGGGTTTTTCCATTGAGTTTGCGAGAGTATGTCACGCACATCCTCATAGCGGAAAGCCAGCAGGGGCACATCCTCTTTACCTTCTATACCTGAGTTTACAGAGAAGATACGAATGTACAGCTTATCATAGTACATGTCAGATTTGTTCTTATCAAAGATACGGTCTTCAATAAGTTCAAAATAAATGTCGGTACCCATGAGGTCTGTATCTGTTACCGGTCCTACAGGCACATCTGCAGCGCCGGATGAGGGGGCAGTATCTCCACCACCCAAGTCGCCACCTAGGTCTCCACCCATATCTTCGAAGTCATCAAAGCCGGAGTCTCCCATGTCGCCATAACCCCACGGGTCATCGTCAGGAACAGCGGCATTAGAAGAACCGGAGCTATCCTCTTCACTGGATTCGCCAGCTTCTTCTTTAGCGATTTTCTCCTGGATAATACGCTGAGTTTCTACAGAACGCTCTTTCAGGGTTTTCTTCACCGTATTCATATCCAGCTCCTTTTCCAACAGCTTGGGGTCATAAGCGGGGAAAGCATCATCCGTGCCTTTGCTATTGAAATAAGCTGCCAGCAGCGTACGCACTACACCTTTCTGGTTACGATAATATCCGTCTACGCTTTTGCGGTATACAGATGTATCTGTTTGATACTGAACAAGCTGAAAAGGCTGATTCTCTTTTTCCCGAAGGTCTATACGGGTAAGAATGCGTTTTCTCCAGTGATGATCTTCATTACGTGGTCTGTCCACCAAAGGTGTCTGACCCCAGGTCTGGGCCATCAGATCAGTTGCACCGGTAATCAGAACTAAGGCTATAATAAGCTGCTTCATACATTTAGGCAATTTGATGTAAAAGAAGTCAAAAAAAGAAAACAAAGCAAGTAAAAATTAATAGCACCAGAGATTATGCTCAAATAAAATCACCCGGGTCCGCTGTTTCTCGGCCTGCAACAGGTTCTGCGCAGAAAACCCCTGGCTATTGATATCTATAGACTCGAAGAGCTGCATTTTCACAAAGTGGTGTCCATTGATAGTAACCGCATCATTATGAGGTGAATACACGAAGATATTCTTAAAGATATGCTCTACATCTTCATATCTAAACGCCACCATAGGACGGTCTATTGCAGGCTCTCCGTCATAGATAAAAACAAGCCTGACAAAAAGGGGCGTATAATAGGCGGTACTCAGATGCGAATCAAACCCAAAATCGCCGAGCACCTCGATAACCACATTAAAACCAAGCCACAAATAACGCTCGACAAGGGGATGCTGCCAATCCACCTTAGGGGCAGCCGGGGCGGCATCTTCCGAACCTGCAGAAAAGTCCTCCTCCCAGGCAGACCACTCATCCGGATCTAAAGGCTCAATTTCTTCGGGTAATTCTTCAGGGCCGGAGGCATCTGCATCTGCCCCGGGGACCAAGCCATAGGGAACGTCCACAATAGTGGAAAGCTGGTCCATAAACTGCGCATAGGTCAGGTTCTTTTCCAGATTGACCGGATCAAAACCGGTCATTCTATTCTCTTTATAGGACCGAAGCAAAGCGAATGACACCCCTTGCTGATGTTTCTCCGGCCTATCTGCCCGGACATATATATCTTCGGGCAAACCATGCAACAAGACATGGTTCTGCTTGTTTAAAAGATCAATTCTGGAGAGCGTTCTTGCCCTCCAGAATTGACCATTATCTCTAATTATCGGAACTGGCTGCGCTAATAGGTTTTCTAAAAAACAAGAACCTAGAAAAAGCCCTGCAGTAAGAAAAAATCTCACTGGTTCCTATTTGACATCGCTTAATTAAGCGTCAGTGCAACGATCAATTCGTTAGCCATGAAGGTCTCAGGAATCTGATTCTTCTGGAAGTTAATACGATTGATACCTTTGATACTGATCGTCACAGCCTGGCCCTTCTTGGGGTTCTGGATAGCTGCAGCCAAAGCTACAGAAATCATATTACCACCACCCCCCTGGCCTACGGTTTCCATACCACCCAGGCCTTTACGAGTGAGGATCTCATAGCCGGTCATGGCATAAACGGCATCTGCAGGCTGAGCTCTGGCAAAACCGGGCTCGGGAAGAACCTGAACGATGACCACTGCACGGGGACTCACAGGCTGACCATTGTAAGGCTTACCATCCACCATTACCCGAATAGCCGGACGAGGAGGTTTTACTACGTTATACTCCAGCTGGGCAAGTTGCATAACCTGGCCGTTGAAGAAGTTGTTCACCGTAAGTTTTACCTTTTTGAGGGCAGTGGGCACCAGGAAAATTGATTTCTCATTCTTTCCGCTGGGGATGACATCTGCGTTAATAGCAGAGAAGCGGGGTTTATAGAACTCCCGGAGAACGGGAGAGTTAACCGTCAGCGGGTTTTGGCACTGCATATACAGCTGGTTAACCGCATCTGATACAACTTCCACACCGGGCTCTACAATATCAAACTTTCCTTTGCCCGCCAGGTTCTTCAACACACCGCTGGACATAGGTACCTGGGCGGTAAAAGAATAGTCTACCGTACCCTTGCGGCCAGAAGTAGGAATGGTCATCTCAGCAGAGTTACCGGAAGCATCGAGCTTAATGTTTCCGGATCCGGAAAACTTGGGCTTGGCACCGCGGGCAGAACTGGTTACGTAGATTTTGGTAGTGAAAGGAATACCTGCAGGAACGATACGCGCATCTGGAGCATCTACCACGACAAGGCTGTCTATTTTGAAAGGAATATCACTCAAGCGTACTTTAAGCATCTCGAGGAGCGCCGTTTCAATGTTGCGAACGTCATTACGAAGCTTTTGCAGGATAGCCACGTTGGCAATGGCAGGTGAGTAGTGGAAAATATAGTATTCCCATTTTTTATTGGCGCCTTCGGCACCTTTTTTCACCAGCCCTGCTTTGAGGGGATCTTCTGCTACTTGCTGAAACCTGTCGGGCATTTTTTCATTCTCCTTGGGGTCTCCCACTTCATAGAAGCGGGCCTTCTTGTTAGCCCAATTGACGTGAGCCGTAAGCTTGTCGCGAAGCTCTTTTGCCTGACCGGCTCCTCTACCGTTGTTATCGGTATCATTGCCAGTTTGCTTCATCCAATAGTTATAGTTCTTTTCGGTTTCATCAATCTTGGCCAGCATACCGGTTTCCTCGTCAAAGCCTGCCAATTCAGGCTTCTTGAGTTCTTCCAGGTGCTTTTGAATCTCCGCACTAATCTTATTGGTCTCCGCCAGCACTTCATCTACCTCTTTCTTAATCCAGGTGAAGTCTTTTCCACCCTTAGATTCGGCATCTGCAGCTTCTTTGATGGCAGCACCCAGTTCCGCGTTTTTATTCTGCATGTTATTGGCAGAACGCTCCAGGGAGTCTGCAATAACCCGGAAACTGAGCAGGGTTTCCTTACTTACGTTAAGGGCCAGAAGGGCTGTCAACACGAGATACATCATGTTGATCATCTTCTGCCTAGGGGATGCTTTACCTCCAGCCATTAGCCTTGTATATTAGGAGTGAAAACTGTAGTAAAAAGAAGGATTAGGAACGAGCGCTTGCACTCGCCATAGCAGTCAGCATGCTACCGTAGATACGGTTCAGGCTAGACATATTGCTGGTAAGGTTAGCAACTTCCTGGCGCAGCTTGTCAGTGTCAGAACTGGTGTCCATCAGGTTCTGCATCACACCGGCAATAGAGCCATAGAACTTGTTAATGCTGTTGAGGTGTTTCTGGGCATCCTGCAGCTCAAGCTCATACACGGCATTGAGGCTGGAGAGGTTTTTGGTTACGCCCTGCACCTGCTCCTGGTACTGCTTCACATCATTCACAGAGTTGGAGAAGGCTGTCATAGCCTCAACGGTTACGCCATAGCCAGAGCTCAGTTGATCCATTTTAGCGCTAGCCTCGCGCACTTTGCTGCTAAACTCATTAGTAGCTACAGTGGCATCAGTAATATCGGCCAGGTTCTCTACATTGTTCTTGAGCGCTTTTACAGACTCATTGAGAGAATCGAACAGCTCGGGGGTCATGGTATTCTGCATGCTCTCCACAGTCTTCTGGTCAATACCAATACCGGGGAGGCCGCCACCGCCGATCAGCGGACCTGCAGAACCCAGGCTTTCCATATCAAACTCTTCCAGATCATCGTCTTCCACTTTCAGCTGGGGAAATACTTTTGCCCAGTCATAGTGTGCTTCTTCTGCAGGCAGGGGCTCAAATGCAGAGAAGAAGAAGATGACGGCTTCTGTACCCAGACCCACGATAAGGGCTTCGTTTGCACCGGGCAAGTGAAGAATCTTAAACAGTGCACCCACGATTACAACCGCAGCACCAATACCATAAAGGTATTTCATACCTACTTTCCATCCCTGCGACTCGAAAATGGATTTTTTCTTACTAGACATATTGGTCAGAATTATTAGGGTGAGTTATCTTATCAAGTTTAATAGTTAATAGAAGAGGGCACCGAAAGGTAACCCTCTTCTATTGATTTTTTTTAAGATTTTCTAGGGGGTAGCGGCACCACTGCGGCCAATCTCAGACATTGCGCAACGGAAACCGATATAGCTGCGGGTATTTACTGCATATTCAAAGGTGCGGGTGCCTACGCTGAGGTAGTAGCTGATGTCTTTCCAGGAGCCACCACGAATGACCTTGATTTTGCGGGTATCGGTGGGGTTCTTAAAGAGCGGGTTAAGATCATGTGCATAGGAGTAGCCACTTTCCTGGAAATCATCCTCCACCCATTCTGCCACATTACCGCTCATTTGGTAGAGACCATAGTCGTTAGGCCAGTAGCGGTCGGCAGGGGCAGTGTACTCATAGTTATCAGCTATATAGTCTCCGCGGCCGGGCTTGAAGTTGGCATACAGGCAACCTTTGGAGTTGCGGATGTAGGGGCCTGCCCATGGGTACAGGTAGTGCTCATAGCCACCGCGTGCAGCATATTCCCATTCGGCTTCTGTTGGGAGGCGGATACGGGGAATGATTGGCATCTCGCGCTTGTAACGGTGCTCGTTATAGAGAATGGTACGCCAGATAGAGAACGCCTGAGCAGCATACCAGTTGACACCTACTACGGGATAATTGTCAAATGCAGGGTGGCTCCAGTAGTTTTCTACGAGGGGCTCATTATAGGAGTAGCTGAAGTCGCGATCCCACACCAGGGTATCGGGATAGCACATATAAATGAGGTCATCCTGTACAAAGTTGGTGTCGCTCACAGAGGGACGGTCTTTGTTGAAGTCTACATAGAAGTAACCGCGTTTGCCGTCCTTCTGCTTGATTTTATGCTTGTGCACCTGGTGGTGGCGCACCATAAAACGAATAACAGAGTCCAGCGGGGTGCTGTTATAGTTCACCACGGTAGTTGCCGTGTTGGCGCTACCGCTGGCACTTCCCTGCATGTAGTTTACAAACTGGCGGTACTCGTTGTTGGTAATCTCAGTCTCATCCATGTAGAAGGCACTGATGGTCACCTGGCGGTTCCGTGCAATCTGGCTCACATTCACATCCTGATCGTTCTGGCCCATGTGATAGGTGCCAGCAGGGATGTAAATCATACCATAAGGAACGGGGTTGTCCCATGCGGGACGGTCTATGGCGCCGGTGAGTTCGCCATTTTTGCCTTCTTCTTTTTTGAAGATACCGCAACCCGAAAGCAAGGTCACGAGGAGGGCAGTTACTAGGGTGATCCTTCTCATAGTGTTTTTTTCTTGGTGTAGTTGTCGGTCAACTGCGCTATAATCCTTAGAGGTTCCAATATTAAGCAAAACGATTGTAACGAAGATTAAATTATTACGATTTTATCGGAAATCTTCATAATCACGTCCATCCAAATCCGGCGGGTAGAAGCGGAATACCTTCGGGAAGGTATAGGAAAGCAGTAGTTCGTGCGAACCACTGGTGAATGAACGAAGATTATTGGTGGTATAATCATAACTGTAGGCCATAAAGAGACTCTGGCTGGGGTTAAAGCCCACCATCGCCAGAATATCCCCGGTAAACACGCGGTAGCCCAGGCCAAATACCATGGGACGCACATGCAGGTTAGCATTCACATCCAGGGTGTTAAAAGGCCCGGCCATGCGAAACATGGCAGAAGGCACCAGGTGTATATTCTCCTTCAGGTCAAAACGATAGCCTGCCGTGCCATAAATAGTACGCGTGTAGTTGGTACCTTCCAGTGCCTGGTCATACTTGAGCACGGGCTCGGTAATGTTATCCACGCTGGCACCTATAAAGAATTTCTCAGGCACATTGTTCTGGCGCTGGCGGTAGAAGAACACGCCGGCTCCCAGGTTAAACACCGTGGGAGAGGCCCCCAGGGTCTGTAGTTTGGGATCAGAAGGATCTGCGGGACGAAGCATATCCCGGTTGATACTTGAATTAATAAGACCGGGAGCCACGCCAATCTGCAGGGCGGTTCCCTTGTCTTTATTCAGCTCCAGTTTAAAGGCATAAGAACCGTTAAACTTGATGGTATTGATAGGACCTATGGCATCATAGAGGAAAGCCAGGCCCACACCGCCGCGCAACAAAGAGACCGGCGTGTTAAGCGCCAGCGTAAAGGTATTGGGCTGTCCGTCTATACCTACCCACTGGGAGCGGAAGGCTCCCGTGACGTTGGTGGCCCCCAGATACCCGTTCACACCGGGGTTAAATATCTGGTGGTTAAACATATACATGGTCATCTGTGGGTCTTGCTGCGCAAGGCTTTTACCAGCAAGCAACACCAGCAGAATGGCCGGCAGGAATTTACGCGTCATTACAGGATAGGTAAGGGGTTGTAACAAAACAATGCCAAATTAAGAAAAACTGAATTTACAAGAACAATGCCCCACATTTTTTTAACCGGCTAAATAATATGTGCACTATTTGAGGGAGGCCTTGGCAATACGCAGGTATTTTTCCAGCGCCATGGTCATACTGGGAGTTTCCGGCTGAGGAGCTATAATATCTATCTGCAGGCCCGCAGCTTCCGCTGCCTTCAGGGTATCCTGCCCAAAAACCGCTATGCGCCGGTCTTCCTGCTTAAAGTCCGGGAAATTCTTGAACAACGCTTCTATACCGATAGGAGAAAAAAAACACACCAGGTCATAGCGCTTCTCCCGCACAGGCGTGAGGTCGCTGGGCACGGTCTGGTACACGGTAGCCAGCTTATATTGTATTTTATGGGTCTCCAGGAACTGGGTGATCGTGCTGCTATAACTCTCGCCCGTAGGATACAGATACTTGTCGTTCTTGTGTTTTTTGATAAACTCTACCAGGTCTCCGGTAGTTTTGGGTGCCACAAACAGCTTCCTTTTGCGGATGACGATGTATTTCTGCAAATAATTGGCAGTGCTCTCTGTCACACAGAAATACTTGGTATCCGGCGGCATCTCCACACGCAGGTCTGCGCAAATGCGAAAAAAATGATCTATCGCATTTTTACCGGTAAAAATGATAGCCCCAAAATCCAGCGGATTAATATTCTGTTTGCGAAACTCGGGAGTGGCCACACCCTCTATCTGCACAAAGCTCAGGAAATCAATATCCAACCCAAACTCATTGGCAAGCTGATGATAGGGGGAGTTCTCCGTGGCCGGTTCCGCATGGGAAACCAATACCTTTTTAATGGCTTTTTGCATTCAGTCAGGCACTTGTGGTTACTCCCTACCACGGGCGGCAGCTACAGGCCTTGCCTTTATGTGATTACAACAGCAGCAGCCAGGGTAGTATTTCAAGTGCACAAATATACAAAATAATCAACGAACCTGGCAGTTGAAGCACTTGCTGGAGGCCATTTAGCTGAACGACCAGCCGGCGCAATACATGAAAGGCCAGCAAGATCAACAGCACACCCAGCAACAACGGTTGCATACGTGCGTTGCCCAGCAAAAGCAGGTGGGGAACAAAAGCCACAAGGAGCAGTTGCGGATAGGCCCCCGCCAGCTCCACACCAGAAACCTTGCCTCCCAGGTTGCGGATACCATATAAAAGCCCCAGAAAGGCAAAGGTCAGTTGGCGGATGCCCAGCAGCAGCAACAGCACCAGCCCTATACACATGAACATCAGCACCGGGTAATCGCCCAGCAGCTGCACAAAATGGCGCAGCAGCCCCCCCTGGCCAAACACCTGCAGATAGCCCAGCAAGCCCCCTGCATAAAGATAGATAAAGATGCCTGAGAACAGGCTCGCCAGTAACATCAGCCGCACGAACTGCGGGAGGCGCGGGTTTTCGGTCTTCTGGAAGAAATTCAGCTCGCGGCTCAGTTCGCTGAAGCGGGTGCGCACATTACCCAGCTGCATAGCATCCCTGAAGTCCTTGGGACTCTGCAATTTCCAGAGCAGCACAAACAGCAGGGGAACCAGCATAATGACCAGCAGCTGCCACTTGGCTGGCGCCCGGGGCAACTGGCCGTTTACCGGGGCAAATAACCCGGAGCGGTTGTCATAAGCGGCCGTGCGGCGGCCGTCGGCAGTGTGCCACCAGATCTGCCCGGCAGGCGCCGCCAGCGGATAGGCCTGCCATCCCAGCGGGTGGGCACCGGGAGCGCCCACAGGAAGCAAACCTGCCTCCGGGTATAGTGCGGCATACTCAGGGGGAAGCCCCAGCGGGGTATACACTTTGCGAAAACCTGCCCGGCGAATGGCCTGCAGCCGGGCACTGGCTTCTGCTACCGTGATCAACTTACCCGCCTCCCAGGGCAGCCATACCATTACCGTATCCCGGTCACCGGGAAGCGGCAGGCCCCGCTGTGCAGTATCCCGTCCGGGCAACAGACTGCCCGGACGGCCGCGCAGCAGGCGGGCATCATACACCCCGCATATCCCCGCGGGTTGCCAGGCATCCCGGCCCGGGGCGGCAGGCAGAGGGTGTAGTTGCAACACCAGGCGATTCCACTGCCAGCGTTGCTGAGCAGGCGGCAGTACCAGGAGCTGGGGAAAACCATAGCCCGTCCCTTTATACATCAAAGTACCGTTCAGCCACCAGCTATACCCGCCCACTACACCACGGGTATATACATATAGGGTATCCGACGGTTGCCGGGGCAGGAAAAACTCGCGTTCCATCTGCCACGTATCCGTGGCGGCTTCCAGCGCAGGCAACAGGAGGCGCAGGCCATTGGGCTGCTGCCAGGGGGTCGCTTCCAGGTCCCCGGGGGCGGCGGGCAATACTTGTAACAAACGTACCTGCACAGAGTCTGCCCGCTGGGCGCACACAGCAGATCCTGCGGCCATACCGAGCAGCCACAGCACTCCTGCTATCAGTGCACGCATATCCATCCCACGAAGATACAGCTTACCTTTGTAAGAGATCGCCTCACACACCCTTTCGCTTATGCACACCCCTCCCTTTCGCATCGGCTTCGGATATGACGTGCACCGCCTGGTACCCGGCCGGCCGCTTATCCTGGGAGGGGTTACGATCCCGCACCACCTGGGACTGCTGGGTCATTCGGATGCAGACGTGCTGCTCCATGCGCTGACGGACGCCTTGCTGGGCGCCCTGGCACTCAGGGACATCGGCTTTCATTTCCCGGACACAGACCCCCGGTATAAAGGGGCGGACAGCCTGCTGCTGCTGCGCGATGCCTACCGGCTGGTGCGCAAAGAAGGCTGGCTGCTGGCCAATGCAGACTGTACCCTAGTGGCCGAACGGCCCAAGATCAACCCGCACATTCCACTCATGCAGGAACGCATTGCACACACCCTGGAAGTGGAGCCCGGGCAGATCTCTATCAAAGCCACCACGCATGAACAGATGGATGCCTTTGGCCGGGAAGAAGGGATAGGCGCATACGCCACAGCGCTCATTTACCCGCAGCCTCAGGCCAGCTTATAGAGCTGGCGCACCTGGTAATCCAGCCGGTAGAAATAACGACAGACAAGCTGTGCAGCGCCCATGAGCAACAGCTGGTGCAGAAAATAATTCTCCGCAAAAGGCAGCAGGCGCATATACCAGCTATAGCTTACAAGCAGGTGCATGGCCACATAGGTAGCCAGTATGCTATATAAATGATAGTATACCTGCAAAGGCTTGGGCGCCCACAGGTCCCGCACAGCTTCCAGCAGTTTCACCACAAAAAAGCTGCCCACAAAGAACAAGGCCAGCGCACTGCTGCCCTGCAGCAGCGCCTCATCCCCGGAAAGCAGATAACGCGCCTGGTAATACACCAGCGTAAACACCCCATAAGGCAAGACGGGGAGCAGGATGAGTAAGCGTTTACGCAAAGGATACCACTTCATGGCTACAGCATCATATGAGCACACAGGCGTGCTTGTTCTAAATACGCACCCGGCAAACAAAAGTTAGCCTGCCGCCAACCGGGTATACCTGCATGCCGGATTCGTTTTTATGTAATTTGCACGTATGAGAACATTCCTGCTGATATTCCTGTTCGCCTGCGCGGGCAGCCTCAGTTATGCCGGTCCTGCCACTACGCTGTCCCGGGCGCCCCGGGCGCAACCTGCCGAGGCTCCCTTGCCCCCCCGGGCAGAGCCCGCACCCGCGCCCCAGGCCGACCCCTTATCAGGAGAAATCCCCGCCTTGTCGCGCACTGCGGCAGACCCGGTAATGAACGCATCCCCCACCCAACCGGCCCGGATGCCTCATATAGAAAGAACGACCCGCAAAGTGCTGGCCAAATGGCGCCTGCAACCCCAACGCCTGCGCTGGTGGCACTTTATGCTGGCCACCATCATTATATTGTTTGTAGGCGCCGTGGTGCTCACCAAGGCCAAAGGCTGGGAGATGACCTCTGCCAGCATCGGCATCAACTTCATCCGGCTGGCCGGGGTAACCCTGGTGCTTTTTTTCCTGGGACTGGTCCTCTATGGCATCATTACCGGGGGCAACGTATAGTGTTGCAGGATACAGCAACCACCCTCCGTATTCTCCTGCCGAACCGGTTTCGGCATCTCCGGCACCACGTCCTTCTGGGCGCAGCGAAGGATCTCTGCCCCTGGTGGAATAACTCTCCCCCTCCCGTCATGCCGAATTTATTTCGGCATCCCCGGCACAAGACCGGATCATGCAGGAGACCCCGAACTTGTTTCAGGGTGACGGGGTGGGTAAACACCCCAGTCAAACGGCCTAATCTCCGCTCGCTCGCTCCCCCCGCGTCATCCTGAGCAGAGCAAAGGATCTTGCTCTGCTGGCACATACAGAGCACAGCCCGGATGCTGTATTTGTACTTTTTTCTTGATAAAAAAGTACGCAAAAAATCAAGGCTGAACCGAAAAGGGCGGCGTGCACGGCCTTTCGGCGGCCCAAAACAAACTCGCCCCCACAAGGGGGCTCAGACAGTGTTTTGGGCTGTCTGCCTCTGGCCGCACCCGCTATTTCGCCCTTTTCGCTTAGGCCGTTCTTTCCCACAGGGGGAGAACTAACAGGCGGGGCTCCCCTCCCTGAGGGAGGGGCCGGGGAGGGTTATTCCAGTAGAATAAGATCCTTTGCTCTGCTCAGGATGACGCGGGGGTGCATAACAGTGCGAGCGGGGAGGGGCAGTAGAAAACCACCCCCGGCCCCTCCTTAAAAAGGAGGGGAGCCAGCATTGGCACCCTGAGCTTATCTCAGGGTCCCCTGCCTTACTAGGCGCTATGCCGGGGACGCCGAGACGCGTTCGAGGAGTGATAGGGAGTAAGCAAAAGACAAGGTACGGGCTCATGACTTTCCCGGCGCACCTTAGCGGCGCCACCCGGCCCTGAAGACACAGGCCCAGCCCAGTATCAGGCTAAGGCCGCCTACCGGGGTAACCACCGCCAGGAATTTCCAGCCGCTGAGGACATAGCCATACAAACTGCCGCTGAACAATAACACCCCTACTACAAACAGCAGGACGCCACGGCCAGACCAGGAGGCCAGCAGGCGATCTCCCATGGCGGCCACAGCCAGCAATGCCAGCGCATGGTACATCTGGTAACGCACCGCCAGTTCCCAGGTGGCCAGTTGAGCTTCCGTGAGGATATCCCTGAGCGCATGCGCGCCAAACGCGCCTAGCACTACGGCCAGCAAACCCAGCAAGGATCCGCTTGCCCACGCATACTTTTTCATGAGGCAGGCTTAAATGCTACCGTGCGCAGCAAGTGCAGCATATCTTCCCGCAGGAAGTCTATCACAGGCGCCAGGCTGTCATTCTTTTCCCCGGTAGAGAAATAGAAACTACACTCCAGTGCAGTGTGCGTACTGTCTCCAAAAAAGAAATAGAGCGGGCTCGGCACATTGCCCGAGAGCTGGTACAGGGTACCCAGACCGGCCTTGGATTCTATGGGAAACTCCCGGACAGTGCCTTTGCGCGTATGCTTGTACACTACCTCGCGGTAATCTTCAAAGGCATGGATCCCTTTCTTCAGGCTACCCCCCAGCTGGCGGGTAGTGAGGTGCCAGTAGCAATTAAACTGCGGAAAGTGTATATCGAAGAAACAGCTATCGCGGTTCACCATTTTCAACACGCCATAAGCCGGGTACTCAAAAGTAAAGGGGCAACCTTCCTGCGCAAAGCGCTGGTATGCCCGTTTGGGCATTTCTATACGGTGGTAGCCGCGGGGCCGCGGATAGGGATCGGGTTCGCAGGCATAGAGCGACAACACCGCTACAAACAGCAGAGGCAGCAGTCTTTTCTCACGCAAAAGACCAGGAGAGGTAACCTTCATGCCGCTAAGATAGGAGAGAAACCCCGACGGGTGCAATGACTTTACTCCCTGGGAGGCAGCAGGTGCTCCACCGCCAGGCGGGCGGCCTCAGGCAGCGCCTCCGGGGAAGGCACCAGGTCTATGGTGCGCAGGTGCCCGGCCAGCCAGGGGGCTATCCCGTCATCATAAAAAGTGCTGCCGGGGTTTTCGCTTTGCCCCCCGGGGAAAATGCCGAAACCCCGCACCTGCGGCCCCACTTCTACCACCATGCGCCAGCTGGGGCCATGGGTCTGGCCCATGGCATTCACGCTATGTGCCGCCCCCGAGGTGGAGAGCCCCAGGTGACCAAAAGCGTCTATATAAGCCATATGTTCTATGCGGCTGTCTTTGTAGCGCCCCCAGGTACGGGCTGGGGTATCGGGCAGCGCGGCGGAGAGCTGCCGGCAGGCCCGGAGATAGCTATAGGACAGCAACTGGGGCAGGGGTGCCGGTTTACCTTCCAGCACATACCAGCGGGAGGTATCTGCAGAGAGCAGCAACTGCGCCGTTACAGCCCTGTCGGGATAGAGTCCGCCATATCTGTCGAAATGAGGACCCCAGAGGTCGGTTTCCAGCGCCTGCCACCAGGCTTCAAAATAAGCGGCGCCCACACTGCCGGCATCATTGCGGAGGTTCCAGGCATCCAGCGCATCCAGGCCTTGCTGCACTGCAGGGAGCTGCTTATCCTGGCGGGAAAGTGTAGGTTTCAGCTTATCCATGAGGTGGGTCAAAACCTTGTCTGCCAGCTGGTTATGATCATCCGTTTGTAAGTTGCGCATAGCGCGGGCATCGGCCTGCCGGAAGCTGTTGAGCTGATGATGAATGCGGCTGGCGCGCTCCCAGGTAGCAAAGTGCCAACCCAGGTAATGCGGGTATTCCGGTCCGGCAGGATGCTGGTTAGCCGAAGCGGCCCAGCCCTGTGCAGGTCGCACGATATGGGGGTTCTCGTCCAGGGGCAGCCAGCCTTGCCACTCGTCCCGGGGGAGGCTGCCATCCAGCAGGTACTTGCCCTGTCCTTTGGCTTTGCGGGGCAGGCGGGCCGTGCACCACAGCGCCACCGTGCCGCTGGTATCGGCAAACAGGAAGTTCTGGCCCGGGCACTGGTAGTGGTCCAGCGCCGCCCGGTAGCTGGCAAAGCTGCGGGCCCGGTTCAGGCTGTAGAAGGTGAAGAGTTCGTTACCACCTTCATGCCCTGCCCAGCGCAACGCATAGCCCGCGGGCATGGCTTCGGCAGCAGCAGTATCAGCCGTTTCATAGACCACGGGACCGTGGTGCGTGTATCGCACGACCTCTTCCACCTCCGGCTCTCCCTGCACCAGGATCTTTTCTGTGCGCAGGCTCAGCGGCCGCCGGCTGTTGTCATACACATAGTGCTGGCGGTCCGGGGTGTAGGTGATCTTGTACCAGTCCTGCACATCCGCTCCCAGGTTGGTCACCCCCCAGGCAATGCTGCCATTGAAACCGATGATCACACAAGGCGCACCGGGCAGGGAAACACCGCTGACGGTGCCGTCCGGCCCAGAGAGCTGTATGCGGAACCAGATACTGGGCAGCCGCAGGGTGAGGTGAGGATCATTGGCCAGCAGGGGAAACCCGCTGCGGCTGCGACTGCCGTCCACGGCCCAGTTATTACTGCCATTGTGCGGCGGGGGCGCTACCGGCGCCAGGGGATCGGGCACTGCAGGAACAGCCGGCGGCATGGGAAAGGCCGGGCCTGCAGGCACCACCGCCGGGACAAAACCCGGCACAATAGGCTCCTGGTAGGGGGGGAAGTCCGGGAACAACATTTCGGCAACGGCTTCCCCGTATTGTGCGCGGACCCGGCTCAGGGCCAGGTCTGTACTTTCGCCGGTAAGGTCCCAGCTCATCAGCTTGAGCAGCAGCGCGGTATGAAGAGGCTCCCACCGGCGGGGCGCATGCCCAAGGAGCTTATACATAAGGGGGTAATCCCGGGGGTCCAGCTGGTCTATCCAGGCGTTGACACCGGCGGCATAGGCATCCAGCGCCTCGGCGGTAGCAGGAGTCTTGCGCATCTCTGCCAGGCTGCGCTCCGCAGCCCATTCCATGCCCATGCGGCGAAACTTGCGGTCGGTCTCCAGGGTCTTGCGGCCCATCACTTCGCTGAGGCGGCCGGCCGCCAGGCGGGTCTGTATCTCCATCTGCCACAAACGCATCCGGGCAGTAACATACCCCTGCACAAAGTACAGGTCATGGTTGTTCCGGGCAAAAATATGGGGCACCAGGTGCCGGTCATAGGCAATCTGAGCTTCGTCGCGCAGGCCCTGCACCCGCAGTTCTTCATTAGAAGCCACCGGCACACCTGTTTCCGCCTGCTGCCAGAACCCATGAAAGGGCGACAGCAGCATGCCCAGCGCAGGCAGCCCGGGAACGGCACCGCTTAACGCCCACACCAGTGCAGCGGTGAAAAGCAGGGGCAGTATGGCTTTAAGGAATCGCATCTTTTGCCAAATATAAATGTTTAGCCCGTGCAAACCTTACCTTTGCAGCGTGACTGTTTTGTCTGTTAACCTAAACAAAGTGGCCCTGCTGCGCAACAGCCGCGGCGGGAATTTCCCGGACCTGCTGACCTGGGCGGATGCCTGCCTGGCGCATGGCGCACAGGGCATTACGGTGCACCCCCGGCCGGATGAGCGTCATGTACGCTACGCCGATGTGCGGGCACTCAAAGCGCATTTGCCTGCCGGTGTGGAACTGAACGTGGAGGGATATCCTTCCGAAGATTTTATGGCCCTGGTCCTGGCCGTGCGACCGGCCCAGGTAACCCTGGTACCCGATCCGCCACAGGCGCTGACCAGCAGCGAGGGCTGGGATACGCTGAATCGGCAGGACTTCCTGCAAGCCATAGTAGCCCGGCTGCATGCCGCCGGCATACGCACGTCCCTGTTTGTGGCGGCAGACCCAGTGCTGGTGCGGGCAGCCAGGGACTGCGGTACAGACCGGGTGGAGCTGTATACCGGTCCTTATGCCGCGCAGTACCCACACGGACGCGAGGCGGCCATAGCTTCTTACGTGTCTGCCGCACAAGCGGCCACAGCAGCCGGACTGGGCCTCAATGCCGGGCATGACCTGAACCTGGATAACCTGGCGTACTTCCGGCAACACATCCCGCAATTACTGGAAGTCTCCATAGGCCATGCGCTCACGGTGGATGCCCTGTACAGGGGAGTGGCCGCCACCCTGGAAGCCTACCGCCAGTGCCTGATCTAAGCCCTGCTCCAGGGTGTACTTCCTGAGCCTGTCGCCCGCGTCATCCCGAACGAAGTGAGGGATCTTATACGGCTCCACCCCGGTACAGAGATCCTTCGCTACGCTCAGGATGACGCTGGGGGGCGCGGTGCGGTGTTGTGCTAGGGATGCCGAAATACATTCGGGGTGACGGTGCGGCTGCACCGGGGCCAGGCTTACCAGCGAGCACACCAGCAGACCGAATGCTCCCGGTGTAAATCGTATACGGCTGCCTTACTTCAGGATATTGGACTCACGCAGTCTGCGCTGGTCTTCAGCAGCTTGCTGGCGGGCTTTCTCCGGGGTAAGGTGCTCCATTTCGGGATGGTACACATCCACGTTGCGCAGATAGGTATAAAAGCCCTTGCGCTGCTGGTGCACTTTGTTGATCCAGGCCAGGGCATCATAACTGCCATCGGCACCCAGGGTATTCCCCGCAGGCAGCATGGGATCATTTTTGGGCTCCGCCAAGTGGTCATATACGATCATGCGGGTGATCTTGCCGTTCTTGGGGTCTTTCACACCTGCCACATTCAGGCTAAATATCGCATTCTGGCTATACTTGAATACCCCGCGGGATTTGGGAATACTGGCAAAATGAAAGATAGGCGCGCCAAATTCCACTTTGGCGGGATTCGTGGCATCCAGGGAGATCACCTCCAGGATCTTGTAATTAGCCAGGATGTCATGCCCGTTAAAGCCCATCAGGATATAATACGTGGCGGGCGCCTTGATCAGCTTGCCTTTGGCATTCACCCGGGCAAAGACCCCCTTCTGAGTTATCACACCAAAAGGTTCTCCTTTGGGGGGGTAATAGAGCGCTCCCAGCCAGCGGGAGGGCTCCAGGATATCATTCTCAATGGTGGCCGTGGCATCCATACGGTCCTCCAGGGGAATGAGGTGGATCTCGGGCTTTTTAGTGGCCGGGTTTATCCATTTGCGCTGGATAACGCCAAAATGGTAAT
>JAHBTG010000034.1 GCA_019638695.1 Bacteroidota bacterium | reverse complement strand
TGGATACCGGTATTTTAAAGACAGGCGTGCATTTGAGCGGTAGTTTCAACTGGCGTTCTGCTTCTGCCAGGATATCGGCGGCGGTATTGCCCAGCGCTTCTATGTGCAGCAGGGGTACGTACTGGGATAGTTCTACGATTGCGCCATCTACGTCTGTGATACCATGCCGGTGCATGAACGTGGGGGTAGTGGTCACGCCGGCCAGCAAGCCCCAGTCAGCGGCTGTGCGGATTTCTTCCGGGTTAACAGAATCGAGATATAGTTCCATGGTTGCAAATATCCATATTTCACGCTATTCCGGCGCCGGTTTCTCGGTAATGACGAATATTTTGTCCTCATGCACTATTTTGCCGGTAAGCCGCGCTTCCTTGTACCAAATGTAGTGGGTGCATTCCGCATCGTCAGTGCCGTTTTTCCAGTGCGCCTGCTGGCCCATGCACGCCTGCAACCCTGCAACCCATGCGGTTTGCTGATCTTTGCAGGGGCAAATGCGCATATTTCCTTCGCTGGCGGTGCGGCGCAGGCCGGAGAGGGTAAACGCATACTGGGTCTGGTTATTGATCCCTATACCCAGGGTATAGAAGCCGAGTATGCACATCAGGGTTATGACATAGGGCGTTGCTGTCCAGTGGCTGATCTTTTGCACCGCTCCTCCCATGACCAGGATAAGCGGGATCAGCACATAGATAAAGTTCCTGCCGAAGGGTACTACCCGCTGATAGGCGATCAATAATCCGGCAGAGATCCCCACAGCGAGGAATATCCACAGCAGATCTCGTTTGCGCTCCCGGGAGAGCAGGACAAACCCGGCCCCTGCGAGCAATGCCACCCCGATTACTCCTGCATATCCCACCTCAAACACAAAGGCGAGGAACTCCACAGCAGACAGGTATAACTTGAGCCCGATGCTGTGCAGGCTCTCCAGGGGTTTGAAGTAGCTGATGTTTTTAATGGTATTGTACCCGGTGTGGACCAGTATGGGAATATAGAGGCAGATGACAGTTACCCCTGCTGCTGCATTGCTCAATACCCAGGTTTTGAAGACTGCACCGGGTCTTTTGCGTAGCAGCCATATACTGTGCACCACAATGAACAAGTGGGCATAGATGAAGCTGGGCATGGTATAGTAGCCTAGCGCTACACTGATGGTGTAGCCTATGGCGGCGCGTTTTTCACGGTCCAGCATGCGCAATGATTGTAGCCACGCCCATGCAAAAAAGAACAGCTTGAGCGAATATCCCCTGCCTGCCGAACTGTAGAAGAGCACAAAGAACGAAAATAGCGTGAGCGCCAGCAGGTTCAGGGCTGTAGCTTCATTGAAGTACCGTTTGTACAGGGCAAAGAGAACAAAGGGAAAGCATAGCGAAACCAGGAGGTTGATAGCCCTGCGGCCGTAGGGATGCCCCAGGACCTTGGTGGGGAAGTATCCCAGCAGATCATAGAAGACATGCCGGTTGGGGTCTTTGTATTCTGTCAACAGCACGGAAGGATGGGCATCTGCCCGTGCATATAAGCTGGCAGTGATACAATGCTCATCTACAATGGTGGGGATATACAGGGCGTTGAAGACATTGATAGCCAGGAATATGGCCGATAGGATAAAGAACGTCCTGGGCTTTTGCCCCAATAGACTGCGAAGAGGATTAGACATGCCGGGCCTGAGATACGATATGATGGATCTCCAGCAGGGGTTTCAGGAATTCCTCCAGGTCGTCGATACATAGCTGGCTGGCGGCATCGCATTTGGCGGTGCCCGGGTCCGGATGGGTTTCTATAAAGAGGCCGTCCACTCCGCTGGCTACGCCTGCACGGCTCAGGACCGGCAGGTATTGGCGCGCGCCGCCTGCAGGGTCTTTGCTGGGGATTCCATACTTGCGGATGGCATGTGTGACGTCAAACACCACGGGATATCCCGTTTCGGCCATATGATAGAAACTGCGGGGGTCTACAATAAGATCGTTGTAGCCAAAGGTATAGCCGCGTTCGGTAAGAATCACCTGGTCATTTCCAGTGTCTATGCACTTTTGCAGGGGTTTGGCCATATTTTCAGGCGCCAGGAACTGCCCGTGCTTGAGGTTGACGACTTTGCCGGTTTTGGCGGCGGCCACCACCAGGCTGGTTTGCATGCACAGGTACGCCGGGATCTGGATCACATCCAGCACCTCTGCTGCCGGGGCCGCCTGGTCGTGCGAATGGATATCCGACAGAATGGGGAAACCATACTCCTGCTTGATCTTCTGCAGCATTTTCAGTCCTTCATCCAGCCCCGGGCCATAGTAATAGTCCAGGCTGCTGCGGTTGTCCTTGATAAAAGAGCTTTTGTAGATGACCGGAATCTGCAACCGCTCGGAAATACGCTTGAGTTTCTCCGCGGTGGCACGCATAACGGCTTCTTCTTCTATTACACAGGGACCGGAAATGAGAAACAACCGGGGGCTGCCTGTGGCGATATTGCCTACGTGAACTATCTTTTTCATAAGAGAATATATACAAATTTAGCTAAAATCGGATGAGCGAAAGCTACTCCGCTTCCCAAAGGAGGGTAAAGCCGTTTATAGCGAAGCGTGCAGGCGGGTATGTGCTGCTGAGTATTCTGTTTGCAAACGTTGTATCAGCTCCTTAACGGTGGGGATATCCGTTAAAGTACCCGCAATCTGCCCAATTTCCAACTCGCCTTCCGCCAGGTCTCCTTCAAAGATGCCCCGGCGGCTGCGCCCCTGTCCCATAAATTCCCGGAGCGCTTCTGCACTGGCGTCTTGCTGTTCCATTGCTTTGATCTGGTGATAGAGCGCATTGCGCAGCATGCGCACCGGGGTTACGGCCCGCAGAGCAAGGTCTGTATCGGCTTCGCCCGCTTCTATGACTGCCTGCTTGAAGGCAGGATGGGCGCTGCTCTCCTGCGTGAGTGCAAAACGGCTGCCCAGCTGCGCACCGTCTGCCCCCAGCGCCATCACTGCCAGTATGGCCGCTCCACTGGCAATGCCCCCGGCAGCTACCAGTGGTTTATCCGTTTCCTGCCGGGCCTGGGGGATGAGGCAAAGGGTGGTGATCTCTTCCCGGCTATTATGCCCCCCGGCTTCCATCCCTTCGCAAATGATGGCATCTGCGCCTGCTGTATGTGCTTTAGCCGTAAATGCCGCGGTTCCGCATACATGCAGGACTTTTATGCCTGCTTCCTGAAGACGGGCGGTATAGAGCCTGGGGTTGCCTGCAGAGCTTACCACGATCTGCACTTGTTCTTCCAGTACCACTTGTATCAGTTCCGGTGCATGCTTGTATAATAAAGGGATATTTACTCCAAAGGGCTGGTCCGTAGCCTGGCGGCATTTGCGGATGTGCTCGCGCAACAGTTCTGGCCGCATGGAGCCGGCGCCCAGTAGTCCCAGGCACCCGGCGTTGCTGGCAGCGCTGGCCAGCCGCCAGCCGCTTACCCATACCATGCCCGCCTGGATAATGGGCAGGCGAATGCCTAAGAGTTGGCAGAGTGGGTTGGCGGTGAAGCTTGGCAAAGGGATATGAATAGCGTTTCCTTGGACCAAAAAGAATTGACGGGAGGCTCTTGCTATGATGGGTTTGGGAGGAAGTGCCGGGGCCGGTATACTTTAACTACGCAGATTAAGCTCTGTATTGTCTCCGATGTTGATACTGTGCCAGCTGCCGGTGATACTGGAGTCGTTGCCTACAATGGAGCCTTTGAGCACAATACTGTCCAGGCGGCTGTAGGCGCCCAGGATGCTGTCTTCTACAATGGCGTTCTGGATAACGCTGTGCTCATCCACTGCCACATGCGGACCGATAATGCTGTTGGTAATGACGGCAGTGGGGGAGATATAGACCGGCGGAATGATCACAGACCCGGGCAGGCTGAAGACCGCCGCCGCATGATGGCGGTCCAGCAGAATGCGGTTAGTGGCCAGCAAGGTATCTTTATGCCCGCAGTCATGCCAGTAGTGAACGGGTTGGGTACATAGCCGCGCACTCAACGATGTTATCATATATTGCAAGGCATCCGTAAGCGAATAACTCCCGAGCGTCATAAGCTTATGCGAGACCAGGTGCTCCAGTGCCTGTGCCAGCAGCTGGGGCTGTGCGATCTTGTAGAGCCCTACCAGGGCCAGGTTGCTTTTGGGAATGCGGGGCTTTTCTGCCAGGTCTGTTACATACCCATACTTGTCTACGCTCACTACCCCATAGTGCTCCGGATGCTCTACTGCCTGCACACAGGTAATATTTCCCGGGAAGTTCAGGAAATGCGGCATGTTGGCTTCAATGATGGCATCTCCCAGGGCAATGACCACTTCATCGGCAGCCAGCAGGTAGTCCCTGCACAGGTGCACCGCATGTCCAATGCCTAACCGGGGCTCTTGTTCTACAAAATGAAACCGGATGACTCCCTCATAGGTTTCTTCAATGTAGGTCCGGATCTTGGTGCCCAGATAACCTATGACAAATACAAACTCGGTAATGCCTTCTATGCGCCAGCCATCTATGATATGCGCCAGAATAGGTTTTCCGGCAATGGGAATCAGTGGTTTGGGTTGAGTATGGGTGTGGGGCCTCAGATGAGTACCCGTGCCTGCAACCGGAATGATAGCGATACGTTTCACAGATAAGCGGAAGTTTGCACACAAATATAGCTATAGTGCACCCACCCGGCAATCCGGTTTTTTCAGGCGTGGACTTCGCGCGGTAAAAAGATGCTCCTGCAGGAGAATCCCCTCTTTTGCAGAGAGAGGAATTACTATTACTGAGCGGAAGACAGGCGCTCTCCCAGGATAAAGTTCAGCGTCGTATGCACAGGTGTGAGCTGCTTGGGCATGATCACATCCAGGATCTCGGCATCCATATTGTCGGTCTTGGCTTCTATACGATACTTGACGCCGGGAGAAAGCATGAAGCTGTAGTAGCCGGTACCGGGATTGGTTTTGCCATTGAGCACAATAAGGTTCAGCTCCGGATCATATACCCGCAGGCGGGCGGCCAGCGGCTTGTTGCCGGGGCCCAGTACCTTGCCGCTCACGTAGTTGAGGTGCTGCACACCCGGAATGTCCCCGTAGTTGTTGGCATTTACGAAGCAGTGACGGGTAGTGGTATCTACCAGGATTTTTACTCCCGGCTTGTCTATGGCAGTCACTTCTATTTCCACCCGGCGATTTTTCTGGCGGTTAAGGTCTCCCTTGCATTCTACGATCGGTTTGCTCTCACCGTGACCTTTCCAGGAAAGGCGTTCGCGGGCGATACCACCTTCAGTGATGAGGTAGTTTGCTACGGAACGTGCACGCGCATCGGACAGGGTCAGGTTATACTGGTCGCTGCCCACGTGGTCCGTATGACCGTGCACCGTGATCTTGAGTGAAGGAATCTCCTGCATCAGCTGCTTCAGATTGTCCAGGGCGTTCTGGGAAATAGGACGCAGAGAAGCTTTGTCAAAATCAAAGAATACATTGTTAATGACAAAGGTATCTCCCACTTTGAGTTGCACAAGCTCTACTACCTTGCGGGTGCATTCACCGGGAGTCTCGCTAATGGTTACCTGGTCTATCTTGGTGAAATAGCCATTGGATTCTGCCAGGATATCATAGGTCTGGCCGGGAATCAGAGAGTCTGCCGCAAAGTATCCGTCCGCATCTTCGGGGTGCAGGATGGCTACGGTATCTCGGCTGATGTGGTGTACCAGGCGAATCTCTCCGCCAATGGGCACGCGCTGGAGGCTGTCCAGCAGGGTACCGCACAGGCTGGGAATATTGTTTGCCAGCACGGGAGGAATGGAGGGCGTGAAGCGGTAGATATCCTTGTCTCCCATACCCGTAATCCGGTCGCTGGTAAAATATCCAGTGGTACTATCGGGTAGTAATACGAAGTAGACATCGTCGCCGGTAGAGTTGATAGGATATCCCAGGTTTACCGGTTTGCTCCAGGTGCTGTCAGACTGCAATACGGTTTTGAAGATGTCATAGCCGCCATAACCGTCGTGGCCTTTACTGGCAAAAAAGAGTGTTTTGCCATCGGCCCACATATAAGGAGCGTCATCGTCAAACGGAGTGTTTACCACGGGGCCCAGGTTCTTGCCCGGCTGCCAGTTGCCTGCAGCGTCGCGGTGACTCCAATAGAGATCCAGCCCGCCATACCCTCCGGGCGCTTCTCGCACGAAGAACAGTACTCCTCCGTCTTCATTGAGGCTGGCAGAGGGCTCATAGTATTTTGATTTGATGGGCTTGCCGATATTGCGGATGGGGCGTTGCAGCGCGTTGTCTTTAATGTCTCCTACGAATATGCCGCCGCCGTCTTTGCTGCGATAGAGGTAAACCTTATCCCCGCTGGGAGAGATGGCATTGGAGCCGTCATGAAAACGATGGTTCACTTCGGGGCCCAGGTTCTGGGCTGCCGTCCATTTGCCATCCGAGCCCAATTTGGACATGTATACATCTTCAAAAGGAAGATCATCTACCGCCAGACCTCCCAGGTTTTCCCACCGCCGCGAGGTGAAGAACATGAGCGAATCATTAGGCGTGACGATTGCAGCATAATCCGGCATAGGGGTGTTGATTTCCCGTCCCAGGTTGCGCACATCTACCTGTAAGGTGTCCTGGCGCATAGAGCGGGCATTCTCACACTGTTTTATGTAATTCTTAACAGACTCATACAGTTTGGCATCGCTTTGCTCATAGTTGACCAGTGCCTTCTTGTAATACACCAATGCTTCTTCCAGGTTGCCTCTGATATGAGAAAGACGGGCATACAGGTACGGAAGTTCAGGATGATAACTTGGGTTGATACGCACCATATCCGATACCAATGGCCAGGCTTTGCCCGGCTGGCGGATCTCATAATAGGACTTGCCCAGCCAGTACATGGTAAAAGGACTGCTCGGGTTCTCTGCATATGCTTTTTCAAGCTCCAGCATGGCTCCGTAGTAGTCATCCACTTTCAGCGCTTTGACAGCCTTCTTCAGGGCTTTACGCTCTGTTTTATTGATGGCTTCGTAGTCACTCTTGTCCTGACCGTGCACCTGGCTTGAGGCAGCTATCAAAAGCCCCGTAAATATTAACAGATGTACAATCTGTTTCCCTCTTGTTTTTAACATGGTACCGAATGTTCTAGCTAGTAAACTCTAGTTTTTTCCTGGTTGCAAAAATAGTAAAAGCGATGAATTTATTGTGCACCAGCCAAGAAAATAATTAAAAAAAAGCAACTGTATTAACATAATTATCTGCTTATGTTAATACAGCTGGGTTTGCCGGGGCGGTTCAGCGCTAAAAGAGACTGGGAATATTAGAATAAAAGATAGGCGAGGAAGCCCATCACACCCATAATCATCAACAGGGCATAATGCTTGATGATCCCGGTCTGAAATAATTTGAAGGCGGAACCCAGGATATTTACTGTGCCTGCAGTGCCGTTTACTATGCCGTCTACCACGTATTTGTCAATAGGCATAATGATGAACCGGCTGAAAGCCACAAATGGGCGGATGAGGAAAACATTATAGAATTCGTCTACAAAGAATTTCCCGCTCATCACCGGGTAGAGTTTGCCAAAAACACGCTTTACCCGCTCATCACCGGCAATATTCCGGCTACTATACAGTCGGTAGCTCAGCAGCATGCCGCTGGCGGCAATAATTACCGAGAGTGCTATCAATATGGCTTCTATGGCCACAGACAGGTGCTCATGATGCACATTGTGCACAGGATACCCGCTTTCATTGGCCAGCCAATGGTGGCTGATCCAGTTCAGGTGCCCATGCTGGATGATTTCCGGCAATCCCAGGAAGCCGCCTACTACAGCCAGTATAGCCAGGATCCAAAGCGGTATGGTCATCAATGCCGGACTTTCATGGGGGTGATGTCCCTCCAGCGGGAAGCGCGGCTGCCCGTTGAAGGTCAGGGTGGTGACGCGCGTCATATAAAAGGCCGTGAGTAAGGCTGTGAGCACGCCCACACCCCACACAAAGAAATATACCGTTTCCCCGCCCATATAACCGGCGGCAAAGTTCTTGGCCAGGATCTCGTCTTTGGAAAAGAAGCCTGCCAGCGGCGGTATGCCCGCAATTGCAATGGTGCTGATCCAGAAGGTGAGCGCTGTGGAACGCATAAAGCGCCCCAATCCTCCCATCGTGCGAATATCCTGGGGGTCATCCACGGCGTGCGTATGATCCATCGCATGAATGACGGAGCCGCTGCCCAGGAACAGGCAGGCCTTGAAGAAGGCATGCGTCATAACATGAAAGATGGCGGTACTAAAGGCACCGGCGCCCAGCGCCATGAACATGAAACCCAGCTGCGATACGGTAGAGTAGGCCAGGACCTTCTTGATGTCGTTTTGCGTAATGGCAATTAATGCGGCCATCAACGCAGTAAGCGCACCTACGACGCCTACAACCATGAGCACTTCCGGGGCGTGGATGAATACGGCACCACTCAGGCGGCTGATGAGGAATATCCCCGAAGTCACCATGGTAGCTGCGTGGATAAGGGCAGATACCGGGGTGGGGCCTGCCATCGCATCCGGCAGCCAGACATATAGCGGAATCTGTGCACTCTTGCCGGTGGCTGCTATGAATACCAGCAGTGCGACCCAGAAGGCCAGATCTCCGTTGCTGGCAAACACACTGCTGCTGGCCAGGATATCGGCATAGTTGAGAGAGCCTACGTTGAAAAAGATCAGGAAGATGGCTACCAGGAAGGCAAAGTCCCCCACCCGGTTGGCCACAAAGGCTTTTTGCGCGGCTTTGGCTTTTTCCATGTCTGTGAACCAGAAGCCGATCAGGAAATAGGAGCATGCGCCCACACCCTCCCAGCCCAGGAAGGTGACGATCAGGTTGTCTCCCAGGATGAGGTTAAGCATAGAAAAGATAAACAGGTTCAGGTACAGGAAGTACTTGTAGAACCCGCTGTCTCCGTGCATGTAGCTGATGGAGTAGATGTGGATGAGCGCACCAATACCCGTGACGATGAGTCCCATCAGCAGGCTCAGTTCATCCAGCATATAACCAAAGTGCAGGTGCAGGTTGGCAGTGGTCATCCAGTCGAACAACACGAAGTTGACGGAACCGCTGGCGCCGCCACCGGCATGGTAGCCGGCAAATACGCTCACCAGTATGCCAAAGGGTATGGCCACCGCCAGCGTTGCCATGAGGCCGATCAGTTTCTCCTGTGCGCGGAATGCCTTGCTGATAAAGCCCAGCAATCCTATGGTAAGCGCACCCAGGAAGGGAAGTATGATAATGAGGCTAAGTACTGCGTTGTTCATGCCTTACCACTTGAAGATGTTGATGTCACTGATATTCACGGATTCCCGGTTGCGGAACATGGCAATGATAATGGCCAGGCCCACCACCGCTTCTGCGGCTGCCACACACATGACAAAGAATACCAGCATGGTGCCCGTGGGATCATTCAGGTAGCTGGAGAAAGCTACCAGGGAGAGGTTCACGGCATTGAGCATCAGCTCAATACACAGGAACACGATGATGGCATTGCGGCGGATGAGCACGCCTACCATGCCCAGCATGAACAGGGCCGCGCTCACGGCCAGGTAATAGTAAAGATGCTCTTGCGGATTCATTACGCTTTATGCTTTTTAGCTATGGCCATGGCGCCCATGAGGGCCGCCAGCAGCACTACGGATATCATTTCAAAGGGGAACAGGTATTGTGTGAGCAGTTGCTCTCCCAGGGGCTCCACTTTGCCGGTAAACGGACCGGTATAGGCAATGCCTAGCTCCGGGAAGCTGCCGAATGCATAGAGCAGTTCGGCCAGGAAAACCAGTCCCAGTATATAGGCAAACGCCCGGCCGGTGGTCATGTCCCTGGCTTCCATGTCTTCCTCGCTCAGGTTGAGCAGCATAATGACAAAGAGGAACAAAACCATAATGGCCCCGGCATAGACAATAATCTGTATCACGGCCAGAAACTCGGCCCCAAGGGTGAGAAAGAGGCCCGCCAGGCAGAAGAAACTGACGATGGCATAGAGCACACAATAGATGGGGCTGCGGCTTGTAATAAGTCCTATGCCCCCTAACAGGGCAAAGGCCGCCAGCAACCAAAAGAGAATCTCGTTCACCATGTGGGGGGTCTCGTTTTTTAACAGCCGCTAAATTCTGTGTAAATGGTGAAATAAACAACATTGCTACTGCCTTTTTAGCCACATCCGCTTTTCTGCAAAAATTTTGACCTCAAGGCTTGACACAATTCTGCCATGCAGTATATTTGCACTCCCTTTCCAGGGGAAACATACCGGGAATTTAGCTCAGCTGGTTCAGAGCATCTGCCTTACAAGCAGAGGGCCGGGGGTTCGAATCCCTCAATTCCCACCAGAAATTAAGCATCCGACACCGGGTGCTTTTTTCTTTTTAATCCCTATCGGCTCTCTGCGTGTGGTGCCATGTGGCACCTTATGAGCCTTTCTGCAGGGAGGACCATTTTGGGTGTTTAAGAAAAATTAAGAAGATAAACGGCTTTTTGAGGCAAAAAGAGTTGTAAAGCGCGTAGAAAAGTGGTTAATTGCTGAAAAGATAAAATATTCAGTATGATTCCATTTCTTGCTTCTGTAGAGATCCCATTATTAGATGATGTGCTGATTATCATCGGCCTTTCCGTGCTGGTGGTGCTGGCCTTTCATCGTTTCAAGATGCCCCCTATAGTGGCCTACCTGGTCACAGGCGTGCTGGCCGGTCCGTCGGTGCTTAAGTTTGTAGAAGCGGATGCTAATGTGGAGATGCTGGCAGAGCTGGGGGTTATCCTGCTCATGTTTACCATAGGCCTGGAGTTTTCGCTGAGCAGCCTGCTGCGCATCTGGCGCTCGGTATTCATTATGGGAGGATTGCAGGTAGGGCTGGCTGTGCTGGTGACGGCCCTGGTGGCCGCCCAGATGGATTTGCCCTGGGAACAGTCCGTATTTCTGGGCTTCCTGGTCTCCCTGAGCAGCACGGCCATTGTCCTCAAGGTATTGCAGCAGAATATGCAGCTGGATAGCCTGCACGGGCGTAACATTCTGGCCATTCTCATCTTCCAGGACATTATCGTAGTGCCCATGATGCTGATGGCGCCTATCCTGGCCGGCCAGTCGGATGACATTGGCAGTACAGTGCTCTGGCTGGTGCTCAAGGTGCTGGCCGTGCTGGTATTTGTGGCCGTGGCGTCGCGTTATCTGATGCCCCGCTTGCTCTATCTGGTGGCGCGCACCCGTAGCCGGGAGCTGTTTATCCTGAGCATGGTGGTGATCTGCTTTGCAGTAGCCTGGGCCACTGCCCAGCTAGGGCTGTCGCTGGCGCTGGGCGCTTTCCTGGCCGGTCTCATTATTTCAGAATCCGAGTATAGTTACCAGGCTACCAGCGATATCATGCCCTTCCGGGAGATTTTTGCCAGCTTCTTTTTCGTGTCGGTGGGTATGCTGGTGGATGTAGACTTTTTCCTGGCCCATCCGCTTACCATTATCCTTGTAGCCCTGGGTGTGCTGGTGGTGAAGGCTGTACTGGTGGGCATTGCTGCGCTCTCCTTTCGTTTGCCTGCCCGCACGGTCATCCTTATCGGCCTGTCGCTGGCCCAGGTAGGGGAGTTTTCCTTTATCTTGTCCAAGACGGGTATGCAGTTTCAGCTGCTGGGAGAAGAGCTTTATCAATACTTCCTTTCGGTATCCACCCTCACGATGGCGCTTACTCCTTTTATTATCCTGGGAGGACAGAGAATCAGCAGCTTTATTATGAAAGCTCCGTTACCAGTTTCTCTGCGGCAGCACCTGCGCAGCCGTTTGCGCACCGAGGGAGACGATGCCGAGGCTACCGAAGCCCTCTCTGACCACCTGGTGATCATTGGCTATGGCCTCAACGGGCAGAACCTGGCCAAGGTAGCGCGCAAGGCACAGATACCTTATATAGTAGCTGAAACCAACCCGGACACTGTCCGCTACTTCCAGGGGCTGGGAGAACCCATACTCTATGGAGATGCCAGTATGGAACACATCCTGGAGCATCTTCATGTGCAGAGTGCACGTGTGGCGGTGGTAGCCATATCAGACCCGCAGGCTACGCGGCAGATTGTGGCAGCCTTGCGCCACATGGCACCCAGCCTCCATATCTTGGTGCGCACCCGCTATGTGAAACAAGTGGCAGACCTGCTGGCTGCGGGCGCCAGTGATGTGGTGCCCGAGGAATTTGAGACTTCCATAGAGATCTTCTCCCGGGTGCTCAACCGTTACCTGGTGCCTCAGGAGGAGATTGTGGCCTTTGGTAAAAAGGTGCGGGATAGCAGCTACAGCCTTTTGCGGGGAGAAAGCCTTGTGCTGCCCGAAGACTCTCCGCAGCAACAGGCCCGTTCCAAGGTTGAGGTTTCTACCCTGGTGGTGCCGGACGGCAGCTGGCTGGCCCGTCGTAACCTGGCAGACCTGGCGCTCAGGCAGCAGTATGGGCTCAACCTGGTCGCTATCCGCCGCAATAAAATATTGCTCGAAGATGTTTCGGGAGATACGGTGATCCACCCGCTGGATGAACTGTATGTTTTTGGGAAACCGGATAACATCCAGGCTTTCTGCCAGGCGCTGCGGGTGTGATTTCTCCCGGGGCAGACCAGTGCAGATACATTATGTATTACTTTGCACTGGTCTTATGAATATGAACATCGTTTTTCTGCTGGAAGTCTCTCCCACCACGCTTGGGGTAGTGGCCCTGGCCGTAGCCGTTATCCTCTATATATTCTGGCAAAAGCTGGGCAAAAAGAGCGGGGAGATGGATATGCAGCGCGAAGTCCTGAGAGCCCTGGCCGCCGGTCGCTATGGACTTGCGTTGCAGCAGGCCCGTGAGCTGGAGCAGCAGTACCCCCATAACCTCAAGGTGCAGGAGATTAAGATCATGGCCATGATCGCAGAGGGTAATCTGCCGCAGGCTTTGCGTGAGGCAGACCGCGTGCTGGCCGAGAAGCCCGGCCAGCGTGGAATCTATCGCCTCAAGTTCTGGGCAGGTTTACTCCTGGCAGATTATGCACAGGCAGAGGATAGCCTGGAAAAATCCTATAAAGGACAACAGAATCATCCGATGGCCAGGATATACCGCGGCGTGATGATGGCCATGAAGGGGGATGCCGCAGAAGCCCGCCGGATATTGACCCCTTTGCTCCGGCAGACGGTGAAACCTATGGCGCCCAGGAACCCGTTTGCTCCTAAAAAGAATGCCCGTAATTCACCCGAAATGCAGCCGCAGGAGAGAACGCTGATCCCTCCCCAGGTGAGCCCTGATGACCTGCCGGAACTGGGGCTGGCTTATTACCTGATCGGTGAACGGGAACTGGCCATGCAATTGTGGAAACAGGTGTTTGATGCCAATGATAAAGGCTTGCTCAATACACGGGCGTTGCTTTACCGAGCCAATGTGCAACTGCTGGAGCATCATTATCAAAGTGCGCTCGATGACCTGGCTTTGTTGCAGAACATTATGCCCAATAATCCGCAGATGCACTATCTGCTCTATGGTATCCATCGCAGGCTCAATAACAAGGATACTGCAGAATACCACCTTTCCAAAGCCATTGCACTGGGGCATATCCTGGCCGGTACCGGCCGCGATGCCGACCAGGTGCAGTTGTTTGCCTCCCCAGATATTACTTCTTCTGCTACTTATGATGATTCGAGTGTCTAAGCCGGTTTGCTGGCTGTGTGTTTTCCTGGGGCTGTCAGCGTGCGGGCCCGATTTTTCCAGTGACAGCCGTTCCCTGGACCAGGAGAAATGGCTCTATGCCAACCCGGTAAATCTTACCCTGGAACATGCCGATTCTGCGACTCTGGGCCAGCTGTTGCTGTTGCTGCAGGTGAATGATGAGTATACGATGCGCAATCTGTGGGCAGAAGCCACGCTTACCCACCCGTCTGCCCCGCGCAAGCAGGTAATGACAGAGTTCCTGCTGATGGATGAACAGGGCAAATGGCATGCTGAGCGCAGCCTGTGGGGCAGCTATCGTTTTGTGGCCGTCATGGAAGACAGCGTGCGCCTGCCTGCCGGGCAGTGGCAGGTGCAGTTGAAACAAATGATGCGGGTAGACACCTTGCCGGGCGTGGAATCCGTGGGCATAGGCTTCCGGCCATATCCCGGGAAATCCTAGGGCTTAGTCAAACAAACTGCGCAGGGTGATCTCCGGGGCCTGTTTGGCAGGTTCTTGTTTAGAGGGCGCGGGTGTGGTGCCTGCTTCCGGAGTGTGCGGTTTGGTTACTGCTTCTTTACGCTGCCTGGCGGGTTTTTCTTCCGCCGCTACCCGCTGGTGGGGAGATGGCGGTGGCTCTGCGGTTTCCTTACGGCGGCTTTGCCATAGTTTGAAGAGCTTGCCCTGTTCCTTTTCCAGCCAGGTATAAAAGTCTGCTTGCTCGGCCAGCGCCAGTGCCCGCTCATCAGTCCCATGCGGATAGAGCAAGGCGGCTTTCTGAAAAAGGTAACGGAAGGTTCCGGTATTGTTCATCCGCTCTTGCCAGGCTTCAAAAAAACCTGCAAAATTGAAGCGATAGTAGGTTTTACGGTCCCCATGCTGGGTGTAGGGCGTGATGAAATGCAGCTCGGTGAGGAGTTTCAGATTGGTACTGATGCTGCTTTTGCTGGCAGACAATACCGCCACCAGGTCGTCAAAGCTCGTGTGGGGTTGCTCTGCCGAGAGCAACCAACCCAGGATGCGCCCGCTCATCTTGCTGAAATGCAGGCGCTCCATGAGCACGCCCATTTCTTCTACAAAATCACTCAGTTGTTCGGCAGATTGCTTCATAGGGGTTCTCAGACGTTCAAACTTACGAAACCTTGGGTATTCCCGGCACGGCAAGGTTTTCACCTTCCACATAATGCCATTCAAAAACCTCTGCCATATGAGTTTTCATCAGGTTTTTCACCAGCTCCATATCCACTGGCTGCCCCAGCTCCTGTTGGAGGGAGGTTACCGCCTTGTCTGAAATGCCGCAGGGGATGATATGCCCGAAGTAACTCAGGTCAGTATTGACATTCAGGGCAAACCCGTGCATGGCCACCCAGCGGCTGCATTTGATGCCGATGGCTGCTATTTTGCGTGCCTGTGCGCCGTCAGGCTCCAGCCACACGCCGGTGTATCCGGGGTAGCGGTCACCCTGCAGCCCAAAATGGCCAAGGGTGCGAATGATGGCTTCTTCTATGCCCCGCAGGTAGCGGTCCAGGTCTGTCATGAAATTCTCCAGGTCTATCACCGGGTAGCCTACCAGTTGCCCGGGACCGTGATAGGTGATATCTCCTCCCCGTTCGATAGGGTAGTAGGTAATTCCTAACGCCTGCATTTGTTCCCGGGAAAGGAGCAGGTGTTCCTGTTTGCCGCTTTTGCCCAGTGTATATACATGGGGGTGATCGCAAAATAACAGGTAGTTGGGAGTATGTGCGGGGCGCTCCTGTTGCCTGGCGCTCAGTTTCAGCTGGCAGATATGCTCCAGCAACTGCTTTTGCAACGCCCAGGCATGCTCATAAGCTATGGTGCCCAGGTCATGAAATGCAATGCCCTTGTGTGGAGAGCTGTACATAATGCAAAGATAGGCTACTGCCGCCAGGTATACACCCGGCTGGGAGGAAGATGTTTGACCTGCCGCCACACAGCCGTATCAATAGCCAGTGTGTCTGGTGCAACCAGGTGGCTGACAGCCGCCTGCTTCATCCGCTTTTGTAGGGCAGCATCTGGTTTGTGGAAGGTTTTTGCCTCTTGCTGCCTGTAGTAATATTCATCTATCAGCGGCTCATAGAAAGGGAAGTCGCTGCTTACATAGGCGGATACCTTGAAGAGGTTGCGGATCATCCGGCATTCCGTGTTGTAGCTGGGATGCCATGCCGCACACTTCTCTTTGGAGACCTCCTTTGCCAGGTAGTTGCCCAGTATATGCTGTTTGCCGCCTGCGATGACCCTGTCCTCGGTGCAGTAATAGTTGGGGATAAAACATGCTGCAAACAAGGCAAGGTAAATAACGGCGCCGTAAGCGGTCCTGAGTCGTAAGTGTTCTGCAACCAGGGTGCGCCTGGCCAGTACGATGAGCAGTATGTTGAGCAGTACAAGCCAGAAAGTGTTACTTAATAGCCGACTGAGCCCTATTTTAAGAAAAATACCTGATTGCCACTTTTCTACCAGGTAATACTGGCAGGCCAGCACCGTCAAAATATAGATGCTGCTCAGGAGGTTGGCCAGGGCGATCTTGCGGTGCTTTTGGTAGAGGGAGAAGGCTGCCAGCGCCATTAAGAAACCTGAGAGGAGTACCAGGATTTTTACCTTGGGAATCCCATTCCAGCTGGAAAAGAAGGAAGGCAGGTAATGATAATGATGGGTCTGGGCATATGCCTCAAAAAAATGGGTGGAACCGGAACCGTCGTTGCTGAATAGGACCAGCACCACTATGTTGGGTATGACGGCAGCCCACAGGAGCAGATATGCCAGTGTCTTCCAGGGAAAGCGGTTCACCAGCACGCAAAGGGCAAACAAACAGGTGGACAGGGCCGCCACGGGGTGAATAAGCCCGCCGATTGTCCATAGTACTATGGCTGCCACCGAGATACCGGGTTTCCTGAAGAAGACCAGGAAGCCCAGCATACACAACAGCGTTCCCCACGTCTGGGCATGCCCGATGATCAGTAAGGTATCAAACGAGGCGAAGCGGAAGAGTTCGAAGAACCAGTAGATATAAGACCCTGCCGAGAATAATGTCCCCCAGGCATAGATGCCCAGCTGCATAATGATTACGCCTATGAGTATACTGCCCGTTACCCAGGCGGGCAGGTGTGCTCTGGCTAATGCAGTCTTCAGCAACTGGGTAAAAAAGAGAAACTGAAGGAAAGGGGCCAGCAGGCAAATAAGCAGTTGCGAAAGCGTTAGGATTTCAAACTCATCGATGCCCAGGATATAGGCAGTGCCAATGAGCAGGCCCGAGAACACATGCCTGGGGTTCAGATGTGAACTGGCGTTGGCGTGGAAATCGGCCTGCAACTCATCCGGATGGAGGGTCTTGATAATAAAAGGAAGATTATCATCTACCGGGTGCTGGTAGCCGCTGTTTCCCAGGATGTTAAAGTGGAGGGTCCCCGTTGCTAACAGCACCACGAAGGCGGCAAGCAGATGAATATCCCAGCTACGCTTTGTGAACATGTTACCAAACTTATAGAGGGTGCAACGAAATTAATCACATTTTCATGGCTTTAGGGCACTTGCCCCATCTTTTTTAGAATGTCGGCAGATGCCTTGCTTATTCCTAATTTTGCCATGCACATGATTGGCCACTTTTTGCAAACACTTCTATTTCGATACAAGCCTGCCCGGTTATTGCTGCTGGGCCTGCTCTGTTGCCAGTGGCTACTGCTGGGAGGGTGCGAGCAAGACAAGCGCCCGTTGCGATACGTGGCCTATGTGGGGCGGTATACCAACGCCAATGATACTTTGCCGCCTCATAAGCAGAAGATCAACCCGTTTGATCAGATGAATGAACGCATCTTCAAGACCTATCTGGAGGAACTGAATGAGCTATTGCCGCAATGCCGCCTGGAGTTGCGCACCTATGATTGCCAGCAGTCTGCACGGGGGAGCGACTCTGTATACAAGCTCATTGCCGCCGATACCATGGTGCTGGCGGTGATAGATAATACCTGGGGCGTGAACCTGGCCGGCGCCCAGGAGACCATTCGTAAAGAACAGCTACCTGTAATTGCACTCAATGCAGACCATAATCACCTGGATTATGGCAGTGCATCCATCTTCACGGGGAATAGCGACAATGTGCCGCTGGACCTGGCCAGTTATATACATTATGCACTCAGGGAAGGGTCGGTCAATTTCATTACAGAGCGGGACTATGCACTCACGCAGACCTACTATACAGCATTTAAGCAGCATGATATCGTCGTAAACAGGGTATTTGAAGTGCAGACCACCCAGGAGGTAAACCCCGATAGCCTGGCAAGGGTGGGGGAGGCCATGCTACAGTTTTACCGCCAGAACCCGGCAGAGAAAAAACGTCTGCTGGTATTGAATGTGCACAATACCTGGGGGAATGCGTTGATCAAGTACCTGGACAAACACCTCGATGGTATGCGGCTCATGGGGCATGCCTATATAGCTAATGCCAATGCGCTGCAAGGGTTTGGCGCCAGTAATACCAATACCATTATCCTCATTACCAACCCTACGGATGCCTTGAGCCGCAAGAGTAACCAGGACCTCAAAGCTTTTCAGAAAGAGGATGCTGAGTTATTCTCGCATGTCAATGTGCCGCTGTTCATCAAAAGATGCCTGGATGCCACTTCCATACTTCAGCAGGCGCTATTGCCGCCCAGGCCCAAGTTCCTGCCGGGGACCAAACCGGTTACCCCGCCGGCAGAGTCTCCGGAATTGCCTCCGGTACCTACCCGGCGGTACATGCGGCAGCAATTTGCCGCCCTGGGAGATACCACGCTCGCAGGAGAACTGGATATCTATACCTTTGATTCTTCCCGCGTGCTGGTGCCCGATATCTATTTTAGCCAATACAGTCAGGGTAAGCTCTTTTCAATGGCTGCCCAGCTCAACCAGCGCAGGGAAGTGATCCCCAACCTGTTGTTCGGTATCGAGATCCAGGATATTTATGACCTGGATATTGCCTCCAATTCTTTTACCTGCGATTTCTATTATTGGGTGAAGCTGGATACCTCGCACCTGGATGCCGAGAAGTACATCTCCTTCCAGAACATGAAGAGCAGCGAGAGCAGCCGGGAGCTTATCATAGAGAAACAGGACGGGCCCCAGGTATATAAGCTCTACCGCGTGTCGGGCATTTTCTATGTGAACTATAGCCTGTTTGACTTTCCATTTGACACGCAGGAACTGGCCGTGAACGTGGAGATCCTGAGCCCGGCCGATAAACTCAAGATCAGCTTTGACCAAAGCTCTTTGCTGCTCGACCCCGAAGCCATTGAAAAGTTCAAGGTTACCGGCTGGAACAAGGAAGAGTATTATGTGACGGTAGATAATATGATCACCCGTTCTATCAAAGGAGATCCCCAGGGGCAGCCCGGCACGCTCAAGAAGTTCAAAACCTTCGCCTTCCGGCTCGTGGTCAAGCGCATTGTGCTGGGCAGCTACCTCCAGATTGTGCTGCCGCTGGTGCTCATTGGCCTGATCGCGATTGCCGTACTATTTATCACCGATCTCACGTTCGAAAATGTGGGGGAAGTCTCTGTGGGTATATTCCTTTCCATCATCGCTTTCAGTATCTCGCTCACAGAGATGATCCCCAGTTCAAACTACCTGACCCGCGCAGATATGCTGTTTTGGCTCACATTTATAGTGGTATTCGTGTCTTTCATGGCCATTATTGTGCTCAATTCGCTGTTCCCCACTTCCGTGATTCGTACTAAGCAGCTAAAATCCCTGGGTACATTCCTGGCCGGGTTATACCCGCTTCTGGTGCTGTATGTCCTTTTTGGGTAGTATGCCCGGGCGCCCGGTTTATTTATTCAGGATATATCATAAAAGCGTTTTTGGGCAGATTGCCTTTTCAATCATTTCGAACAATAGGGCTGTGATACAGGAGTGGGTTACGAATGAAGCACTTAGCGAGGGTTATCCGAGATATTACAAGCTGACATGGCCCGATAGAGGCATATGGGAAGCCTATTGTGTGGTACATCCGCATCTGTGCTTTGTGGTGCGGTTGTCCCAGAGATCCAGGAGTGTTTCCGCTACCCATGAACGTATAGAAGACCCGCAGTGGGTGGCTTCCCTGGAGACTGCCCCTTTGCTTACGGATGCCGATGCTGCAGATTTTGAGCTGCTCATGGCAGAAGCCGCCCTGGTATGGGATGCCTATTACAAACATAAGCCCCGGGAGGAAGAATACTTTTAGCCGGCGGCTTGTGCCGGATGTCTGCTACCCCTATCCGGAAAATTTCTGTTAGGTTTGTGTCATGTTAGCCAGATGGGTGCTGTTGCTTGCCTTGTCAGGGATTACCGGGGTGGTAGCTCAGCCGGCCGGGTATGTCAAGACCTATACCTTACTGGCAGATGCGATACAGCACAAAGAAACCTGTACGCGCCTGGACCTCAGTCACCAGGCGTTGGCTCAGGTGCCGGCAGAGGTGTCCGGGCTTAAGCAGCTGAAGTACCTGAATCTTAGCCATAACCAACTGCGTACTTTGCCGGCCCACCTGTTTGCTGCTTTGCCGCAGCTGCAGGAGATTGTGGCCAGCCATAATCAGCTGAGTGCCTTGCCTGCTTCGTTGGCGCGCTGCCGGCAGTTGCAGTCTATAGATGCCGGTCATAACCAGATCGGGGAGCTTCCGGATTCTCTGGTGCTGCTTGCGCAGCTTGGCCAGCTCGATATTTCGTATAACCGCCTTGCCCGTTTGCCCCGGGATTTCCATCGGCTTTCTGCGCTCAAGCGTTTGCAGCTTGCCCACAATATACTGGCGGCCGGTGACTGGCTCATAGCAGCACCGGATATCCGGGTACTGGATCTGTCGCATAACCAGCTGACCTCCTGTCCGCTGGATACCCAGTATACCTATACTGCACTGAAAGAACTGTCGCTCAGTCATAATCCTATCCGGCAGATACCTCGTGTGGTCACCCGTGCACCCGGGCTCACTCGCCTGGAGGTTGCCGGGTGTGGCCTGGATTCCCTGCAGGCTCCCTGGGAGGTACTGGCATTCCTGCAATACCTGGATGCTTCCGGTAACCAGATTGTCTGCTTGCCTGCCGGGCTGGCCAGGCTCCCGGTCCTCCAGGTATTGCTGATGGCCGGTAACCGGTTGCAGGAACTCCCGGCTACGTTCAATCCCTTTCCGCCTGCACTGCGCCAGCTTAGCCTGGCAGGTAATGGCCTCAGACTGCTGCCCCAATCCTGTCCTATACCTCCTACTATACAACGACTTGACCTGAGTGCGAATGTGCTGCGCGAGCTGCCGCCTTATTTTGCGCACCTCAGCCAGCTTCAGGACCTTTCGCTGGCCCAGAACAAACTGACGGCCTTTGGCAATGCTGCCTACCCGTTGCTTGTCAACCTGGACCTGAGTCATAACCCTCTGAATACATTGCCGGATGCTTGCCGCCAATGGCCGCGGCTTACGTCTCTCAATCTTAACCAGACGGCTATTGTGCGTCTACCCGATTGTTTCCTGGAGATGAACCAGTTGCAATTGCTCTTTGTGATAGGTGCTCCTTTGCCCCCTGAGGCGCTGGAACAGTTAAAAGTGCATCAACCGGCTTTGCGCGTATTTGCTCACTGAAACTTGTTTGTGCATGCTCAGGTTTGCTATGGTTACCCTGGAACCGCCTTCAATTGATAAGGTGCTTACCGGCACCTTGACCCTGCCGGGCTCCAAGAGCGAGAGTAACCGCGCCCTGCTCTTTGGTGCACTGGTTCCCCAGCCGTTTTCTATTGATAACTGTTCGGATTGTGAGGATAGCCAGGTATTTCTGCAATGGCTGCGGCGGCTGGGGATAGCCCCTCAGGAAACGCCTGACGGGGTGTTACAACTGCAGGGGCATATTCACCAGGTAGCTCCCGGCCAGTATGAACATCACCTGGGACTGGCAGGCACTGCTTTGCGGTTTATCACGGCCGCATCCTGCCTGGTGCCGGGTGTACACGTGCTGACCGGGGCTCCCCGGCTTCTGGAGCGTCCTGTGGGGGCACTGGTCAGGGCGCTTACGGCTGCGGGTGCCCGCATTACGTACCTGGAAAAGGAGGGATATCTCCCGGTGCGCATAGAAGGAGATCCCCGGTGGCAGCCGTTGTATTTCCAGGTAGATGCCAGCCAAAGCAGCCAATTGCTGTCTGCCATTTTGCTGCTGGCACCCTTGTTGCCGGTGGGCTGCCAGGTAAAAGTACTGGGGCTCACTTCTCATAGTTATTATGCATTGACCACCGCTTTGTTACAACAGTGGGGTATGCACTGGCAAGCCGACGGGGATCTGTTAACACTGGTCCGCAAAGCGGCTATCCCGGCCCGTCACACCGTAGAGTCTGACTGGAGCGCTGCGTCCTACTGGCTGGGGCTGGCAGCCGTTCGTCCGGCCCGGTTGCAACTGCGGTGCCTGCGTCCGCATAGCCTGCAGGGAGACAGTGCCCAACTGGAGATCTTTCGCCATTGGGGCATGGACCTGACGTTTCAGGAGCATACCCTGCTGGCAGATAGTACGCAATGCCGCATTGCTCCCCTGGACTTTGATTTCTCTCAAATGCCGGACCTGGCGCAGACCTTTGCCGTGCTGGCTACCTGGGCATCCGAACCCTCACACTTCACGGGGCTGCATACGCTACCCCTGAAAGAGACAGACCGCATACAGGCGTTGGTGACGGAACTGGGCAAGCTGGGAGTGCGTACCGAGGCTACTCCTGTTTCGCTCTCCATATTCCCGCAGCCGCATATGACACATACCCAGCCGGTGGCCACCTATCATGATCACCGGTTTGCCATGAGCCACGCTTTGCTGGCCAATCGATTCCCCCGGTTGCGCATAGCGGACCCTGGGGTGGTGGCCAAATCCTACCCTGCTTTTTGGGACCATCTGGCACAGCTGGGTTATCATGTGATACCGGATTGAGCTTACCTTTGTCTGATGATTAAGCTAATGCTCTTACTGCTCTGTATCTGGCCTTTGGCCGGCTGGGCACAGCCCAAGGGACAGCCGCTCTATGATAAATCTCAACTGGAGCTCCAGACCAAGTTTGTGCGCCTGGCAGATGCTGTGCAGCACCCTGAGTTTTGCCTGCACCTGGACCTGAGCTATCATGAGATGTGGACGCTGGACAGTACGGTGGCTGCCCTTATGTTCACTCAGTATCTCAATCTCAGCTATAACAACCTGAAAACCCTGCCCGGCGAAGTGGGCGAGATGGCCCAGTTGCAGTATTTGTTTGCGCAGAAGAACTATATCGAGACCCTTCCTTACGGCATCTGTCAGCTTCGGTTCCTGAAGGAGGTGGATCTGTCGGATAACCAGCTCCTGCGCCTGCCGCATTGTGTCAACGGCTGGGAAAACCTGCAGCGGCTGAACCTGAGCAAGAACCGCCTCAAGGAACTGCCCGTGGCCGTAGGCGGGTGGCTTTTGCTCCAGGAGCTCAACCTGTATTACAGCGGCATTACCAAACTGCCCGAGAGCCTGTGCACCTTGCCACAGCTGCGTCTCCTCAATGCGTCTACCAACCGGCTGACGGCAGTGCCCGATAATATCGGGGATCTGGCACAGCTGGAGAGCCTGGACCTGAGCTTTAATGAGATCAAGACCCTGCCCCAGGGGATAGGTGCGCTCACCCGCCTGCAGGAGCTTAACCTGCGGGCCAACCTGCTCACCAGTCTGCCCGGCAATATGGCTGCCCTCAGGAGCCTCAAAGTGCTGGATTTGCGCAAGAATCCGCTCAATCCGGCAGATGTGGAGCTGCTGCGGGCCAACCTGCCCGATACCCAGATATTATTCTGAAAAATATAGACGGACGCTTGCGCCGTACTTCCCCGGTTCCTATTTTTGCATCCTCTTTACCGAAGTGGCGGAATTGGTAGACGCACACGTTTCAGGGGCGTGCGCCGCAAGGCATGGGGGTTCGAGTCCCCCCTTCGGTACCCAAGGGGACTTTTGAGCAGCATCACTCAAGGCCCCCTTTTTTTGTGCGGGTAAATGAGCTGATTCTGAGGCAATTAGCTGAAACAGGGAGTTGACACGGGTGGTTCGATAAACATCATTTTTATGGTCATACAATATCCCGTCCGGAAACACGAGGTATTGGAGCTTTTGGCGGAACCAAAAGTCCCCGGTTTCCCACAGGGAGGGCATTTCTGAGGCGATTTTGGTCGCATATTCCAGAAATGAATCGAGGTTCGATAAAATATAGTCGGCCTTCAGGAGTTGGGATTCCAGTTGGTGCCGTTCTTCCCTGAATCTGCGGCTGTACTTCTCGAACAATTCACGGTCAATTTCCTCCAGGATATACCGTTCTTCCAGTCTTTCAGCTTTCTTTTCTAATTCTCGTATCTCCTTTCTCAGCGCACTGGCAGTTTCGGCGCTGCTTTGGTTCATCAGGTAAAATTTGCGTTTGAGCTCTTCACGGATAAGCGCAGCATCCTCTATAGATATCGTGTACTGACTTAGCAGTTGCACAAAAAGCTGGTGCAGATGCTCCGCACGTTTGTTGCACTTGCAGCCCTTTCGATTGCATTTGTAGTAGTGTAGTCCCTTTTTCTTCACCTCGTAACCCGCAAAAGACGACCCGCAATCCGCACATTTGACAAAGCGCCGCAGGGCATGCGGCTCACGTGCCTCATGCTGGTACTTGTGTGCATGGCTGACCTGGATATTGTTGACATGCAGGAACGTCTCCCTGGAGACGATTTTCGGATGATTGCCTTCTACCACCTCTCCATTGAGCGAACGATGTACCAGTATGCCACAGTAGAAAGGATTCTGGAAGATCTTGGTCAGTTTCTGTTTATAGAGATGCAACCCGTGGGCTTTGAGGCGTTCCAGGATTTGCATATTACTTAAAGCTTCCTCCGATTTCCAGCGGAAGGCCTTGGCAATCAGCTTGCCTTTGGGGGTGATTTCGATCCGCCGCCGCCCGCCTTCATATACAGCACAGTATCCCAAGGGTGGACTTGACGGCCACTCCCCCCTGAGCAACATTTCCCGCATGCCAGCAATGGTCTTTTGCCGTCGGAGTTGGTTGTCATACTCACTGAAGATAAACTGCATATTCTGCTGAAAAGCCCCGGTGGGAGTGGTTGTATCGGCAGGTTGTGTAACTGCATGTACGATAATACCCTGCTTTTTCAATTCGCTGGCGATATAAATAGCATTCGGGCCGCTACGGCTAAAGCGGTCTACGCTGTATACCAGTATGCTGCTCACTTTGCGGTGGTTTCGGCGCGCAAATTCCAGCATTCGCTTGAATTCCTTGCGTTCGTCATCCTTGGCGCTTTCGTAAGTGCCCCCGAAATGCGCCAGGATAGTGAGGCCGCTCCTGCGGGCATACTCTTCACAGGCTTTGCGCTGCGTTTCCAGGCTTTGGTTCGTATCGGCCTGTTCTTTGGTAGAGACACGGGTGTAAATCACACAATTGGTTTGCGTAGCGGCAGGAAGGCTTTGGTCATACTTGGCAAAAGCCTCAAACGGGTTATTGGGGGTCTTGCGCATGGCGGTGTAAGGTATAGTGGTGGTAGCAAAGTGTGGCTAACATCCGAAGGCTACGCAAGCGGTGTGCCAGTTCTGGGGTATCCGCCTCAGACAACCCATCAGTAGGGAGCAGTTGAGCGAGGTCTGCCGGGCTGGCATCGTCCGGTTCCTCAGGAATGTAGTAGCGCGACATGTCTGTAAGAATAAGCTATGATAATGCCGCCTGGTTTTTCTCGTCAAAGTGCGTTCAGCATTGCCAGTAAGTCGGGTTGCGGATAACAGTCAAACTTCTCATGCAAGTAACTGGTATGCGTCCATAATCCGGGAGCGCCCTGCAATGCGTCCTTATTTACCTCAAACCAGTTTTCCGTGTAATTCCGTTTGGCAGGAATGGCAAAAGCCTCGGACAGCCGTAGAATCAGCAGCCTCGTGGCTTCCAGTTGCGCTGCGGTATAGCGTTGATAGAACCGATATCCTTTATAGGGAACTGCCAGTTCTATGACTTCCGTTTTCGGCACGGTGGTGCCTACATAGGTGAGGAATTGCCCGTTACGGTAGGTGAGCGGCCCATAATTACAGAGTTCAATGCCAATGGATTGTGCATTGAGCAGGTCATTGCGGGAGAGTGCCAGTCCCAGGTGGTGCGCCCATAGCCGCTCCGGGAATGCGCGGTAAATGCGCCCGTCAAATTGATTGCCATCCTGCCCGTTTAGGGCCTTTCCTCCCACTAAGAAAGCTGTGGCTACCGGTATTAGCCCGCCGTAACGATTCCGGTCACGTGCCCATCCCTGGATAGAATAGTCCGGGCGATGCGAACCCGCGGTGTGGTGCAATACCAGGGTTTTCTTAGGGAAACTCTGGGTGTAATACTCCCCCGGCTGTAGCCTGTAATCTACTACTGGAAGGTCTGTCACCACAGGGCTTACATCAGGCCCGATCCGTTGCAATGCGGGCCAGGTTTCCAGGTTTCCCACCACGCCATCGTCCGTAATCTGTTGTGCCCGCTGGAATGCCATGACAGCAGACTTGGTTTCTGTGGTGAAAATGCCGGTGACGGGTACCGGGTAACCGTTCCGGTTTAGCAACGTTTGGAGGTATTCCACCACCACGCCACTGTGATGTTCATCCGTAAGAGGAAGATCGAGTGCCATATTGTTTGTTTGAATGAGGATTTGTTGTGTAACACGCAATCATTTATAGGTTATTACGGAAAAGTGGCCAGTATTATTTTGTTTTGTGTTAAATATGATAAAATGGCGAGCCAATGGTAGCCAAAAGCGGCGCGAATGCGCGGCGTTAGCCTGCCGTTTGCGTCTAAACGGCGCTCCGATTCCGTAGGATTTTCACCCCGGAAACTTGATTGCTGTGCGATAGCGGTCTAATTGCGGAGAGTGAACCAACGATTCTGAGGAGGGTATCCCCGGATTGTGTTGTCAACCGTAGGTTTAATTGGAGCCTTACTCAAGGCTTTCGTAGCCGGATCAAGTTGTCTATTTGAAGAAAAATTAATGACGCCGCGAAAGGCTGGCCAGAGGGATTTACAGAATGCGTTATCTTCTGATATATATTAGCTCATTCTGTCCGCAAACAAAACGTAAATTTCCATTATTAATATGCTGAAGCTCGATATTTAAATCTCCGTCTTGATCAAGATTCTTGATACGGATAAAATACTGATTGGGAGAACTTCCTCTCTCAATCTTATAGCGCTTTACATCTGTAAGAACTTGGCTTTCTAAGAAGCCTTTCCTGATAGTCAGGTTTACACCAATTGCCGCCACTAAATCTTTACAGACAAATAAACGCTCAAGCTTATTGCCTAGTTTGCCTGTAGCTCTAACCCGCATGTAGTTACCTTCAGGGATCAGGATAACCGGTTCCTTTTCCTTCTCTATTTCAATAGCTTGTTCTTGGCTAGGAAAGAACTCTTCATATATAAGATAACCACCTACTATTACACCTACAATAACTAGTAGGGTCAATAGTGTATTGGCCATATTGCTATTACTAGTATTATTGGATGTAGCTTTTTTCTTTGACAAAGCCTGCGTTTGTTGTTGCGGTGTTTGAAACTCTCCGCACTCCCTGCATTTACGGACACGGGGTGGTAGTTCAGCACCACAATGTACACACTCTCTTATAGGTACCTTACTCTGGGGTGCCCCACATTTTGGACAGGCGGTTGCCTTATCGCTAATTGAAGTGCCACATTCGCGGCAGGTAACAAATGCCATATCAGTTAATTATGAGCTAAAAATAAAAGATTATTGATAAGCTGATAAGAAGTGCTCGTTTTTCTGATACCAATTTAGAGGGGCCTGCCGGTGTTATTTTGCTGGATGTTTGTACTCTATGAAAGCAGCTATCACAGCAGAATGAGGTATTATACCTTTTTCTTCTTTCTTCCTTTTCCCTTCCGCCCGGCTAAGGTTACCGAAGTAAAGCTTTGAATATGCCGTATACTCAACGTGCCCTTATGGGACAGGTTAGTGCCGTCCGCAGTGATGTTATCCGGGTTGAGAGCTTTGAGTTTCAGCTCCGCTACCAGGAGGTTTGCGCTGCGCTTGTCGTGTTCCAGGCGGCTGGCTACCGCAGCCTCTGATGTGGTGAATACCGGGAAGCTTGCGTTCAGACTTCCTAGAAATAAGGGCTTCAGTTCGTTCTCCAGTAGGGTGAGATAGAGTGCCGGGATTTCCAGCTCAGTGTAGGTGACTTTGGCGACACGTAGTTTCATAGCGGCTGTTACATAAAATGGCAAGTTACCATAAAAGCTCTCTATATCTGCAAATCATTGGACGATGCCCGCTACCATGCCTATATTTGCCCATACTCACTCTTAATTTTTTCTGCCTATCGCCCAAGACCCCCGCACATAATTATATAACCACGATATAATCGCATATCTGGTCATTCTCAACACCGGAAACCACTACATCCATTGTCTGCGAGAAATGAGCCAGGTGTCGCGCCGCGAAGGCGCGCACCTACTCGTTCGCAGACAGGCCGTAGTGGGCCTCCGGTGTAATGGGCAAGGGCGTGCCTAATTTTTTGTATATAATTAAAAATTGCCTAATTTTTTATTATTTTTTCATAGGAAGTATTGACATGGGTTAGATTTCATTCTAAACTAGCAGCGTATTTAGTAAACTGCTAGTTTAGACAAAACCACCGGACTTCTAACTTCTTTCCATACCTGTTCCATGAAAAAGCTGAACAAGCTGCTGCTGGCGGCAATGATATTCCTGTGCACTTTACCCACGCTTCATGCACAAAATGCAGGCCCTTTGACCAAGCGGTGGGGGCAGTATTATCCCGGCATTGATACCGCCAGTGTGTCGGCCATTAGCATAGATGCCCAACGGTGCGTGGTAGTGGTGGGCGCCAAGGACAATGGCATAGGATTCAACATAGATGTGGAAGTCTTCAAGTATAACCCGCAAGGCGTTCTGATGTGGAGCCGCACCCTGGATTTCTTTGGAAAAGGGGATGGCGCAGCAGATGTGGTGGTGGATGCCGACCGCAATATTTACGTAGTGGGCGGCGCCGTGGAAACACCGGGTAGCAGGCGAATGTTCATTACCAAGCTCACCGGGCAAGGGGATACGCTATGGACAGACTTTTGGGAAACCGCGCCCAGTCCGGGTGGGTGGACGAATACGGTAGCCAATAAAGTGGTGGTGGATACGGACGGAAATGTATACGTTGCCGGTACGCGCTCCAGGTTCAGCCCCTCCTATACCAGCCAGGGATTTTTGCTGAAATACGATAGTTCGGGCGCCGTCGTCTGGCAGGATAGCCTTTCGCTGGCAGGCAATGGCGAGGAGGTGAGTGTGGTCGCAATGAAGCTCAACTCGCAAGAACAGCCGTTGGTGGGGTATTCCGTGGAAGGCAGCAATTCCGATATCCTGTTGGTACAATATGAGGCGAACGGGGATAGCAGCTGGCAGGCCCGCTATGCACGAACGGGCTCAACGAACGACCGGATGACCGAAATGGCTTTTGATAACGAGGACAACCTGTATGTGGCCGGTATCTCGTATGTTTCATTTACGGGGGATATGCTGCTGCTGAAGTTTAACAATGCCGGGAGCCTGCAATGGCAGCAATTCTACAGCCCGGCAGGAAGCACGCTGAACACCGCCTGGAGCCTGGTGGTCAACACTGCTGCCAACCGGGTATATACGACCGGCGGCGGCGAGGGCGTTGCACCCACATTGGCCTATGACCTGTCGGGCAATTTGCAGTGGGCGGATGATTCTTCCTATACCGAAGGTTTCTACGAAGGCCGGTTCGTGCGCCTTTTGCCTGATGGCCGTGTGGTCGTTTTGCAGAATGCAGGCGATGATTCCGGCAATTCCCTGACCTTGTTGCGGGTGCTCAACCCGGACGGCAGCCTGGGTCAGCGGATCTCAGAGAGCACACCCGGCAAGAGTTACCTGGCTGCAGAACTGGAAGTCTCTGCCGACAGCGCCGCCTATGCGTTGTGGTATTCCCAGAATGCCGATACCGGGCAAGAAATAGCGGCCTTTATCGCAAAATATAAAGCGGCTTTGCCAGATTCCGGAGCCTATACCCCCGTCACCTGGCCCAATGGCGGCACAGCCAGCTTACCTAATATCCCCAATCCTACCCGCCTGATCGGCAGCAATGAACAGGGTACCATCGGTAGCGTAGTAGGCGAAAATAACGGCGACATCCTCGTATGGGAAGACGGCGTTTGGAAGACGCAGCCCGCGCTTACCGGCAACGATAGCATCTGGACAGCCAGCGGCGACACCGTTGTGCACCTGCTGGCTAACCGTAGGGTGGGTATCGGCATCGCCCAGCCGCAGGCTACGCTGCATACTGTGGGCAGAACCATCCTGGGGGCAGGAGAAAGTGCCGATACTACTGCGCGTGTACAGCTTTTCAGTGGGCTGGCGGATAAAGCCGCGCTGGAAGTCCTCCGGGCGCCCAGCAAACCCACGGCCATGTATGGCTTCACTTCCGAAGAACTTACCCTGCTGGATTCACTGAAGCTCACCCCGCAAGATGCCGCCTACCAGGGCATTGCGGGCACTGTGCTGGATAATGGTGGTGCCTTTACCCCCGCCAGCACCCAGGCTACCCTGGAAGAAAGCCCGGTATTTCTCGCAGAATATCCGCTGGTGATACGCATCATCATCCCCGGACAGCCGGAGTGCATAGCCCCCGTGACCAACCAGATAGGCGACGTGCGCATCCAGACCTATACCGTGACCGACTACGGCGGGTGGTCACCTCACCAAAGTCCCGACCCCAGGAGCGCTACCTGCGGCGGTAACCTGCGCGTAGACCGCAGTATCTATGGGCAGAACATTTACGCCAGTCAGCACCTGGGTGTGGGTGCCAGTATGCACATCGGCAGCGTCAACAGCCCCGGCGGGTACTATCACCTGCGCACGACAACCCTGTATGGCAACGCCGGTCTGCACCTGTTCTCTATGGACGGCGTCTATAACCAGAACCGCCCCTTGCAGGGCATCTTCCTGCCCAAAACGGGCGGCGTGCGCCTGGAGAATACCGGCCTGGTGGTAACCCCGCAGGGCAATGTAGGCATTGGCACCGCCAGCCCGCAGAAGAAGTTTGTGGTAGGGGATAGCACATTGGTGGTCACCTCACAAGGCAATGTGGGTATCGGGGTAGCGAACCCCGGCAGTAAATTGGCGGTAGATGGACTGGTATGCGCGCGCGAAGTGCGGGTAAGTAAAGTAGGGGGACAAAACAGCGGGATCTGCCAGTGGCCGGACTACGTGTTTGAACCCGGTTATTCCCTGATGCCGCTGGACAAGCTGGAAGACTACCTGAAGACCCACAAGCACCTGCCGGAAGTACCCGCCGCTAAAACCGTAGAACAAGACGGGCTATATGTCGGGGAAATGCAGTATATTCAGATGAAGAAAATTGAAGAACTCACGTTGTATATCATACAACTGGAGAAGAGAATTAAGGAACTGGAAAATTCAAGGTAATATGAAAGCACCTCTCATACTCGTACTTGCCATGATGTTCTTGGGTTTTTCCTGCCGTAAGGATGAGGATAAACCACCTTGCAGGGAGATAGGCGTACCCACAGATACTTACCTGATGCAATGGACATACCCGAGGCCTAATGGACAGCGGTATGTATACAGAGCAGTGCATAATGGACAACTGGATACATTTGACGTAAACCTGAGAGTTAAGTATCGAAATTGTCAAGGGGGGTGCTACAATTATTGCTATGATGTGTTACAGGATGTATGGGAGTTTGACGAGCTTTCTTATACGCATGAATTGGTTGGCACCACTTATTCTAGTCTGTCTATTTTAGCTGAATCAGGTCAGAGATTTTTTGTCGAATTCTCTCATTATAAAGATGACCCTT
>JAHBTG010000033.1 GCA_019638695.1 Bacteroidota bacterium | reverse complement strand
CCTGATCCTGCGCTCGCTGAACGCACTGGAGAAGCGCCTGGACGAGCGCCTCTTTTTCCGGGCCAACCGCAAGCACCTGGTCAACCTGCACCATATCACCAAGGTGGAACCGTGGTTCAGCAGCGGCCTGCTCCTCACCCTTACGGACGGCCAGCAGGTGGAGGTATCCCGCCGCCAGAGCGGCAAGATCCGGGATATGCTCAGCCTGTGATTTTTGCCTGCCAAACCTTTGGCATTACGGGCAAAAAGCAGCAGATTTGAGGCGCTACACCGCACAAACGGCGGCCGTTCGACTACTTCTAATCCAGCTACCCCATGTTCGGTTTTTATTACATAAAGTTCGATTCCATGCGCTATGTCCTGCATTATTCGGGGGGCAAATTGCGCCGCGAAGGCAAGGGACTGGCGTTCCTGTACTTTGCACCCAGCAGCTCCATTGCGGCCATACCTGTGGGCAGCATGGATGTGCCGTTCATCTTTAACGAAAGCACGGCAGATTTCCAAACGGTGAGCATACAAGGGCAGATCACCTATAAGGTAGAAAACCCCAAACTGCTGGCAGAGCAACTGGACTATACCGTAGACCGGAAAGGCGTCTATAAAACGGACGACTTTGCCAAGCTCAGCCAGCGGCTGATCAATGAAGCCCAGACCTATACCACGGCCTATGTGCAGCAGCTGAACCTGAAAGAGGCCTTGCGCAAGGCCAAGGAAGTGGAGGCGCAGATCGCAGAAGGGCTGCGCCAAAGCGCTGTGGTGGCCCAACTGGGCGTATCGCTCGTCAGTCTCAATGTACTGGCCATATCCCCCACCCCAGAGATGGCCCGCGCCCTGGAAGCCGAAGCCCGCGAAGCTGTGCAGCAGGAAGCGGACCAGGCGGTGTACCTGCGGCGCAACTTTGCCGTGGAACAGGAACGGAAGATCAGGGAAAGCGAGCTGAACACCGAGATTGCCGTAGAAGAGAAGAAACGCCAGATCCAGGAGAAGCAGCGGGAAACCCGCATTGCCCAGGTGGAAGCCGAGCGTCAGGTGCTGGAAATGCAAATGGAGACCCAGGTCTCCGTGGAAAACCGCAAGCGCAAGCTGGTGGACCTGGCCGCAGATAACCGGCGCAAAGAGGCCGATACCCAGCGATATGTACTGGAGAACACCCTGGCGCCTTACCAGCACCTGGACTGGAAGACCGTGCTGGCGCTCAGTGAAAAAGGCGGCAGCCCGGCCCTCAACATTGCGCTGGCCTTCCGGGAGCTGGCGCAGCAGAACGGCAAGATCGGCAGCCTGAACATCAGTCCAGATCTGCTGGACAGCCTGATGCAAGCAGGGCAGGATGGCAATTGATACGGCCATCATCGTGCGGGCACACACCCGCCTGGAAGAACTGGTGGCCCGCCACAACACCCCCCAGCAAAGCCGCTTTTACGTAGAAAGCCGCGGGGGTAACTTTGACGAGTATGTGGCGGAACATGATGCGTTCTACCATTCCTTTGAGCTGGTAAACAAACAGCTGGCCAGCTACCTGAAGACCAAGGTGATCGAACGGCAGTTCCTCCCGAATTTCCTGTTTGCCCGGAACCACCTGGCAGTAGTGGTGGGGCGCGACGGCCTGGTGGCCAATACCGCCAAATATGTGGCCGGGCTGCCCATACTGGCCATTAATCCGGACAGGCAGCGGAATGACGGCGTGCTGCTGCCTTTCACCCCCCAGAACTTTGTGCCCATGCTGCCGGGCATTCTGAAAGGCCAGTTCCCGCACAAGCGGGTGACCATGGCAGAGGCCCGCCTCAATGACGGGCAGCGCCTGCTGGCGTTCAACGATCTCTTTATCGGCCCCACCAGTCATATCTCGCTGCGCTACCGCATCCGGCAGGGAGCGCAGGCAGAAATGCACTCTTCGAGCGGGATTATCGTCTCCACGGGCGCGGGCAGCACGGGCTGGATGAGCTCCCTCTTCAATATGGCGCAGGGGATATGGCGGTCTTTCGGCGCGCCTGCCGACACCGCCCCTCCCGGAGAAGGAGGGCTTACCCTTCCCTGGGAGACACCCCGCTTACTCTATGTGGTGCGGGAACCGTTTGCCAGCCAGGCAAGCCAGGTCAATATCACGGCCGGGTACGTTACCCCGGATAGCCCACTGGTACTGGAGTCTTATATGCCCACACAAGGCACCATTTTCTCAGACGGTGTGGAGCGGGATTTCCTGCATTTCAACTCGGGCAGCATCGCTACCATCGGCATCGCCCCGGAACAGGCCGTGCTGGTGGTCCAGCACTAGAAACACAGTCCGATGGCCGTCACGTCATCGATCTGGGCAGTGTTGCCCCGCCACTGGTCATATTCTGCAATAAGGGCTTCGCGCTGGGCTTCCGGCGCTGCAGAAGCTATACCCAGGAGAAAATCCTTGAGCTGGCGGGTGCCGTACTTGCGGCCCCGCTCTCCCCCAAACTGGTCTCCATAACCATCCGTAAGCAGGTAAAGCACATCTCCCGGCTGGGTCATCACCCGTTGGGTAACGAACTGCTTATCGGCATACCGGCTGCCGCCAATGGGAAACTTATCGCCCTTATACTCTATCAGTTCTCCCGCACGGGCCTGCCAGAGCGGGCGCTGGGCAGAGGCCCAGGCCACCTCCGGGTTACCCGGCTGCAGGGCGCACAGGATCAGGTCCATGCCGTCCTGTCCATGCTGCCCGTCATCCTGCTTGAGGGCGGCGCGCACCCCGGCATCCAGCGCCGTGAGGACAGCCCCGGGATCTGTGATGCCCTGCTCATTAATGATACGATTGAGCAGGTTATACCCGATCACGCTCATAAATGCTCCCGGCACGCCGTGCCCGGTACAGTCCACAGCAGCAATAAAGACTGTACCGTTCATCCAGGTAAACCAGTAGAAGTCTCCGCTGACAATATCCTTGGGGCGATAGAATACGAAGCTGTCGGGCAAATGACGGGCAAGCAAAGTATCTTCGGGGAGGATAGACATCTGGATGCGGCGCGCATACCGTATGCTCTCCAGGATATCCTTGTTCTTGGCTTCCACCACTTCCAGGGTAGCCTGCAGTTCCTCTGTGCGCTCGGCCACTTTATGTTCCAGCACACGGTTCTGTTCCGCAATGAGTTTTTCATTGGCCTGCAAAGCCGCAATGGCTTCTGCCTGCGCCGCTTCCTTCTCGTCCTTAATGACGTTGATGCGGTCGCCCAGTGCCAGCGACAGGATAGCCTGCTCCAGCACTATGCCAAACTGGAAGCTGTATTCGGTAAACAGGTTCTGGTCGAGAACCGCCAGGTTCTTCAGGATCTGGATGACCAGGCCCGGCAGGAAGACACTGAACGCCAGCAGGTAATAGCCTGCAGGCCGGTAGCCCTGGCGGTAGACCTTGAGAGCCGTCAGGAACGAGATGACCGGCAAAGCGCCTACCAGTAGGTTCAGCAGGATATCCGTCACAAAATAGAGCCAGGTGATATGCTGGAACAGCATGGCCGCCATGATATACACCGCCACCCACTGCACCACTCCCAGCGCCTTATGGTGGCGTGGCGCGCGTTCTTTGGTATGCAGGAACCTGCGGGCGAAGGTGGCCAGGCACAGCATGCTGAAGGCTGCCAGCCCCACCCGCGTGAATACATTGAGCCACACCCAGTCTGTCCAAATATACTGGTAGCCCACTCCCCTGTAAGACAGGATAAACACAATGGAAGAGAGCAGGTAGAAGATATAGGGGAGGTAACTGTTATCCCGCACAGAGAGGAACAGCAGCACGTTGTAGATGACCATGATGATCACTGCGCCCAGGTACAACGCCATCAGGAGCAGGTCCAGCTGGTTGTTTTCCTCAAAGGTGTCCCGGGAATACACCCGGAAGGGGTATACGCTGGGCGCCTTGCTCCAGGTATGGAAATAGAACTCTCGGGTCTCTCCGGCTTTCAGCACCACGGGAAATACATAGTCCCGGTGTGCGATAGGCCGGCCGTCAAAAGGGCGGCTTTCCCCGGTATGGTATACGCTGGTGCCGTCATAGAAATCCACCTGCGTCAGTACCGGCCAGCCGACGGACACCAGCCAGGAGCGCTCCCGGTCTGTGGTATTCTGCAGCCGGAAGCGGAACCACCAGTGATCCAGGTTAAAGCCTTTGTTGATCACGCGCTGGGTGCTGGGCTGCCAGCCGGTGCGCCGGCGGGCTTGCTCCAGCGTGAGGGTGCCGTCAGGGTCCTTCAGCTCCTCCATGTGCAAGCCCAGGGGCTCGGAAACCGGGTTTGCTTTCAGCGGCAATACTTCCTGGGCAAAGCTCCACAATGGAAATACACACAGCAAGAGGCAGGTTACCTTGTAGCAAGGCACAAAAATGAAGGCACGCATATGAAGCCGGTCAGCTACTTTTTATTGTTAAGGCGTAAGATAAGCAATAGTGCTTTGCCCCACAGCATCCGCAAGTACATTAGGGCGTAAATTCCCAGACCGCCCCGTTGCGGGTGTTAATAATATAGCCCTTGCCATTAATGGTAAGGCCCACAATGTTCCAGGCGCTGGTACCGGGATAGTTACAGGGCAGCTGCACCCAGCTGCCGTTCCCTGCATTGCCACTGGGATCGAACTGCCAGAAGGCCCCCGCCTGGGTCATCACATAGCCATAGTCGCCAATGGCAAAATAAGCGCCCTGAGACCCTGCCGGACCGGGGAAACTGGTTTTGGCTGCCCATGTATTGGCAGCCGGGTTATACTCATACCAGGAGTTGTAGGAAGCCGTGCCCCCCATCCAGCGTTCTCCCAGCCCCACATACAACCTGCCGTTGATATGAAAGGCCGCATTCCAGCCGGAGATATTGCCCGGGTAGGCGGTAAGGGTTGTCCAGTTATTCGCAACAGGGTCATAGCGACGAAAGTCGTTCACGTTGGCCCCGGCTGTCCTGCCCAGTCCGTAATAGCCATAGGTACCGTCACTCAGGTTGATAAAAGCCTCCATACGGTTAACCGGGTGGTCTGCGGCATCAGTATCTGACCATTGGCTGCCAGGCGGCTGCGAGGGGTCAAAACGATAGGCTTTGAGCACCTGTGTGTTGCAGTTGTTGTACAATCCGCCCACGGTATAGCCATAGGTACCCACGGCAAACGAACCGGCGCCCGCCCGTGCGGGGCCGGGCGCATCGTCCACCTGCACCCACTGACTGCCGGAAGCGGCAGCAGGATCCAGCCGGTAGAAATCCCGGTAATGTGTGCCGGCACAGCCATTGCGCCCCATACCCACATAGCCATAATCGCCTATCGTGAAGCCGGAGGCCAGATCCCGCGCACCACCGGGGAAATTATCCAGCTGCCGCCAGGGCGTAGGCAGCAGGGTCACGGTCAGGTCCTGTATATCCGAGTAACAGCCCGCCGCATAGGCACGCACAGAGTAGGTGCCGGCATGCGACATTTGCGCCAAGGGGGTCACCTGCGGATTCTGGGCGGTGGAATAGAACCCATTGGGGCCCGTCCATACATACGTGGCGCCTGCCACAGTAGTGGCCGCCAGTTCCAGCGGCATATTTTCACACACCGGGCTGTTGTAACTGGGGGCCGGGGCAGGTGGCGCCACGCAGGGGCTCAAGCTGGCGCAGGTCTCTATCCACTGGGTGCCATTGAAGAAGTTGAGACACCGGGTATCCAGGTTATAAATAATAAGCCCCTCCGCCGGGCTGGCAATGGCATTGCGCTGGGCGGTGGTGAGGCGTGGCGGCAGGAAACCGGCATCACTGGCCTTGAGTTCCAGCACTGCAGAAGGGTCCGGGGTTGCGGTATTGATTCCCACATGCTGGGCAAAGGAAACCTTGACCGTCAAGAGAAATACTATTATCCAGAGAACCTGCATTTCTTTAATTCCTACAGATGACTACTCAGCTTGTAAATATAGCATAAAATCATAGCAGTCATTACACGGGAGGCATTCTTCCCGGCATACAACCTGGCTTCCCGCTATCAGACCATTCATCTTTCCATCGGGGCGGCTTTGCAGCGCTTGTGTGTATATTGGGAGCCGAAGTTATTACCTGAGTCATTTTTTTTCCATGCAAAGAACCTTTCTGCTGACCCTGGCAGCTCTGCTGCCCTGGATAAGCCGGGCACAGGAAGCCCGGTTATTGCGCTTCCCGGCGGTGAACGCCACAGATGTGGTATTCTCCTATGCAGGAGACCTCTACACCGTGTCTCGCCAGGGCGGGGTGGCCCGCCGCCTCACCGGCCATATCGGCTATGAGATGTTCCCGCGGTTCTCGCCGGACGGCAAAACCCTGGCCTTCAGCGCACAGTATGACGGCAATACGGAAGTGTATACCATGCCTGCCCAGGGCGGCGCCCCCACGCGCATCACCTGGACGGCCACCCTGGGACGCGACGATGTGTCCGACCGCATGGGACCCAATAACCTGACCATGACCTGGCACCCGGACGGCAAGCAGGTCATCTACCGGTCGCGCGGCAAAAGCTTCAACGACTTCAAAGGTCAATTATTTGCCGCCCCCGTGGACGGCAAACCCAGCGTGCAGCTGCCCTTCAGTGCAGGCAGCTGGTGCAGCTATGAGGCCGGCGGACAGCGCATGGCGCATAACCGCGTATTCCGCGAGTTTCGCACCTGGAAATACTACGAAGGCGGCATGGCCGATGACATCTGGATATTTGACCTCAAAACCGGCCAGAGCCGCAATATCACTAACCACAAGGCACAGGACATTATGCCGATGTGGCACAAGGACCGCATTTACTTCATCTCTGACCGCGACCGTACCATGAACCTCTTTTGTTATGAGGTGTCCAGCGGGCAAACGCGCAAGGTGACCAGTTTTACAGACTACGACATCAAGTTCCCCAGCCTGGGACCGGATGCCATTGTGTTTGAGCAGGGTGGCTACGTCTGGCTGTTTGACCTGGCCACCGAAAAAGCCAGCAAGCTCAGCATCGAGATCCGCGAGGACTTTGCCAGCGGACGCAATCCCGTCATCAACGCCACGGACTACATCGGTTGGTTCGAACCGAGCTATGACGGCAAACGCGCGCTCTTCGGCGCAAGGGGGGATATCTGGAGCGTACCGGCCACTACGGGCGTCAGCTACAACCTCACCCAAAGCGCCGGCGCACATGAACGCAGCCCCATCTGGTCTCCCAAAGGCGACCGCATTGCCTATATCTCCGACGTTACCGGCGAGAACGAGATCTGGACCATGAAACCGGACGGCACGGATAAAAAGCAGCATACCCGTGGCACCCGCACCTATATGTATCGCCTGAACTTCAGCCCGGACGGCAGCAAGATACTGTGGGCAGACAAGGAGCTGCGCCTGCAATACGTGGACCTGGCCACCAATAAACTGACGCAGGTAGACAAGGCAGAAGCCTGGGAGTTCGGCGAATATGAGTGGAGCCCGGACAGCCGCTGGATCGCGTATGTGCGCCCGGAATGGATGACTACCAGCCGTATCGTCACCCACGAAGTGAGTACCGGTAAAAACCGCGAAGTATCCAACCCCTGGTTCAGCGCCGGCAATCCCACATGGAGCGCAGATGGCAAGTATCTCTATTACGCAGCCAATACCAGCTTCAACCCCATTTATTCGCACACAGAATGGAACACGGCCTACCAAGACATGGAGAAACTCTACCTCGTATGCCTCAAGGCCGATACGCCCAACCCCTTTGCAGACAAGAATGACCAGGTAGAAGCGGTGAAAGACACCCCTGCAACCACCCCGCCGGCCGATGCGGGTAAGAACACCAAGGTGCAGGTAGCCATAGATTTTGAGCAGATCATTGCCCGCACAGTGGAGCTTCCCGGCCTGGAAGCCGGCAGTTATTACGGGCTCATTGGTGCAGAGGGTAAACTGTATTACAGCTTTGGCAACAGCAAAAAGCCCACGGCATTGTACCTGTATGACCTGGCCGAGAAATCTGCCACAGAACTGGGCACCGTGCAGGGATATGGCATTGCAGGCACCCAGCACCTCATGGTGCGCAAGGACAACAACTACTATATCATCCCTATGCCCGTCGCGCCGCTGAGCCTGAAAAAGCCCATGAACCTGGCAGGCATGCAACAACCTATTGACCAAGCTGAAGAATGGAAGCAGATCTATACCGAAGCCTGGCGGCAGATGCGTGATTTCTTCTATGACCCCAACATGCACGGTGTAGACTGGGAAGCCATCCGCCGCAAGTATGCACCCCTGCTGGCACATGTCAACCACCGCAAGGACCTCACCTATATCATGGGCGAAATGATAGGGGAACTGAACGTGGGCCACGCCTATGTGGGCGGCGGCGCACAGCCCAGTGTACCTAAAATAAACATGGGCCTGCTGGGCGCCGACCTCAGCCAGCACAGCAGCGGCTATGTGCGCATAGACAAGATCTACCCGGGCGCCACCTGGAGCGATACCTACCGCAGTCCGCTGGCCTTCCCCGGCTCAGACATCCGCGAGGGTGAGTACCTTATCGCCATCAACGGCCAGTCTGTCAAAGACCTGACCAACTATGCGCAGGCGCTGGCAGGCAAGGCGGATGTGAACGTGGAGCTGCGCATCAACGGTAAACCCGAAGAAGCCGGCGCCCGCACCGTGATGGTCAGACCCCTGGACAGCGAGGCAGACCTGCGCTACTACAGCTGGGTGCAGGACAACATCCGCAAGGTAAACGAAGCCACTAACGGCGAGGTGGGTTATATCCATATCCCCGACATGGGACCCGAGGGGCTGAATGAGTTTGTGAAGCATTTCTACCCCCAGCTGAACAAGAAAGCCCTGATCATCGATGACCGCGGGAATGGCGGCGGGAATGTCAGTCCCATGATCATCGAGCGCCTGCGCCGAGAAATGGACATGGTCACCTTCTCCCGCAACACGCGCCCCGAACCCAGCCCGGAACAGATGATGATAGGTCCCAAGGTGCTGCTCATAGACCAGTACAGCGCCTCCGATGGCGACCTGTTTCCCTACCGTTTCAAGTTCCACAAACTGGGCACCGTAGTGGGCCAGCGCTCCTGGGGCGGTACGGTGGGCATTCGCGGCTCACTGCCGCTGGTAGACGGCGGCACCCTCAGCAAACCGGAGTTCAGCCGCTATGACATTACCGGCAAAGAATGGATCATCGAGGGATACGGCGTGGACCCGCACGTTGAAGTGATCCAGGACCCGCACCTGGAGTTCAAGGGACAGGATCTGCAACTGGAAAAGGCCCTTGAGCTTATCAAGGAACAGATCAAGACCCAGGGCACCGCCCTGCCTCCTATGCCGGACCGCTTCCCGGACAAGAGCAGGTAGGGAGCACCTCTTCCGCATGCGCTCTTAACATCACTCGCTCTCACACGGCTCCAGCCGCGTGAGCAAAGTACCCGTCATGCCGAACTGGTTTCGGCATCTCCAGTTCAGAGCCAGGGAGTTCAGGAGACCCTGAGACAAGCTCAGGGTGACGATTCTGGCTCCCCTCCTTAAGAAGGAGAGGCCGGGGGTGGTTTTCTGCCGTCCCCCGCTCACCCCCCGTACACAACGCGTCATCCTGAGCGCAGCGAAGGATCTCGCTCTGCTGGCCCTTTTCGCTTAGGCCGGTTGGCAGAGGTGTATTAAGAGTGAAGGATGACGCGGGGTGAAGAGAACAACCAGGCTACGCCCAACCCGCTTCCGATACCGGTATACCAGCAAAGCCGCCATTCTGTGCGTCTCGGACAAGCGATCATAAGCCGAATGATGCAGGAATACTGCCTGCCATCTCCTATCTTTGAGGCATGATCGTAATCACCGGAGCGGCCGGCTTTATCGGCAGCGTAGTAGTGGCCCGGCTGAATGCCGAGGGCTACCGCGATGTGGTACTGGCGGATGATTTTACCCGGCCCGACAAAGCCCCTAACTGGCAGGAGAAAGCCTACACCGTTACCGTTCCCCGGCAGGAGCTGGAGGCCTGGCTGGCCGCCAACAGCACGTATATACAGGCTATCCTGCACCTGGGTGCGCGCACAGATACCACCGAACAAAGCCGGCCTGTTTTTGAGGAACTCAACCTCAACTACAGCCGGATGCTGTGGAACTGGTGTGTGCAGCACCAGGTGCCGCTTATCTATGCCAGCAGCGCCGCCACCTATGGAGACGGGCACCTGGGCTTTGCTGACACCCCTCCCAACGCCCACCAGCTACAGCCGCTGAATCCCTATGCCTGGAGTAAGAACGAATTTGACAAGTTTGTGCTGGATGAAGCCGCCGCGGGCAGGCAGCCGTTCTTCTGGGCAGGGCTCAAGTTTTTTAACGTCTACGGGCCCAACGAATACCACAAAGGCCGCATGGCCAGCGTGCCGTTCCATGCGTTCGGGCAGATCCGTAAGGAAGGCCACCTGCGCCTCTTCCGTTCTCACCGGGCGGACTATGCCGACGGGGAGCAGCGCCGGGACTTCATCTACGTACAAGACGTTGCCAGCGTGATCCTGTGGCTGCTGCAGGAGCGCCCGCGCTCCGGGCTGTTCAACCTGGGCAGCGGCCGGGCACGCAGTTTCAATGACCTGGCTCATGCCATCTTTGCCGCCATGAACCTCCCGCCGGATATCCGCTACATGGATATGCCGGAAGATATCCGCAACAGCTACCAGTACTTTACCGAGGCGGATATGCACAGTCTTGTAACCTCAGGTTACCCGCATCCGTTTACCAGTATAGAAGACGGTATTGCAGACTATGTGCGGCAATACCTGGAACCGGGGCGCTATTGCTAAGCGTCAAGTTCTTTAGTAGATTTGTCCATATGCAGCTACTGGCGCCATACTATTTCTATGACCTGATCCATCATACTGCTTACAGTGTGGTGGGTATAGGGCTGGCATTGCTGCTGTGGGGGATGTGGTTCCGGCGGCGCATGCGCAATGTGGTGCATGCCTGGCGCAAAAGCCAGATGGTGGTGTTCACCATCGTAGCCTTCATTATCAACTTCACTTTCTTTGTGCTGGCCTGCTTTTTCTTCACCAGCTACGTGGGGCGCCTGGGACAGCTGGACCTGGTGCCCGGCAGTGCGGAAGCCATGCTGCAACTGGGTATAGACAGCTTATTGCTGCTGCTGGGCAGCATCCTGGGCTACCTGGGCATACAGTTCTTTTATACACAGTACATTACGCCCGAAGGCATTGTGCTGCGGCCGGGCCTGTCTGCCAGTCACCCCCAGTATATGCTGCGCTGGGCAGATGTGCGGGATTATTACGTCCACAGCGACTACCCCGTGAGCCTCTACCATTTCCTCATCCAGCCCAGCGGCACCATTCACAAAGTGGTGGTGAAGGTACCCTACTATGCACAACCCAAGTTTGAGTACCTGCTACAGGGCTATATGGAACAACAGGAGGAGATCCGCGCCCATAGCCGCAGTGTGCTGAAGCGCATTTCCCGGCCCGACAACCCTTGAGACTACTGCCCCGCCCCACCCTGTTGCGCATAACCGGCTGGCTGGTGCTGGTATGCAGCATGGTAACGCTGTCCTTGGCGCTGACGGACGTATTTACTCCTACAGATGCCCTGCTAGACCGGGTAAGCCAGCATACCCGGCGCAAGCTCTCCCATAAAGTTGCCCGGCTGCAGGAAAAGCTGGCTGCCGGAGAGCTGCCCGGCGGTGCAGAGGTATCGGACCCCATCTGCCTGCTCTATGACAGACGCGGCCAGCTGGTGCACTGGAACAGCAACCGCTATGTGCCCACCTATACGGCAGTCAAAACCGTGCTGGGCAAACCCGGCGCCACCGCCCTGCTCAGCGACCACCACCGCCGCTACTGGGCCATTGGTTTTGCCCAGGACAGCCTGCGGGGTGTTTGCCTGTTGCCGCTGCTGGTCTCCTCCTCCATTCGCAACGAGTACCTGGCAGACTACGTGTTCCTGGGCAAATGGTCGCCCCGGCCCGGGCAGGATTTCCCCCGGTTTCATACCACCACAGACCGCCGGTTCTCCGGCATAGAAGTGCTGAGCCCGGAGGGGGCCTACCTGTTTACTGTGCAGATCCCGGATACGGACTACCTGCGCAGGGACGGCCGCAAATGGGCACTGTTCAGCTTTGCCCTGGCCCTGGTACTGGGGGCCTGCTATGCGCTGCTGCTCCTGCAAGCCCGGTGGGGACGGGGCTGGCGTGCCACCGGGGTGTGGCTGGGCGCACTGCTGCTCATACGGCTGGCCTTTCATCTGCTGCGCTTCCCGGGCAGCTGGGCTTCCCTGGATGTCTTTTCCTCCCAGGTACTGGCCCTCAACTGGCTCAACCCCTCTTTGGGCGACCTCACCCTGAACATGCTCCTGCTGTTCCTCACGGCTTATCAACTGTACCTGCTGGTGCCCCAGCTGCGCCTGGCCCAGTGGCTGCAGCGCTGGACGCCGCTCAGCTGGTATGTCTATAACCTGCTCTATTTCATCCTTTCGCTGGGTCTTTACCTGTATTTCTTTTACTTCTTCGGGCGGATAGTCAACAACTCCAAGATCTACTTCGAGTTCTCGGACCTCAGCCGGCTGGACGGCTACAGCTACCTGGTATTTCTCAACATCGCCCTGTTCCTCTTTGCACTCTTCCTGCTGCAATATCTGCTGGCAGGCATCAGCCTGCTGCTGAAATACCGTACGCAGGGACGACAGCTGCAGTGGCCGCTGCTGGTGTATTTTGCCCTGTTCCTGTGCACAGCCTATCTGTGGCTGCCGGGTTTCAGCTGGCCGGAAGGGGTCATCTTTGCCGCCTGGGCCATCTCGGTGCATATCTTCCGGGGCCAGGCTGGGGGCAAGCTACGGTTCAGTCTCATCCAGGCAGCCACCCTGTTCGGGCTGTTTGCCGTGATCACCAACTTCGCCGTATCGCGCAGCCTGGAAGAAAGCCGCCTCTCCAAACTGAGCCACTACGGGCAGGCCCGCTTCAGCAGGCAGCAGGACCCTTTTACGGAGTTCTACTTTGACGAAGTGGTGGAGAACATCCGGGAAGACACCAGCCTGCGGGAGCCGGACAGCACGCTGGAGCCCGGCGTCAATCCCTATCAGGAACTGGTTAACCGTATCATCAACAACCACCTGGCCAACGCCATCAAACACTATGACTTCCGGGTGTTTGTCTTCAATGCCTTTAACCGCAGGCTGGACAGCCAGACGGACCAGAACCCCTTTCCACTGCTGCGCAACCGTGCCCTTATGGAGAAAGGGAAGAGCCACAGCAAGTATCTCTACCGCATTCCGTCCAACAAGAGCTTCACCCGGGAGATCTATGTAGGTCGCTTTGACCTGTACTCGGCCACGCCTATGCTGGGGAAGCTCATCATACAGGTAGAGCTCTACCCCAAGAGCATCATTGGCGGCAAGCTCTATCCCCAGTTGCTGCTGGATGCCTCGCTCAAGCGTAAGCTGAACGTGCCCCAGGGGTTTGAGATAGGCATCTACAGCAACGGCCGGCTGGTACAGCGCATAGACAACACGCTGCAGCGCAAGGGAGAAGCCTTTCCGCTGGACCTGCAGGCAGGCTATGCCCACATTACCCGCGACACCCTGCTGTATAATAACCCGGAGTATTATGAGCTGGTGGCCTTTCATGGCCAGAACCGGGTCATCGTGGCCCGCGCGCCGCGGCGCAGCTTCTTCAACCAGCTGACAGCTGTCAGTTTCCTCTTTTACTTCTTTGTCCTGCTGTATCTGCTATACCGGCTGCCGGAGTTTGCCCAGCGCTTCCGGTGGGCACACTGGCGGGAGTTCCGCACCAGCTTCATCGCCCGCATCGAGTTCTTCCTGGTGCTCATCACCCTGCTGCCGCTTATTCTCATCTGGAGCCTGTCCACCTCGCTGCTCAACCGGTTCTTTGAGCAGGAGATCTACCTGAACCTGCAGCAAAACCTGGAAAATGCCGCAGATGTGCTGGAAGGCAAAGAGGGCTTCCTCTACAGCCTGCAGGGCGCCCCGCTGCGGCCCAACGAACTCTCGGCCAACCGCCACGAACTGAGCGAGATCAGCAACCTCCTGGGAAGCGACCTCAACGTCTATGACACAGAAGGCCACCTGAGGGGCACCACCCGCCCGCGGCTCTACCAGGCCAGCCTCAGCAGCCTGTATATGAACCCGGAGCCGCTGGCGTTCCTGCGGGAGGGCAAAGCGCCCTTTACCATTGTGCGGGAGAACATCGGCGAGCTCAGCTATCTCAGCGGCTATATCCCCATCTATGACGGGAGCTTTGTCCTGCGCGGCTTCCTCAATATCCCGTATCTCGCCCAACAGGATGTGCTGGACTTCCAGGTGGAGAAATTCCTGGCCTATCTTATCAACGTCTATGTATTCATCATCATGGTGCTGGTGCTGGTGGGCCTGTTCCTCAGCCGCACCCTGACCAATCCGCTGACCCTGCTGCGGCACAAACTGGACCAGACCAACCTGGGACTGGCTTATGAACCGATCGAATGGGACAGCAAAGACGAGATCGGCCGCATTATCCAGAGCTATAACCATATGCTGCAGAAACTGGCCGAGAGCGAGCAGAAGCTGGCCAAACGCCAGCGGGATTTTGCCTGGACGGAGATGGCCCGGCAGGTGGCGCACGAGATCAAGAACCCGCTCACTCCCATGAAGCTGAGCATACAACACCTGGCCCGCACCCTGCAAACGGCCGATGATGAAAAGCGCAGGCAGGTGGTGGAAAAGGTGTGCCAGACGTTGCTGGCGCAGATCGAATCGCTCACCGCAATCGCCAACAGTTTCGGAGACTTTGCCCGCATGCCCAGCTCCCAGCCGGAGGCGCTCTCCCTGCAAAAGCTGCTCTCCGAAGTGCACGCCCTGTATGAAGGCACGGAGGGCATTACCTGCACCCTGCAGGTACCGGCAGAGGACGTATACGTGTGGGCAGACCCTAACCAGCTGAACCGTGTGCTGGTCAACCTGGTGCAAAACGCCATCCAGGCCATGGACAAGCCCCGGGGACAGGTGGATATACGGCTCTATACGGTAGGCGGGCGAGCCGTCGTTGAGGTAAAGGACAACGGGACAGGGGTACCCGAAGACATCCAGGGCCGTATCTTTGAACCTAACTTCTCCACCAAAACCTCCGGCATGGGCCTGGGCCTCGCCATCACCAAACGTATGGTGGAGGCGATGGACGGCGACATCCGCTTTGAGAGCACAGTGGGAGAAGGCACCCGCTTCCTGGTCAGCATACCCCTGCATGCGCAGCCCGCTTAGCTATACCCTCTTCTGCCTGCTGACCCTCGCGTCTGCCAGCCCGCTGCGCGCCCAGACCATCTCCCTGCAAGATTCCCTGCCGGCAGTGCCGCTGGACACCCTGCAGCTATCCCGCACCCACCTGGTGCCTTTCTCCGAGAAGGTATTTTTCGGCAACCGCCTCTTAGCCCCTAGCCAGTATTGGATAGACCCGGCACGGGGCCGCCTGGTGCTCACCGACCTCTCCCTGGGAGAGGGCCTGGTGATGGTGCAGGCACGGGCGTTCCGGCAGGCGCTGCCGGATACGCTGCAACTGCTCAGACCCACCCTGTACAAGCCGCCGCCGGATCGCAACGGCACGTTCACCATAGACCCGGACTCGCTGGCACACTATGACACCCTCGTCACCGTAGAGCGCGCCGGACCCGCCACCAGCCGGTTATTCTCGGATTCCCAGCTTAAAAGCCGGGGCAGCATCTCCCGCAGCCTGACGGCAGGGTCGGCCAGGGACCTCTCGGTCAACTCCGCCATGCGCCTGCAACTGGAAGGCCTGGTGGGCAATGACATTGAGGTCATGGCCTCCGTCACCGACGAGAACATCCCCATACAACCCGACGGCACCACCCAGCAGATCAGCGATTTTGACCGCGTATCCATCCAGCTGCGCAAACAGCCGTGGAACCTCACCCTGGGTGATTATGAGCTGATAGAACGCAAGACCCGCTTTGGCAATATCTACCGGAATGTACTGGGCCTCAATGCCGGATTTGAAACCACGCGCCAGCAGGCCAATGTGACGCTCTCCTTATCCAAAGGCCGCTTTCACACCAACAGTTTTTTAGGCGAAAATGGCAAACAGGGTCCCTACCGGTTACAGGGGCAGGAGAATGAACGCTTCATCATCATACTGGCGGGCAGCGAGAAAGTGTATGTAAACGGCGAACTGATGACCCGCGGGCAAGACCGGGACTACACCATAGACTACAATACGGGAGAGCTCACCTTCACGCCCCGCAGGCTGGTCACCAATAACTACCGCATAGTAGTGGACTTTGAGTATGCGGTGCAAAGCTATAGCCGGTCGCTGCTGTTTGCCCGGTACCGGGGGCAGTTGCTGGATAACCGGCTGCGCATAGCCCTGAGTGCAGGGCGGGAAGCCGATAACCCCAACAGTCCGCTCTTTGGCACCCTCACGGCGGATGAGCGCATGGCCCTGCGGCTGGCCGGGAACGACCCCAGCCTGGCCGCGCTCCCGGGTGCGGATTCCGTGGGGTGGAGCCCCACGGACGTGCGCTACCGCCAGCTGGACACGCTGGTCAACGGCAATACCTACCGCATCTTTGAACAGAGCCGCGACAGCTCCGCAGCGCTCTTCCAGGTGGTATTCAGCCGCGTGGGGCCTAACAAAGGCGATTACATCCGCACCAATGCAGGCATCAACGGCAATGTATACCGCTGGGTAGCCCCGCTGCCCAACGGCACGCCCGGCGGGGACTATGCCGCCATTCGCACCATACCGCTGCCCCGGCAGTTGCAAACCGCCACGGTAGCCATGGAGTATGACCTGTCTCCGGCGCTCACCCTGTTTACCGAAACCGCATTCAGCAACGAAGACCTTAACCGCCTCTCCCGCCGGGATGATGAACGGAACGGCGGCGTGGCGCTGTACAGCGGCCTGCGCCTGAAGCCCCGCAAACTGGGGAGCTTCAGCCTGGGGGCAGAAGCCAGCGTGCAGTCCGTGGACGCACGGTACCAGAACTTTGACCGGGTGTATGCCAAGGAGTATGGCCGCGACTGGGATTTTAACGACCTGGGTCAACGGGCAGACGAACGCCTGGCGGCCGGCACCCTGCGCATGGGATGGAAAGACCGCTGGCGGCTGAGCCTGAGCCCGGGCCTGCGGCAAATGGCAGACTCCCTGCGCACCCAGCGGCAGGAGGCTATCCTGGAGAGCTCGGATTCCACGCTGCTGCTGGGCCGCTACCAGGTGGTGTGGCTCCGCACCGAGGACAACCGGCTGCACACCCATCGCACCTGGCTGCGCCAGAACGGGAATATCTCCCGCATCATCGGCAAGTTCCAGCCCGGGGTGGAGCTGTGGCTCGAAGACCGCCGCATCTGGCAGGGAGACAGCTTGCAGGCGGGCTCCTTCCGGTTTGCCGACTGGAAGCCCTACCTCCGTTCGCATGGATGGGAACGGCTGAGCTATGAGCTGAGCTATAACTTCCGGACGGACAGCGAGTTCCTGGAAGGCGCCCTGCGGGACAAGAGCCTGACGCAGACCTGGGCGGCCAGCAGCCAGTGGCGGCCGGGCAAAGGATTGCAGTTCACAGGCACGCTCACACACAACCGCTTCCGGGTGCAGGACACCACCTTCCTGGCGCAGGGGGTGCGGGACAGCGAAACCCTGCTGGCGCAGGCCAATGCCTCCTATTTCACGCCCAACCAGGGGCTGTATATCCTGCTGCTATACCAGATATTGAGCGAAAGTGTGGCCCGCCGGGATGTGATCTTCGTGGAAGTGCCGCCCGGCATGGGGCAGTATGAGTGGTTCGACTACAACGGGGACGGGGTGCAGGACCTGAACGAGTTCGAGCTATCCGTCAACCCGCTGATCGCCAACTTCCAGCGGGTGCTGCTGCCCAGCCAGACGCTGGTGCCCGCCATAGGGCTGGACTTTTCCCCCCAGCTGAATGTGGATCTGGGCAAATTGCTGCACAAACAGACGGGCGGACTGGCCCGCCTCCTCAAGCCACTGTCCACCACCACCCTGCTCACGGCGCAGCAAAAGACCCAGGTGCCGGATCCCCAGCCGGGGGACTACCTCATTTCCCTACGGCCGGGTGCAGCACAGGACACCAGTGTGCTGGCGGCCACGCTGGCGCTACGCCAGGACGTCTACTTGTGGCGGAACGGCCCGCAGGGCGACCTACGGGTGCGGTATGCCAGCAGCCGCAACCGCCAGTTCCTCTCCAGCGGGTTTGAAGAGCGGGTATTGCAGGAATGGGGCTGCTACCAGCGCAAAACCTTCTCTCCCCGCCACAGCCTGGAAAACGGGCTGGAAACGGGCTGGAAGACCAGCTATGCGCAGCTCCTGCCGGGCCGGGACTACCGCATAGATTTCTTCCGGGCGCTGCCGCAGTATAACTGGCAGGTGAGCCGCAAACTGCGCCTTTCTGCCGGGTATGCCTACCAGTACAAGGGACAAAGCACGCTGGGCACCGGCGAAGAAGACCCGGCCCGGCTGCAAAGCCTGCTGAATACCCACAAGGTGATCTTTACCAGCCGGGCCAACCTCAAGGCGCGCAATAACCTGAACCTGCGCGTGGAACTGCTGGAGAACCAACTGCGCGGCGAACCCGGCGGGGCCGTGAGCTTTGAGCTGCTGGAGGGCAACCAGCCGGGGCGCAACGTGGTATGGAACGTGCTGCTCACCCAGTACCTGAGCAAACACCTGGAACTTACCGTGCAGTATGACGGCCGGGCCTCGGCCGTGGCACCACCGCTGCACACCGGGCGCATGCAGATACGGGCGGTATTCTAGGCGGCAGCTAATATTTATAGGCCTGACCCTCAGCCGTTTACCAATTTTTCCCAGAAGAACTATTGCAAATTTCTTGCGGATAAGGTAGATTGCAAAAGCAATATTACCATTTGTATGGGTATATGAAACGATTACTGACTGATTACGCTTTACTTCCTATTTTTGGCCTGATCCTGGGATTTGTTTTCCTCGGTTGTGGGCTGGTAAACGCGCAGATGTTAAGCGAATATAATTTGATCAAGACCGCCACTTTTTTGGTATATTCGGGGGACGATTCTTTGGCAATGGTGCCCTCGGCAATAGATGCGCAGGGGTGTGTGGTGGTGGCGGGAGCTAATAAAGTTACGGCGGGAGAAGGCACGAATATTGTGATCAAAAAATACAATAGAAAGCTGGAAGAATTGTGGTCGAAAGAGTGGAATTCGGGCAGTAATAATGATGATTATGCGCTGGATGTGCTGACGGATGACAGTTGTAATGTGTATGTAACGGGTTATACACGGGACTCTATTGATCCTTACTTTCAACGGCTAGTGGCGATTAAATATAACTGTTCGGGCGTTAAACAATGGGAATATTTGTTGGGGGGATTGGCGGATGCGCCTTTGGCGTTTGTGCACGGAATGCGCCTGGCGCTGGATGGGAATCAACTGTATATTGTGGGGGCTTCGCACTACGGGTTTTTCCCGTATCAGTATGCCCGATTTCAGGATGTAACTAGTTATGATAGTTGCGGGCTGACGGCGGCTATGGTGCTGATAAAATTACAGAGTAATGGTACCGAAGACTGGAAGGTAAATTACCAGCCACCGGGCTGGCCTGCTACCACGGATGCGAGTTACCCGGGCGGGATTGTGTTTGCGAATAATCATATATATGTGTGCGCCCAGATGCGCAATGATACGTTGGATAATGATCTGGTGGTATACAAATATACTACCGGTGGTGTGGAACAATGGATGCGGCATTATAGTCAGGAAATCAGCGGGACTTATGAGCATCCTTTGCGGATGACCAGTGACCCCGCAGGGAGTGTATATATCACAGGACTGACCAAATCCAATGACTCCACGGATTACCTGGTAGTGCAATATGAAGCGGATGGTACTTTAGGCTGGGCATTAACGTATGATGAACCGGAAGGAGACAACCATTGGAGTAATGATATTGTATATAAGGACAACTGTGTATTGGTTACAGGGCAAAGTAATTATGATGTGGTAACTATCAAGATACAAACCTCTGACGGCACACCGGTGTGGGTAAACCGCTGGGAAGGCAGTGGCGATACGTTAAATTGGCATGACCGGCCTTACGGGGTAGTGGTGGATGATAGCGGGACGGTGTTTGTGGGGGGCTATACAAGTCCGGGTAATTTGCTGGCAGATACGACGCGGTTTTTTATGATCCAGTATAGCTCAGATGGTACGCAGCAGGCCCGGTATACTTACCATAGTGGGAATGTGACACCACTGTACTTACCGGCCTTTATCTATAAGGGGATTGCACGGGATACTTCGGGATATATGTATATGATTGCGGGGTATAAGGAAGGGGGATTGACGGATCCGGTGGAGTGGCAATTATTGAAACTTGGGGATATGATACGCTTAGCAAGGAGCTTTAGTGATACTATTGTTGAACGTAATAATCAGATAGCCCAAACCTTAGCACTGGTATTTGAGAATAGAGATTTAACAGTAAATATTCAGAATTTCGTTCGCTCTGATACATTATATGCTAAGAGGATTTCAGATATAATGATAGCTTTTCCTGCACTTAAAGATTCTATACGAGCTTATGCCCTACTACATAGTCTGAATATGACTGAAATAGAAGATTGTCTTGCAATGTTTGAGTCGTATAGCTTGGGGGAGGATATGGTTTATTACCCTAAGCTATTTGCTTTATCACCTGTTTTGGCAGATTCTTCTGCCTTTTGTGATCCGGAGATGCCTAGGTTTATTTATGCCTATTCTGTTATAGAAGGCGAAGTTACACAACATAGAGCGTACAAAGGTGGGAATATTGTGATGAATCTATCTGCTATTATTAATACACACCGGATTGAGATGCCAGCATTATTTTTACGGGGCGAGATTGAGACAAGTGATGGAGGGAAATATGATATTGATGGATTCGATCAAAGGGAAGCTGGTTGCACAGCAGTCTGTTATCAAAACTTCTATACATGTAAAGATCAGTGTACTCGTGATGTATATTCTCAGAACAGATGGGATATTCCTGGATGGGACAAATGTTTAGCTGAAAATTGTGAACCTGCTATTCAAGCATGCCTTAACGATTGCAAAGCGACATATTTAGATGGAGTAGTATCTGGTGTTAGCAAAGTATTGAAACTTTAACAATAATATAAATTTGCGTTATGAAAAAGCTGATTGTATATCTTGCATACGGACTATTCTGTTCAGTATTATTCATCCTTCTGGCTAAAAGCATCTTTGAGCTGTCTGGAGATATTTATTATCAATGGATAGTGGCCTCGACAAGATCCGGAGTATATGATTCTGTTAATATATTGCCCAGGCTCTTTATCGCATTCACCTATTTATTAATGATTACTTTACCTGTTTTCTTAATATTTAAAGTACTGATAAGATCTAATATTATGCCAAATGTGAGATTTCTGGGGAGATATTTTATCTACAGTAGTCTGGCCATAGTTATTTTCTTCTGGTTCATTATTGAGAAGATAGATGTCCGGATAGGTCTTTTCTCTATTTATTTTATTATGTCATTGGTTTTCTATTTCCTGGACAAATCAAAGACTACGCAGCATGGATAGCGATAATTATCGTATGAAAGTATAGTTTTAGAAGCAAAATTGCCGCATGAAAAAGACAGAATCCCATCATCGCAAGATCAATCTGTATGTTATTTTAGGAGCATACTCATTGATTCCATTGCTACTTTTCTTTGTATTTGAGAAATACATGATCTTATATATTATTGAGTTTCGAATGTTTGTGGTAGATTTCCTTTTGAAACGTGGCAGTATTGAAACCATATCTATGCTAGGCAGTGGCTTTTTCGTTGTCTCAATCTATATTGCGTGCTGTATACTACCATCCTTACTTTTAGCTTACTTGGCAAATCGGTTTATCGTGCGTAGGGTCTCATACCTTAGTATATTAATTGTGCATGTGTTATCAGTTGTTACCTTAGGATTGTACTTTGGACATTTATCTCATAGTTTAAATCTTGGATTCTATGCCTTTAATATAGTAGCACTATTACTGTTTGCTGCCATAGTCGTATTTTTTGCCTCTTTCAAACATCGCAGCATTACTGTTTCATAAATATAATTGAATAAATAGTTATCAATAATGTCATGATATGAAGAGAGCTGACCACATAGAAATCATATTGAGGACAGCGAATAGCCTTGTCTCTTATACTCTGATGTTTGGGATTTTTGATACCTACTATAAGCATCTGTTAGATACACTAGGAATCTTCTGGCTTATATTGCCGTTTGCTTTTGTAGTTACGCTTAATTCTATCTTAGACTTTATAATGTATGTATTGATACCTGCTATAGGTCAAATACCTGTTCAGAAGATATTTATTAGAGATGTGATATTATATCTTGTTTCTTTCTGTGTGAGTTTTGTTACTGTTGCTCATCCGGTTTTAATATTTGTGGCACTTGTTATTTGGGATGTATATCTCTTCCATAAAAAAGGTAAAACGCTCTTGTCCACTTTCTTTGGAGGCAGCGTGAAATCATATTTTTTCTTGATAATTGCGGTTAGTTTGCCTTCAAGCGTCGCATATTCTCAAGGATTAGACAAGCCTATTACCCCCATCAGCCCCCGCTCCGCAGGCACACCCGTCTACCATACCGCCCACTACCAGCAGGGCGGTAATATCCGGGTACTGCGCTATAAAGAAAGCGGCACCGTGGCTAGCCAGGCGCAGGCCGGGCGCATCTCCGGCGCTCACGTTTCGGCATCCAACGAAGACCTGTATACCGGGCGGCACTATACCTTGCGGCGTGAGGCCGAGCTGGTGCAGTTCCGGCTCGTCAGCACACCCCGCTACCACTTTGCGCAGTCCACCTACCGCACACAGGATAATGGCACGGCCGTTGTACTGCGGGTAGTCTCTTCCAGTCCTCCCCTTGCGGGGGAGGATCTAGGTGGGGGCGTGGAGGCCCTCCCCAACCCCTCCCACAGGGAGGGGAGCGTCAACGCCTATCCCAACCCCGTCTCCACGCCCGGCATCATCACCCTGGAAGTGCCTGAGGGCGAGGGCTATACGTTCCGCCTGCGGGATCTTAACGGCCGCGTGGTGCACACGGAGGCGCTCCCTGCCGCCACCTGGTCCGTGCGGCTGGATGCGCTGGCACCGGGGGTCTATGTCTATACGGTGGAGAACGGTGCCTTCCGCCAATCCGGCAGGCTGGTGGTGCAATAATCCTACTACTTCCGGCTGACATCCCGGTACTGGCACTGGGTATGCAGCTGCGCACCCATCTGGTGGAGCAGGGCAAACAAGCCGAAGTAGGTGCGGTTGACGAACAGGAACTCGCGGCTGCCCCGTACCTCGCGCGTTTTGCTGATCTCGGTGCCCACCCGGTTGATCTCCCGGAAATAGCTGTGGTCCCCAAAATCAAAGGCTCCCTGGTGGTAGGGCCGGGTAACGAGCGAGATCAGCGTACCAAACTGTTCGGTAAGGGTTTCGGCCTTGGCGGGGCTGTCCTCCGGGCGGAGGATCTCTATCTTGCGCAGGACCTCCTGCGCACGGGGCGGGTCTTCAAACAGCCCTTCTTCCGCCAGTGCAAAATAGTCCTGGTACAGTTCTTCGGTGACGCGCTTGGTGCAGCCGAAATCCAGCACCCCCACCCGTCCGTCGGGCAGAAAGAGGAAATTGCCCGGGTGCGGGTCTGCATTGAGCAGGCGCAGGCGGTGTATCTGGAACTCGTAGAAATCCCAGATGCGCTGGCCAATGAGGTTGATCGTCTCCTGCGTGGGGTTGGTCTGCAGGAAATCCCTGAGGTGCAGGCCCGGCAGCCACTCCATGGTGATGACCCGCTTACTGCAATATTCCGGCAGGTAGCGCGGGAAACACAGCCCGGGGAGCTGCCCGCAGGCCTCGGCAAAAGCCAGGCTGTTGCGCAGCTCCAGCAGGTAGTCGGCTTCTTCCATCAGCTTGCTTTCCACCTCATCCATATAGGGCTTCATCTCTGCGGCAGAGGCCCTGACGATCGTAGGGGCCACCCGGCGCACCATGCGCATATCGCTGCGGATGGCATCGGCCACGCCGGGGTACTGTATCTTCACGGCCAGGCGGGTATCTCCCAGCCAGGCTTCATGCACCTGCCCCATGCTGGCAGCCTTCACCGCCTCCGGGTTAAAGCGGGCAAATACTTCCTCCGGACTCTTGCCGTGGCTCTGCGTAAACGCCTTGACGGCCATCGGCGCGCTCATAGGCGGCACGCTGTACTGCGCCTGCTGCAGCACCCCGGTAAACCGCTCGGAGAAGTTGATATTGTCCATAGACAACATCTGCGCCACCTTGAGGGCCGTACCTCTCAGCTGCGTGAATTCATCGAGGATATCCTCTGCATTGGCCGCCTGCAGGTCCTCCTTGTCAGGATTGAGCAACAGCGCCTTTTTACCATAAAAGCGGGCATAATTCCCCCCGATCTTTGCCCCGGTGCGGAGGAACCGGCCGGCCCGCTCGATCTTACCCGTGGGTAAGCGGTCCTGGCTCATGACATTTTGAAAGGATTGCTCACGCGGATCTTGTGGCGTTCCAGCTCAAACTTGAGGGTATCGGCCACGCTGTCTATAAGGTTGGGACCCATAAAGTCCAGGGGCAAACGGCTGTAGGACTCGATGGCCTTCTCGGTTTGCGTAAAGCCTTCGCTTTGGTCCCTGAGCCAGAAGCGCACCAGCTTCTGGTGCAGCTCCCACAAGATCCTGGGGTAATGATTGCTGAGGGTCAGGCGGTTTTTCATATCGTCCGTATCCAGCCCCTCCTGCACCAGCTCACTCATCAGCTGCTTGTATTCTTCCTTATAGGCCCTCACCACCGCATCCTTGTGGAAGGTGTGGCGGATAAACATGCGGTGCTTGAGTCCGGCCTCAAAGAAAGTGAAATAATAGGCCAGCACCTTTTGCCGGGCTGGATAACCCCTGTACGCTTCGCTTTGCTGCAGGATACCGGCCACTTCCTTGCCCAGGTCCAGCCAGATGCGGCTGCCCACAGCCTCCGCCGAAGGAAAATGCGTGTAAAACTCCGTTTCGGAAATACCGGCGCGCTCAGCCACCGTGTAGGCATTGATAGGCGTGGTGCCGCTGTTCACCATTTGCACATACGCCTGAATGATCTTGTCTTCCATGGTTTTGTAGTATAGATATCAGTAGGATCTATACCTTTAACGTAAACGGGGAAAAAAGGTGTCTCTTTTTCCTCCCAAAAAGTGTTAAAACCAAGTGAGGGCAGGCATACGCTCGCCCTGCCCCACCCGCGTCATGCTGAACAAAGCGAAGCGTCTCACTCTGGCAGAAATAACCCTCCCCCAACCCCTCCCACGGGGAGAGGAGCCCCACCTGCTTACTCTCCTCCCTGCGGGGAAGAACGGCCTAAGCGAAAAGGGTGAAAAGAGGGAGCTATATGGAGGTGAATAGTCAACCACACTGTTTGAGGCCCCGCCCCGCTCTGTCCTGCCGGGACATACAGGATATAGCCCGGATTCCTGTATTTGTACTTTTTTCTTGATAAAAAAGTACCCAAAAATCAAGGCTGAACCGAAAACGGCGGCGTGCACGGCCTTTCGGCGGCCCAAAACAAACTCGCCCCTTAGCAGGGGCTCAAACAGTGTTTTGGGCTGTTCGCCTGGCAGCCGCTCCCGCTATTTCGCCCTTTTCGCTTAGGCCGGTTGGCAGAGGGGTGTTTACCCCACTCCGCTCCCCGCGGGAGGGGTTGGGGGAGGGTTATTCCGGCAAGGCAGAGCTTTTGCTACACCCTCACTTCGTGGGATAGGGTTTGGCACAGGCAGCGCCGTATATTTGTGCCATGTCTCTGCCGGATAATCCAACAGGCCAGGAAAACATCGTGCTCACGCGTGTGGACGACCTCATCAACTGGGCGCGGCTCAGCTCCCTGTGGCCCCTGGGTTTCGGGCTGGCTTGCTGTGCTATAGAGATGATGGCTGCCAATGCCAGCCACTATGACCTGGAACGGTTTGGCATATTCCCCCGCGGCAGCCCGCGGCAGGCAGACGTCATGCTGGTGGCAGGCACCGTCACCTTCAAAATGGCAGACCGCATCCGCCGTTTATACGAACAAATGGCCGAGCCCCGTTATGTCATCAGTATGGGCAGTTGCAGCAACTGCGGCGGGCCCTACTGGCAGCACGGCTATCACGTGGTCAAAGGCGTGGACCGGATCATTCCTGTGGATGTGTATGTACCTGGGTGTCCCCCCCGGCCCGAGGCGCTTATCGGCGGCATCCTCAAGCTGCAGGAGAAGATCCGCAAAGAAAGCCTGCTGACCGCCGGTTTTGTCAGCGAACGGAGATAAAGCCCTCCGGCCCGTCTTCCGTATATGGCAATTCCTTTTTTTGTATTCTTGTGCCACACTGTTAACGCCAAGTTACCCGCCAGTTTTTACCCATTTTTGGCATGAATAAATCAAGAGACGGCTATCTGCCCAATTCCTTTGCCAGCAAGACCCGAGACTGGAAAGAGCGTCGCCTGGTAGATACCTGGCAGATCTTCAAGATCATTGCAGAGTTTGTAGAAGGCTTTGAGAAGCTCTCCAAGATAGGCCCCTGCGTATCCGTATTCGGCTCCGCCCGCAGCAAACCCACAGACCCGGATTACCTGCTGACCGTGGAGGTTGCCCGCCTGCTGGGTGAGAACGGATATGGCATCATCACAGGCGGCGGGCCGGGCATTATGGAGGCTGGCAACAAAGGGGCGCAGCAAGCCGGCGCCCACTCCGTAGGCCTCAATATAGAGCTCCCGTTTGAGCAGGAATACAACCCCTACATAGATAAGGACCTGCTCATCGAGTTCGATTATTTCTTCGTGCGCAAAGTAATGTTCGTCAAATACGCCCAGGGGTTTGTGGTGATGCCCGGCGGCTTTGGCACCCTGGATGAGCTGTTTGAGGCGCTCACCCTCATCCAGACGCGCAAGATAGACCGCTTCCCGATCATTCTGGTAGACAGCAGCTTCTGGAAAGGCTGCCTGGAATGGATACAGAACACCCTGCTGGTCCGCAAATACATCAGTCCGGACGACCTGGACCTCTTTTACCTGGCAGATACTCCCCAGCAGGTGGTCGAGTACCTGAACCAGTTTTACAGCAAGCACCAGCACGCACCCAACTTCTAGCGCTGTTTTATCTATATGGCCAAAAGTAAGAAGGCAAAAGCCCGCAGGCGCAGGTTGGTGTGGGTAATGGCATGCAGTGTAGCGCTGGTACTGCTGGGGCTGGCCGGCATGGCCTATTACTACTTACTGCTGGGCAACATCCGCGACAACGGCAAAACCCGGAGCCTCTATGTGTGGCCCGGCAGCAGCCTGGAGCAAGTTATCGACAGCCTCAAGGTCAACGGGCTGGAAAACGAACGCACTTTCCGGGCCACCGCTGCACTGCTCAATTACGGAGACCACATCAAACCAGGGCACTACCAGCTGAAGCCCGGTATGGGCAACCGCCGCCTGGTGAATATGCTCAAAAGCGGCACCCAAACGCCCGTGCGACTCACCTTCCCTTCCCTGCGCACCCGCCAGGATTTTGCCCGCGTGGCCGCCCGGCAGCTCATGTGCACAGAAGAAGAGTTGCTGGCCGCCCTGGATAATGCCAACCTATTGACGGAATTAGGCGTCAGCCGTCATACCCTGATGGCGCTGTTCCTGCCCGACTCCTATGAGCTGTACTGGACCCTCACCCCCGAAGAATTGCTGCGCCGCATGAAACAGGAGCATGACAAATGGTGGACGGCAGACCGCAAGGCCAAGGCCCGGGAACTGGGGCTCACACCTGTGCAGGTGAGTATTGTGGCCAGCATCGTGCAGGCCGAGACCAACCAGAACAGCGAAAAGCCCGATGTGGCAGGCGTTTATCTCAACCGCCTGCGCAAAGGCATGCGGCTGGAGGCAGACCCCACCATCAAGTTCGCCCTGCAGGACTTTGCCATCAAACGCATCCTCAACCGGCACCTGGAAGCAGCGGAGAACAGTCCCTGGAGCACGTATGCACATGCGGGGCTGCCTCCCGGCCCCATTAACTGCCCCGACAAAAGCAGCCTGGATGCCGTGCTCAATGCCCGGAAGCATGACTATCTCTTCTTTTGCGCCAGTGCGGAAAAACCCGGCTTCCATACCTTCAGCCGCACACTGGCAGAACATAATCGCGCAGCCAAAGCCTACCACGAATGGCTCAACCGGCAACGCATTTATGAATAGGGACGGAGGCTGATACTGCAATTTCGCCGGACAGCGCCTTTCCTTGTCAAAAGTGCTTATTTTTGATTGATTATCTATCAATCCGTTATTCCAATGCGCTATCTGGTAAGATTCTGTTGTTTAGGCATACTGCTCTGCGGATGGAACCTGCAATCCCGCGGACAAACGGTCAGGGACTACTGTGTACTGCTGCAGGCCGAACCGGTAACCGTGAGCGGACAGCCCCGCCTGCGGATCAACTGGGAGGCCATACCTGAGGCAGTTTATTACTACGTAGATCGCAAAGCGGTGACGGAAGCTACCTTTCCTGCGATACCCCGCAAGGTAATTACCGATGGCACTACGGAATACACGGACACCGGACTGACACCGGGACAACGCTATGAATACCGGGTGCGCGCAGCCAATACCAGCCTGAACCTCATTGCGCTGGGCCACATATACGCCGGCCTGGAAGCCCCGGTGACGCACAGCAGCGGCAGCGTAGCGCTGGTCATAGACAGTACCTTTCGCCAGTCGCTGGCGCCGGAAATCGCCCGGATACAGGAGGATCTATGGGCAGACGGCTTCCGGGTACTTACCTATTATGTGGACCGCACACAAGACACTCCCCCCGCCATCCGGGATAGCCTGCGCACCCTGTATGCCCGGCGTCCCGCTGGCAGCGCCTTCTATGTCTGCCTGCTGGGGCGTGTACCGGTGCCGTACAGCGGTAACATCGCACCGGATGGCCACAGCCCGGACCACCAGGGTGCCTGGCCCGCAGATGTCTACTATGCAGACCTGGACGGCAGCGAAACCTGGACGGATGAAAGCGTAGACAATGCAGTGGCAGACCGCAGCGAAAACCGCAATGTACCCGGTGACGGCAAGTTTGACCAGAATGACATACCCGGCGCACTGGAAGCCCGGGTGGGCAGGGTAGATATGTATAACCTGCCGGCCTTTGGGCTCAGTGAAGAAACCCTGCTGCGTCGTTACTTGGATAAGAACCATGCCTTCCGCACCCGGCAGATAGTACCGGAAGACCGGGCGTTTGTGCGGGATGAATTCCAGACCTGCTGCCAGGCAGCGGTGTCTCCCTTTGCTTCTACGGCCTGGCGCAACTACACTGCCTTCTTTGGCGCCGACAGCGTCAAAGAAATACCGGTTTCCGACGGGTTATTCGACTCCCTGAGCACCCACAGCTTTCGTTGCGGTTTTGCAGGCGGCGGCGGGATGTATCCCAGTATAGTAGGCTTTGGCACTACGGACAGCTTTGTGGTCAATGCCCCCAAGGTCGTATTCTGGGCCATGATCGGCAGCTACTTTGGCGACTGGGATACCCCTGATAATGTGATGCGTGCAGCGCTAGCCTCAGAGGGATGGGGGCTGGCCAGCTTCTGGGCCGGCAGGCCCTACTGGCCCCTGCATACCCTGGCGCTGGGCGAACCTATCGGCCTGAGCGCCTGGCAGGCGCAGGGAGCCGGCGCCACGGTCTACGGCAATGACTATGGGCATCAGATGGTGCATATCACCCTGCTGGGAGACCCCACGCTGCGACTGGAATACCCGGCGGCTCCTGTCAATGCCGCTTTTTCCAATGGCAGCCTCACTTGGGAGGCCCCTCCCGGAGAGGAGGCCCCATTGGGCTATTATGTATATGGAAAAACCCCGGAGGGTGCAGACTTTGAGCTCCTCACCCCCACCCCACTCACCGAGACCAGCATCATACCGGCCTTTGAGGCATGCGGAACAGGAGTAGCCGATATGCTGTTCCGGGTGCGGGCGCTGTACCTGGTACAGAATGCCAGCGGCACCCACTACCGCTTAAGCCCCGGCATACAAGCCACGGGGAACTGCCTGCAAGCCAATTCCCGCCCGGGCACCACTGCCCCGCCCCGGGTGCAGGTATATCCCCAGCCGGCCAGGCACACCTTGTACCTGGCTACACAGCAGGCCATTGGCGGAACAGTGTCTCTGCGCAATAGCCTGGGGCAGGAGGTATACAGCACCATTCTACCACCCGGCATCCAACACAAGATTTCGCCGGAAAACCTCAGTTCAGGAATATATCTGCTCCATTGGCGCATGAACACCGGATATATATATACTCATACCATTTGCATAGAATGATATTTTTCCTATGTTTGAATTATATTTTTTCCTGTAAGGCGTAAGCCTCACACACTTACCTAACCCAGACCCGGCCACACAGCCGGGTTTTTTTGTTGGTTTGCAGTCAAATAATGTGGTAAGTATGAATGAATCCATTCACTGGGAGCGCATACAGGCTGTATGGTTCGATATGGGCGGAGTATTACTGGACATTGACCCGGCCCAAACCCGCGAGGCCCTCACCCGGTTACTGGGTATGCAGTCCGGAGGAGCGCAGGTGCGGTTCGATATTCACAACCAGGAAACGTTGTTCCTGGATTTTGAGCGCGGCTACATGAGTGCGGAGGACTTTCGCAGCCAGGTGCGCCAGACCTTTGACGCGGCGTTTACAGATGCGGACTTTGACGATGCCTGGTGTGCCGTGCTCAAGGACCCTTTCCCCTGGGCATTTGAAGCCGTGGACCGGGCTACCCGAAGATACCGTACCGCATTGCTGAGCAATACCAATGCCATTCATTTCCAGCGGTTCTACCCCGCCGTGTCACCCATGCTGCAACAGATGGAGCATGTATTTGTCTCTCATGAACTGCATACCCGCAAGCCTGAGCAAGACATTTACCTCAAGGCGCTGGCGGCCATGGAGCTGCAACCGGAGCAAGTGCTGTTTATAGAGGACAATGCCGAAAATGTGATACAGGCGCGGGCACTGGGCTTGCAAGTGGTCCATCTCACACAGCCGGAGATGCTGCAGTCCCTGACATTTTAGATCCAGGCAAGATTACCGGCACTCTCAAATGAACCCGGCATTTGCCCGGGTGTATACTGCCGCCAAAACCGTATCTTTATCCCACTCAAAGATCTACCTTCTATGAACTTTCGTCATTTCCTTTCCGGGCTGCTGCTATGCATGCCCCTGTCTCTGATGGGCCAGCAAGCAGGCTCCATGCTCAAGCGCCAGAGCTCCGAAAGCTACCAGAGCTCCCGCAACGCGCAAATCCTGCAAAATGAAAACGAACAGGCACGGGATGCAGCGCCTTATGGCGGGGCATACCCGGATAATAAGCCCGCCAATCGCCGAGAAATATTGCCGGCCGGCGGCCAGAGCTATTATATCAATGACACTACGATGATCGTGAATGCCCGCGTACTGCTGAACGTACCGGCGGATGCCTACACGGCGGTATTTGCGTTGGTACAGGTGGGCCAGGACCTGCCTACTGCAGACAACCTGATGAATGCCCGCATAGAGACCTTTCGCAAAGAGCTCCTTAAACTGGGGATTCCTGCCGAGAACGTATTTGTAGACATGATAGGCATAGAGCCCAAGTTTGAGACTACTGTAGAAAAAAAGCTGTTCAGCAAAAATGCAGTGGAAACCCCTGCAGGCTTTGAACTGGCCAAGAACGTTCATGTGATGTACCTGACGGACGATATGCTGGGCAAGATCGTGACGGCAGCGGTGGCGGCCGAGATCTATGACCTGGTGAAGGTAGATTACTTTGTCAATAACCTGGACAGCCACC